>JAHZHX010000004.1:29999-72727 GCA_019420065.1 Clostridiales bacterium | reverse complement strand
ATCCTGCGTTATGAGCGCTTCATCCTGTGTTTGGACGGCATCCCCGCCGACGCCTGCATGCCGCTGCGCCTGGTTGACGTTTGCGCCGAGGAAGAGTGCATCCGCTACGAGCGCTGCGATTCCTCCTGCTGCGGCATTTCCCTGCATGCCCACATTCCGCTGCTTTGCACGCTGTGCGACCAGCGCGGCTGCCGTTATACGGCGCGCGCCGAGATCGAGGTGCCGCTACAGCTGCGGCTGTGCGGCAGCGAACGCGACCTGTGCCGCAGCCGTATCCTGTTTGGCGCTTCCGTGCGTCTGGCGCGCGGCTGTGCCTGCGTGGATGGCTGCCAGGCCGACGTATGCCTGGACGCCTGCATCGAGGCTTGGGCCGTCGCCAACCGTCCCATGTTTACCTCCGGCTGCGCGCCCGAGTGTCCCCCGCCTCTGCCCCTGTATCCCCAACCCTGCCGCATCCGCTGAGAATAATTGACTTTTCTGCCGCGCTGTGGTACGATCATTGCTAAAGAGAACAGCATTTTTGCCCGAAAATGGAGGCTTAACGATGCGTAAATCCCTGTATTTGTCGCTGTTTTTCCTGTTTCTATGCTGCCTGATCCCATGCTGTGCCCTGGCAGACGGCGCGTCGGTATCCGGGCAGGTATGGTATGACAATAGCGGAAGCGGCCTGTATACCGAGGGCGCGCGCGCGCTAAGCAAGGTCGCGGTTGCGCTGCATCGGCTGGAAAGCGACGGCAGCAGCACGCTGGTTGCCCAGCAGACCACGGATAGCAGCGGCACTTATGCCTTCACAGGGCTGAACGCCGGAGAATACTTCCTGGAGGTCACGCTGCCTGACGATCATCAGTTTGTCTTTCCGCAGGAAGGCGGCAGCGTGATCCTCCCCGCCTCGGGAAAGCAAAGCCGTTCTCTGCCCTTTACGCTCAGCGCCGGGCAGGCCAGAAACGACATGCACATCGGCGCTTCCAAAGCCTCCTGTTACATCAAAGCCTTTATCTTTGAAGATAAGAACCAGAACGGCGGCCGTTCTACCGCCGAAACCATGCTGCGCGGCGTTCCCGTTGTACTCTATTACGAGGCCAACGGCGAATGGCTGCCCATCGCTTCCGCCACTTCCGACAGGGAAGGCTGCGCCACCTTCTGGGATCTGACGCCGGGCACTTACCGCCTGTCCGCCGAGCTGCCGCAGCCCTATATCATCGGCCCTCTGGGCGAAAAGGTCAATGGCTGGTACAACTCCATCCCCCCCTGCGACAGCAGCTTTGGCATGACCGAGCCTTTCACGGTAGCGCGCGGCACCAGCTTGGGCGTGGGCGTGGGCGCGGTCAGCACGGGCAGCGTTTCCGGCGTTATCTGGCACGATGTCAACCTCAACGGCCGGTTTGAGGCCACCGAAGGCGGCTATGCCGGAGCAACCGTTACGCTGACCAGCGAAAGCGCGGGGGTTTCCCGCAGCGTAACGACTGATGAAAGCGGTTCCTACCGTTTTGATCTGCTGCTTGCAGGAGATGATTATATCCTGGCCGTTGCGCTGCCTGAAAGCGCCATGTTCACGCTGCCCGGCGGCGATTCTCTTTTTACCGAAGGATACGCCTTCACCCAGTCGGCCAAGATCAAAGTATACGATCAGAGCGAAGCCCAGGTGCAATCCATCGGTGTAATCCCCGTCAGTACGCTTACCGTGCAGCTGTACAACGACCTGAACGCCAACGGTTCATACGATGCAGACGAGCCTGTGTTTGCCGGGGCGCGGGTCGAAGTCCTCACGGAGGATACCGTGCGCGCCGCTGCCGTATCGGACGGCGCGGGCACTGCCTTTATCCCCGTTGTGCGCGGCGGCGAATGCTTCGTTCGCTGCATTCTTCCCGCCGGACAGGTCTTTACCGTCGCAGGAGTGCAGAATGATTTTACCGCCCTCGCCGCAACGGGAGATCTGACCATCCCCTGCGCGCTGGCGCATGGGGAGAACACGCTGCTTTACGCCGGCGTGACCCTGCCTGCCGCGGTCTCGGGCATGCTGTTCAATGACAAAAACATTACCGGCGTTCAGGACGGCGGCGAAGCGGGCTTGCCCGGCTTTACCGTGCAGGCAATCAACGCGGACGGCGACGTCGTAGCCCAAACCGAAACGGACGAAAACGGCCGCTATGCTTTCAACAGCCTGCTGCCCGCCATGCATACGGTGCGTTTCCTGCTGACCGACGCTTACGTTTTCACCGAATATTCCGAAACGGGCGCGGCCGTGGAAAACAATATCATCTTCCAGTCCGCCTCCTATGGCGAAGCGGCCCCGCTGCATCTGCTGCCTGGGCAATCCGTTTCCAACATTAACGGCGGCATCTTCCGCAGCGCCACCGTATCGGGCGCAGTGCTGCTCAGCACGGGCCTTTCCTCGCTGCCCGTGAAAGGCGGGATGGAAAACGTTCAGATCACGCTGCTGGATGAATACGGCGCGCCGGTATCTGACACTACCACAACCTACACCGACGCGGAGGGCAGCTTCTATCTCAAGGGCGCGCTGCCCGGCACCTATATGCTGGAATACCTGCTGCCCGCCAACGCCGCCTTCACGCAGCCGGAAACCGGCGCGGAAAGCATCGTCTCCGCCCCCTTCACCGTTGGCAGCGCGGATGACTTGCATCTGGAGCCGCTCTATGCCATCCATACCGGCACGCTCAGCGGCGTGATTTATCAGGATGAAAACCTCAGCGGCGCTTATGAGGCGGACGAACCGGTTTTCTCCGGCATTCGCCTCACCCTGGAAAACACCGATCTGGGGCTGATCTATGAAACCAGCACGCTGGACAACGGCCAGTATATTTTCGATTTGCTGCGCCCCGGCGCTTACACCATCCATGCAGCCTTGCCGGAGGACTTCTGCTTTGCCGTGGACGCCTCCTCCCCCTTCCCCGCGCTTGCTGACGAAAACGGCATCGCTTCCCTGCGCATTGACGTGGGCGACCAGCAAAATGACCGCAATATCGCCGTCATCCGTCCCGCCTCGCTGAACGGCCTGGTATTCTTCGACCGCGATAACGACGGTCAGCGTGCCGACGATGATCCCGGTGCTGCCAAAGTGACCGTCGCACTGCGCAGCGTATACGGCACGCATTCCTATACGCTGCAAACGGACGAGACCGGCCGGTTCTGTCTGGACGCGCTTGTGCCAGGCGAATACACCCTGCGCGTAACGCTGGAAAGCGACTGCATTCCCGCAAACGGAAACGACGCCGTACTGATCGACGGCTTCTGGACCAGCAATCTGCTGATCCTGCCGCATGCAGAAAATACGCCGGAATACGCCATCCTGCGCTATGGGCGCATCGCAGGCAGGGTATGGAACATGGGGCAGTCTGACGACGGCGTCGCAGGCCGCAGCATTACCCTGTATGAAAACGGCGCGCCGCTTGCCGCCGTCCAAACCAATGCCCAGGGCGCTTTCTCCTTTGGCAGCCTCAAGCCTGGAAATTATGCCATCAGCTGCGATTTGCCGGATGAAAACTACCGGTTTGCCCGCACGGCGGATACCGCCGAACAGCCCAGCATCATCCTGGGCGACGTTTCGCGGCAGGAAAACGGCGCGGGCTATTCCGCCGATTTTACCTTAAGCATGGGCGAACACAAAACTAACTGCCATATCGGCATCGGCGCCATGGGTATTCTGGGCGATACAGCCTGGATCGACGAAAACGGCAACGGCTTGCAGGATGCAGGCGAGCCAAACCTGCCGGGCGTAAAGATCGCGCTGTATCAATATGGCGAACTGGTTGCGGAAACGGAGACCGACGTCTTTGGTCATTATCAGATCCGCGATCTGTATCCCGGCCTCTACACCGTGCGCGTGACCATGCCAAAGGAGGTCAAGGCAACCGTGCGCGTAACGACTTTCCCCATGGTTGCCAGCGTTCTGGAAGCGAGCGAGGATACCACCGCCGAGGCAGCCGGTATTCTGGTTCCCTCCGGCAGCCGCAACCTCAACTGCGATTTTGGCTTTGTCCTGCGCAAGGAAGGGCAGTATCCCGCTTCGCTGGAGCTGACCCCCGCCACAAACTGGGACTATAATAACTAAGAACACCTTAAAAGGCAGCCAAATATCAGCCGTCTCAGTCTGTTGACAAAGTCAACAGACTGGCAGAGGTTGAGAAAGTCTGCAAGGCAAGGAAACGAGCTTGCAGATAAGGGAGCTTACACAGACGTAAGTGACCGCCATCTGCAAGTGAAGTTGACGCAGCAAGCAAAAATTCCTTCGATTTTCTCTTTCTTCGAAGGAATTTTTGCGTTTGCGGGCTTTATCAACGCTCTGAGACGGCCAAGTATCAGCCGTCTTTCTTTTTTGCCGCGCGCAGTACCATCCGCCTGCCAGCAGCGTCAGCGCTTCCGCCATCGGGAAAGCCAGCCACAGCCCCCTTGTCTGCCATACCGCGGCAAACAGCAGCGCCAGCGGAATGACCAGCACAAAGCCATGCATCAACGCCAACAGCTGCGCCACGCGTTCCCGCCGAACGGCGGAAAGACAAGCGCACAGCGCCACGTTGCCGCCCAGCGCCAGGCCATCCAGGAAATAGCAGCGCAATCCTTGCGCGGCAAGCGCCGCCAGCGCTGCATCGCCCTCGCGGTTAAACACGGCGACAACCCGCTCCGCGCCCAGCAATATACCGGCATACATCAGAGCGGCGCAAATGCCCGTCAGCAGCGCCGTCCAGGCAAGCAGCCGCCGCACTTTATCCAGGCGGTTTTCACCATAAGCATGACTTATCAACGGCTGTACGCCCTGCCCGATTCCGTTATAGACCGAGAGCATAATTAACGACAGGTTCGCTATAATGCCGTATGCCGCCACCCCGATGTTGCCGTGCAGCCGCATCAGCAGCATATTGAACAGCATCATGACCGCCGCTGCCGATACCTCACCCAAAAGCGACGGCACGCCGCCCGCCAGAATCCCTTGCAGCCGAACCCGGCGTATCAGGCGCAAGCCTTGACAACGCCGGAAAAAGAATGATGATAAAATCATCAGGCTGATCGCCGGCGCAAGGCAGGTCGCCAGCGCCGCGCCGAAGATCTCCATTTTCAGCGGAAACATGAACAGATAATCCAACGCAACATTGCCTGCGCTGCCACCCAGCATAGCCAGCATGGTCAGTCGCGGCGCGCCGGCGCTGCGGACAAACGCCAGCAGCGTTTCATTGACGATAAACAGCGGCGAGCACAGCAGAATCAAGCGCAGATAGGCGCGCGTCATGCCATATACCGCCTCGTCCGCGCGCACAAAATGCGTAATGACGTCCGCGCCCGCAGCGCCCAACAGCACGCCCGCCAGCGAAAACAGCAGCGCCCATACGAACGCTCCGCTGAATACCGCGTCGCAGGCTGCGCACTTGCCCTGCCCGCTGAAGAACGCATAGCGAATGCTGCCGCCCACACCCAGCATCAGCCCCACGCCATGCACTGCGCCGTATACAGGAATCGCCAGATTCAGCGCCGCCAGGCCGCTTCCGCCCAGCGCCGCGGAAACAAAAAACGTATCCGCCAGAATGTAGCAGGACAGTCCCAGCATCCCTGCAACACTCATCGTTACATAGCGTAAAAACTTTTTCTTCATGATTTTTCCCCTTTCAAAACAAAAATGCCGGCATGCTTCGTCTTCAAAGGCCTAACGACGAAGCATCCGGCGTATCAGCGGCAGCCCGGCGGCGACCGCTGACAGTTATTCAGTTTCGTTTATCACTGTATCACAGGCGCATTGCGTTTGTCAAGTGCTGCGCCAGCTCCTCCGCCCGGTCGCAAAACGCATCAAATTCCCGATCTTCCCGCTGCAAATCTCCGCACGTCAGGAAACGCGCAACCGACCGCTTCACGCCCTCGGCAAAAGGCATAAATTTTATGGGGCCGATCCCTGTGACCTGCCGCACCTTGCGATTGTCAAATACCGTTGTGTATGCCTTGTCACCCAAAAGAGAGCCGCGCAAATCATATTCCTGGCTCTGCGCCAGCGCCTGCGCGGGCAGATACACGGGACGGTACTGCGCGCCCAGCTCTGCCGCAATACAGCGATAAATGGCATTCCACGTCAGCGCCTCATCGCTGGTAATATGAAACGCCTGACCCAGCGCCGCCGCATTTCCCAGCAGCGCGCAAAAATATACCGCAAAATCCTCCGCCCAGGTTACCGTCCAAAGCGATTCGCCATCTCCCGCGACCGGCACGCTCTTTCCCTGCCGCATGCGCGACAGCACCTGCCATGCGCCCTGACTGCCGTGGATTTGTACCGGCAGACTGCGCTCGCAATAGGTATGGCTGGGCCGCACAATCGTAACCGGGAACCCGCTTGCCGCGTATTCCTGCATCAAAAGCCCCTCGCACGCCGCTTTTTTGCGCGAATACGCCCAGTATGGATTATCAAGCGGCGTATCCTCGCAGATGGGCAGGTCAAGCGTCGGCTTTTGATAAGCCGACGCGGAACTAATGAATACATACTGCTCCGTCCTGTCGCGGAACAGACGGATATCGCGCGCCACGTCCGCCGGCGTATAGGCCACAAAATTGCACACGGTATCAAACCACTCGCCGCGCAGCAGCGTCATGATCCGCTTCTCTTCACGAATATCTCCCCGCAAATGCCTTACGGGCATATTTTCCATTAGCTCCGCGTGCATGCCCCGGTTCAGCAGCGTAACCTCCCAGCCCAGCCCGCACAAACGCCGCGTTACGCTGGTGCTGATTACGCCCGTTCCGCCAATCAAAAGCGCTCTCATATTCTCCCCTCCCGGCATTTTTTCCATTATAATGCATTTTCTCCATTCAGGCAAGAATTTTGCTGTTTTTTCCCTTGAACTGACCATTGCGTCATGGTAGAATAAGAGCGACTACAAATGAGAGGGGTTTATTCGTGATGAAAAAATTCTTGCAGGAATTCAAGACCTTCGCCATGCGCGGCAACGTGATGGACATGGCTGTCGGCGTTGTCGTTGGCGGCGCATTCAGCAAAATCGTAACTTCCCTGGTCAATGATCTGTTCATGCCCGTCATCGGCCTGATTACCGGCGGCACCAATGTATCGGGCATGTTCCTGCTGCTGGGCAAGGCCCCGGAAGGCGTTGTGATCTCCAGCCTGGAAGACGCGGCAGCCGCCGGTATCGCTACTTTCAACTATGGCAATTTCATCCAAACGGTCATCGACTTTATTCTGGTCGCGCTGTGCGTTTTCTCCGTAATCAAGGTCATAAACCGGCTTACGCCCAAAAAGCCCGCGCCTGCCCCCGCTCCCGCGCCGCGCAAGTGCCCGTTCTGCCAGAGTGTGATTGACGAAAAGGCCACCCGCTGCCCGCACTGCACCAGCGTACTGGACGGAAAAAAATAAGAGCAAATGAAATTTACTCATTTTATCTGGGATTTTGATGGCACGCTGTTTGATACCTATCCGCGCATCAACAGCGTCTTCCAGCAAAGCCTGCGCGAAGAGGGGCTGGATGTTTCCATGGAAACGCTGATCCCTCTGACCAAGGTGAACCTGCACTATGCCTGCAAAGCGCTTGCGCCCGAGCTGGAAGACGCTGTTATGGCGCGCTATCGCCAGCATGCCAAGGAACGGCTTGACGAGCCTATCTTTCCTTTTCCCGGCGTAAAGCAAGCGCTGCAAAGCATCCATGAGCAGGGCGGCCACAACTATCTGTACACGCTGAGCGGCCCCGAAACCATCCGGGCGCTCGAAGCGCACGGGATGAAGCAGTATTTTACTGACTTTGTCACCCGGGCAGACGGTTTTCCCAACAAACCGGCGCCGGACGCCGTACTGCATTTGGTCGAAAAGCATCATTTAGACAAGGCTGAATGCGTAATGGTGGGCGACCGCGATATTGACTTGCTTTCCGGCACGAACGCCGGCATTTCCGCCGCGCTGTATGATGCAGGGCATTTTTACGATCATTTTGACGTGCGCTACCGCTATACCACCATGCAGGCGCTGACGGTCGATCTGATCTGGGAACAAGAAATCAAGGATCTGCGCATCTCCGACCTTTTTTCCATGCAGCGCGAGCTGCAGCAATCGCACCCCGAATGGGGCGGAGTTGTTCCCGCGCGGCTCAAGCCCGAGCTGCTTTGGATGGTGGGCGAAATCGGCGAGGTTATTGACGTGGTCAAAAAGGCCAAACAGGAGGTTCTTTTGACGCCCTCCATCCCCCGCGAACGCTTTATTGAAGAGATGGTGGATGTTGCCATGTATTTCAACGACGTTCTGCTCTGCGCCGGCGTTTCCGCCGAAGAGTTTGCCCAGGCCTACTATGCCAAGCATCAGCATAACCTCAAGCGCGACTATCAGCGGGATAATGCCCAGCGTTACGGAAAATAAGGAGGGGGCGGCATGGCAGGCTCTGTGCAGCAGCGCATCACCCAGGCAGGTGATCTGCATGACGAACATGGCAGGCTGATTGCCTGCGGCTATGCCACATCCCTTTTGCGCCGTTATGACCGCAGCCGCATCGCCGCTCCCAAATGGCGAATCAAGGAATGGGATTATTATTATATCGGCAACGATTCCTTTGGGCTGGCGCTGACGGCAGCGGATAATGGCTATATGAGCCTGGACAGCATTTCTCTGCTGGATTTCGAAAACCGGTGGGAAAACACCGCTACCCGCCTGGGGCTGGCGCCCATGGGAAAGCGCGGCCTTCCCGCTTCTTCCCAGCGCGGCGACATTCGCGTGCAGGGCAAGGGCTATACCCTCTCCTTTTTGCACGACGGCTGCCGCCGCGTTCTTTTTGGCAGTATGGAAAACTTCTGCGGCCATAAATCGTTGGCGTTTGACCTCACGCTCTCGCAGCCTCCGCGCGACAGCATGGTCATCGTTACCCCGTTTGGCGGAAATCCACGCGCATTTTATTACAATCAGAAAGTCAACTGCCTGCGTGCCAAGGGACGTGTCATGTATGACGGGCGCGAATATCTTTTCTCTCCCGCCACCGCCTTCGGCGTGCTGGACTGGGGGCGCGGCGTATGGCCATACAAATGCACCTGGTACTGGGGATCGGCCTCAGGCGTCCGCAACGGGCATTCGTTTGGCTTCAATATTGGCTGCGGGTTTGGCGACCGCAGCACGGCCAGCGAGAACATGTTGTTTTATGACGGCATTGCGCACAAGCTGAGCCAGATATACTTCCACATTCCGCAAAAAAACGGTCAAAATGATTTTTTATCGCCCTGGCGCTTTACCAGTGACGACGGTCGGTTTGAAATGGATTTTGTTCCCGTTCTTGACCGTGCCGCCCGCACGAACGCGCTCCTGCTTTCCACCGACCAGCATCAGGTCTTTGGCCGCTTTCATGGCCGGGCGGTGCTTGACGACGGCACAATCGTTACCGTGCGCGATTTTACCGGCTTTGCCGAGATAGTACATAACAAGTGGTAACTATGCTTCCCGAAAGGAGACCAAACCATGTCAACCTTGCTTGATCCGATCCTTGCCGCCGCCATCGCCCGCGAAGAGCAGCGTCAGGCAGACCATCTGGAGCTGATCGCTTCCGAAAACTATGCCAGCGCCGCCGTGCGGGAGGCCATGGCTACCTGCCTGACCAACAAATACGCCGAGGGCTATCCTGGCCGCCGCTATTATGGCGGCTGCGAATATGTGGACGAGGTGGAAACACTGGCAATCGAACGCGCCAAGGCGCTGTTTGGCGCGGAGCACGCCAACGTGCAGCCGCATTCGGGCAGCCAGGCCAATATGGCCGCCTACATGGCGCTGCTTCAGCCCGGCGACGTCGTGCTGGGGATGAGTCTGAACAACGGCGGCCACCTGACGCACGGTTCGCCCGTCAATTTCAGCGGCAAACTGTATCAATTCCACGGCTATGCCACCAACGCGAAAGGCTGGATCGATTACAACGCCGTTCGTGAGCAAGCCTTGCAGCTGCGTCCCAAGCTGATCGTCGCCGGAGCCTCTGCTTATCCCCGTGCCATCGATTTTTCCATTTTCCGCCATATTTGTGACGAAGTTGGCGCTTATCTGATGGTTGACATGGCGCATATCGCCGGTCTGGTCGCCGCTGGCGTGCATATGTCGCCAGTGCCTTACGCCGATATCGTCACCACCACCACGCACAAGACCCTGCGCGGTCCCCGCGGCGGCCTGATCCTTTGCAAAGCCCAATATGCAAAGGCGGTGGACAAGGCTGTATTCCCCTGCACGCAGGGCGGGCCGCTGCTGCATGTGATTGCCGCCAAGGCTGTTTGCCTGCATGAAGCTGCGCAGCCAGACTTTGTCCGCTACCAGCAGAACGTAATCGCAAACGCCCGCGCCCTGGCCGACGCATTGACCGACGGCGGATTGCAGCTGGTTTCCGGCGGTACAGACAATCACCTGATGCTGCTGGATCTGCGCCGACAGGCGATGAGCGGCCGCGCCCTGGAAACGGCGCTGGACCGCGTTCACATCACCGTCAACAAAAATATGATTCCCGACGATCCCCGCAAGCCCAATGAAACCAGCGGTATCCGCCTTGGCACGCCGGCTGTTACTACGCGCGGCATGGACGCAGGCTGCATGCGTCAAATTGCCCGATTCATACTGGATACCGTTTTTGCCCGCCGAGGCGAGGACAGCATCCGCGAGGATGTGCTGACGCTCTGCCAGCATTACTGCGATGCCTTGAAGTGAGGTATTTATGGATCATTCATATCCCTTTTTAGACGCTCTTTTGCTTTCCTATCCTGGCGCGACGCATGATTACAAGGCTGAATGGGGCTGGGACCGTTATATGGTAGGCGGCAAAATGTATGCCGCACTGTGCCTGCCCGGCCCGGAGCACGCGTTCTACGGCGGCCATCCGCTGCTGACGCTTAAATGCGATCCGCTGCTGGGCGAATGCCTGCGGACACAATATTCCGACATTCATCCCGGTTTTTACTGCAATAAGCAGCACTGGATCTCTGTTTTCCTGGACGGCAGCGTTCCGGAAGAGGAGATCCGCCGTTTGTGCAAAAACAGCTACCATTTGATTTTTTCCAACCTGACCAAAAAAGCCCAGCGCGAAATTCTGGGAAAATAACCGCTGCCCAAAGCATACAGGAGGTCTTTGCCATGAAGCGCCGTTTCTTGCTGTTGCTGCTGCTCTGCCTTTTGCCATGGACGGCGCTGGCTGTCACAAACGTTACCGATCCGGACGGTCTGGTCATCGGCTTCAAGCAAGGGCTGAATAACTGGACCTTTGTAACGCCGGACAACTATGAACAATACATGGAGCTGTGTACCAGCCGCGGATGCAGCGAAAACGACGTGCGCGAGCGCTTCAGCAGCGGCCGCATCGTTTGAGAGGTTTATCACCCCACGCTGCCGCTGGGCTGTATCCGCTATGAAAAATGGAGTGACTTGGCCACCCGCAACATTTGGAGCATGAGCGAAATCAAGGGCGATTCGCGTAAAAGCATCCGCAGCAAGATCGAAGAAAGCTGGGGAAGCGAACGTTATACCCTGTACAATGTTAAAGAGGATTGGCGCTATCCCAACAAGTTCTATACCTTTTCCTTCAATTCCATACCCCCGCTATGCTACGAATCGGGATTGGGAGCACTGAGTATTGAAAACGGCCAGGCCATGACCGTTACTTATGTCTCCTTCACGCAGCGCGCTTCGCGCCTGAGCTATCTCAAGCAGGATAACACGGCCAGCACTATCGGTTATGTCTTCTTTTATGACAGACCTCCTGTCTATGGCATGACACTGCAAAAAACGCCTTGCGTTGATTTGGTTCCTGGCGGCGACTGGATCGTCAACGCCCATACGGGCACGCTGACGCTTTCCGGCACAAGCGAGGAAAACGCGCTTATTACATTCTCCGCCGGTGGTCAGACTGCTACCGCAACAGCCGGAAAGAACGGCGCATACTCCCTCTCCGCGCCCCTTGAACTGGATGGCCGGCAGGAATACACGCTGACAGCCAGCCTCAAGGGCCGACCGGACAACAGCTTTTCCGCCGTCCTTCCCATTGATAACAGCGTTGCCGCGCTCACGCTGACGCAGTATCCTTATGGCGAAATATATACCGATGAAGAAATTATCGTATGCGGCAAGGTATCTGCCGCCGCGCAGGTAACCGTGTCCCTGGATGGCGGCGAAGCCGCCGCGGCGCCGGTCACGGACGGCACGTTCCATTACACCTGCCAGGCGGAACCATGGCGGGTCCATGATCTGGTGATTACCGTCTCCGAGGAGGGCAAAACTCCCTGCACTGCCGAAACCTCTTTCTATGTTCAGTATGAGAACATTGACAAGGGACTGAAGGCTTTCCGCCAGCAAGCCGCCAAGCTCAACTGCAAGCAGCTGGCCAATGCGCCTGCCGAGCATGTTGGCGAGCTGGTGAAAATGGAGTTTTATACCCGCGATCTCCAGCACACCCCCTCCGGCCTGGCATTTGAGGCAAACGGCCTTCTGGATAACAAAAAATATCCCATGATCCTGTTGGCAGACGGCTATATCAACGACATGATTACCGAAGGAATGTATATCACCGCATACGGCGTCGTATCGGAACCAACGCTGACGGAGGATCCCATTCCCCGCATACAGTTGGTCTATGTCACCTATCAGAAAAAGACTTACAAATAAAGCCTCATATTTAAAACAGCCCTTTCCGGCTCTGGAAAGGACTGTTTTTCTGTTCCATTTGGTTATTTCTGCACCGCGTACTCGCCATCAAACACAGCGCTTTCATCCGCCTGTATCGGCAGGTCAAGCGCATTTTCCTGCCAGACGGAAAAATGCATCTCCCCCACAGCCTGCACGCTGCATTTTTCATGGCCGATAAAAACATTGCCCCCGATCCGGCTGTATGCAATATCGCGCAGATACAGTCCGCAGCTGACATTATTTTCGAACTGATTGTCGGCAATCGTAAAGGATACGTCGCCATACGCCATTACGCCTACCCAGTTATTGCCCAGCCGGTTATGGATAAACGCTGTCGGCGTCCAGTCCAGGCGCACACCGCAAACGGTGCAGTTTTCCGCCGTGCAGCCAACCATCACCGCGTCATGTTCCTTTTGCAGGTTAAAGCCGTTTTCGCAGTTCACCGCGCGGCAGTTAATAAACAGGTTCTGCAATCCGCCCGCCGTGAAATAGCCCTGGCCGGTATCCGTCACGCTGCAGTCCGCCATCACACTGTCATTCACATGCGCAAAAAACAGCCCCTGATCGCAGGCGCGCGCCTCACAGCGAAGCAGCTTGATATGATCGCTTGCGCGGATGTCCAGACCATGGTTGGTACCCTCCGCCGAGCATTCCTCCAGCAGCCCGCCGCCGCACTTGGCCACATAAATGCCAAACACGCCGCAGCGATCCGCTTTGCAGCGGCGCAGCTCTACTTCGTCATTATATACCAGCACCATGCCCATGCTGCCGTCCGATACATCAGCGTCCTCCACCGTTACGCTGCCGCAGCCCACGCAAATGATCTGTCCCGCGTCCGCCGGCGCCGTTACGCGCTCCTGCTCCACGGCATAGAACAGGGGACGGCCATTGACCGTGCAGCCCTCGATCGTATGGGAGGTAAAGTACGCCCTCTCCTCGCCAACCTCAAACAAGCCCGTCAGCACCGGCAGATTTTTGCTGCGCTCGCTCAGCGGCGGCCCGGCCAGCGATATGCTGCACCCCGCAAAAGCGCAGTCAAGCAGCTTTGCCCGGTAAATGCCGCCAAACCAAATGGCGCATGAGGAGGTTCTCCACGCCTCATCCGCCAATATGATCCGGCAGTTTTCTACCGTCATATCATCGTCAATCGCATAAATTCCTGTGCGCCGCATATGAACATCCAGCCCATACAGCTCAACGCCGGGCGCTTCCACGCGCAGCGCCGCCTGAAAGGCCGGAGCGTCAATCACCGGTGTCGCGCCCTCTGCCGCGCAGATTCTAACCGTTTTCTGCACCGTCAGAGGGAAAGACTCCTTCGGCTCGGCATATACGCCGTCCGCCAGCTCAATCACGTCGCCATCCTGGCACACGGCCAGCGCTTCGCCAATGCTCATGCCCGCGGGCGATACCTGGAAGGTCTCCGCGCAGGCCAACGCGGACAGACTTGCCAGCATCAGAACGGCTGCGAGCCATACGATCTTTTTCATCCCGTCACCTCACAAAAAACGCCGGAAGGCGGTTTTGTTCCGTCTTCCGGCAGGATCACGTTTTTTAGTCGGCCAGGGTCACGCAGCCCCATTCGCTGGGATTGGTCTGGATCGCGCTGGTGCCGCTCCAAGCCATCTGCGGAATGTACTCCGTGCCGGGGCAGGGGTAGCTGATATCGGTGATGGCAAAGTTGACGGACAGCACGTCGCCGGTCTTGGGTTCATACACCGCGATCTTGTTGTTGGAGAAAGCCGCCCAGGGGATCACGCACTCAAAGGTAAAACCGGTGGTGGTCATGTCCACGGCGCACTCATAGCCGTCGATCGCGCTCTCGCCGCCGTCCATGCCCTTGCTGACAAAGCGCTGACGCAGCTCCTTATCTACCATGGAACGGTCGATGGCGGTATCCCAATAGCCTTCGTCCATAATCAGGAACACCAGGAAGTCGTTGGTGCCATAGGCCGTGCGCTCAGGATCAGCGGTAGGATCGGTGGAAATATAGAGCTTGAGGTTGTCTTCGCCGTCGATGGGCAGCATCTCGATCGCGCCCAGCGGGGAATCCTCGGTCACATCCGCCGCCATATACAGGTTGGTTTCGTCCCAGGCCAGATAGAACTTGGCGCTGCAGTCGTTGGCGCCCTGCCAGAAGCTCAGGTCGCGGATCACCTGCTCGGCCTGATCCACCACAGCGGGAGACTCCAGATTCCACTCGTCCAGCTTGCCGTCGATGGTGACGCCGCTGGCCTTATGGGCCGTAATGCTCGGGCGCTCAGCCAGGGAGAGGGCGGGAATAGAGATCATCATGGCGGCCATCGCGCCGGCAATCAGCTTTTTGAACACGTTCATGTTTCATCGCTCCTTTTGCCTTAGATTGCTTAAAAAGCATCCTTTATTCTTTTCACTCTTATTATGCCACAGAATACAACGAAATTGTACCGTAAAATGCTGTACATTACAAGGAAAATCCGGCACGGTTTCCTTGCGAAACAATTTTTGTTTCCACGATCTGTCAAAAAGAGGCCGCCGCGGTTGCCCGCAGCAGCCCCTCAGGGACGATAAATTACTTGACGGTAATGGTCGTGCTCATATTGCCCACGGTAATGGTATGCTCGCCGGCCTCCAGCGCGATCTCCAGAGAAACCACGCGGAACTGGCCTTCGGTCACAGCCACGATCTTCTCGGCAATCACGGTTTCGCCGTCCAGCACCTGCACGGCAGTCAGGCCGTCGCCGCCATGGTTTTTGGCAACAAAGTTGATTTCGAAAGGCTGACCCGCCGCCTGCTCCTTGTTCTGCACCGTAACGGTGGTACGGGTACGGCCATTGGTCTCGGTCGTTACAGAAATCGCCTCCTGCGGCACGGTCAGCAGGCTCAGCTCGATATCGGCAGCCTTGGCATAGCTCATGCCATAGCCAGCGGTAAAGAGCGCATTGCCCAGGTTAGTCGGCAGCGCTGCGGCAGGATCTTCCTTCACGGTCATCGCCATATACAGGCGGGTCTTGGCGTCCACGCCGATATCATACTGCAGTTCGCCCCAGGACACTCTGAGATCCTGCGCCTCGACGGGCACTTCAAAGACCAGCTTACCAGCCGGATCCTTGTCGCCATAAAGCATTTCAGTCGTCACGGAAGCGGTGGTGTAGCGGTAGAAAGAACCAACGGAAGAGCCATGGTCAGGGGTATTGTTATAGGTCTGCATCAGCACGGCGGCAGCGTCCTTCACCTGCGCGGCGTAGGGCTCGGCCTGCGCGCCGTTGCGGCCAACAGTGCCTTCAAAGATCAGCACGATGGGCTTGTTGTAATCCTGCGCATCTTCGACCAGCACATCGTAGGCGTCGTTGAAGGAAGTCACATGCAGAATCGCCACATCGGCTTCCGCCACGTTCTCAACCACCGTCGCGCGAGCAGCCAGCGCGGCCTTGTCAGCTTCAAGAATGTTGCTGTTGTTGCTGCCAACAAATACCTTCGCGTCAGCCTTCAGAGGCAGAATACCATCATTTTTGAGCATCACGGTGGATTTTACCATCAGTTCTTCTTCCATCGCCTTGATTTCGGGACGGCGGATGGCGTCGATATCGGCCGTGCTCATGGGAATGGTATCCACGCTCGCCGCGGCGGCCGCGCCCAGCACTTCAAGCGCTTCCTCCCAATCGCGGTAAGGATTCTCGAAAATGCCCAGATCAAATTTGTTCTTCAGCACGCGGGCAACATGAACATCCAGCTCGGCCTCGGTATACTTGCCGGCTTCAATTTCAGCCGCCAGCGCCTGAGGATGATAGCAGTTGCCAATCGCATCGTCAGCGTCGTTCAGTTCGGTGCCCACGCAGGTACCATAGCAGCTGAACATGTCAACACCCACATTGAGGATCAGAGTATAGCGCTCGCCCAGCGTCAGGGTAGAAACGTCAATACCGTCGTTGGTCACGCCGGTCAGCGACATGACGCGGTTCGCGCCCAGCGGCCAGTCGAGGCAGACGATGCCTTCATAGCCCAGCTCGTCACGCAGAATCGCGTAGGTGTCCTTGTCCATATAGCCTTGCAGACCGGGGGTAATGCCAACATTGTTATTGGTCATGATCCACTGTGTGCCGGCGTCCACAACCGCCTTCCAGCCGATCTTCCAGCTGTCGATCAGGTCGGCAGGGGATTTGGCGGCAACGTAGGCGTTGCGGCCGCCGCGGGCAATGAAGTGCTTGGAATGGCTGTTGAAGCCGTTATCCTCATAGGCGCGGGTCTCGGTCGCGGACATCTTGGCAATGTTGGCGGGATCATCACCGTACCAGGAGCCGATCTCATTGCCATAGCCATGGAATACCTGATGATAGCCGATAGCCACGGATTCCTTGGCATATTCGCTCAGCAGGTTGTAGAGCAGCTCCTCGTCAGCCGCTACGCCCAGTGCATAATGCGCGGCGTCAATCATGCCGCCCCAGGTGTTATAGGTGCGGTCGCCGGAGAACACCACGGGAATACCCAGCTCGGTATCTTCCGCAATTTTCTGAATGGCGTTGAGCACATCCAGCTGATCTTTGGGCGTGCCGGTCATCGCGGCGATCATCGTGGTCTCATACATATCCTGCACCTGATAGGCAACAGGGGCGTAGGTCACGTTATCTACGCTGATATAGGGTTCGTGGCTGGTCATCTGCTCGGAACCGGGCTGGATAAAAGCCACGCCGGTCTGGCCGGTGGAGAGGTTATCGGCGCTGAAATTAGTCACGGTAATGCCATTCTTGCCGCCAATACCGCCAAAGGCCAGCGTACCGGTCTTCTGGGCAATGCTCATCCTGGTCAGCAGGTCGTTCACGCGCTCCGCCGCGGGCAGCCGCCAATCCTCATAGGGATCCACGGCGCCGTTGCCGTTCATATCCTTGAACCATTCGCCATCCGCCTGGATGAACTTATCGGCGGAAGCGGCGCTCAGGCGGGGACGGTCGCCCTCGGCCTCGATGTAGAAGAAGCCGGACGCGCTTTCCTTGATAACCGTTTCCTCGGCAAAGGAAGGCAGCGCGATGCAGCCTATCAGCATGATGGCCGCAAGAAGCAAAGACAGTTTCTTCATAGGGGGTAACTCCTTTCTTACAGCAGGCAAAATTTCATATGCCTGATTTAATGATATAATAGCATAATGTATATAATATGGTTTAATATTTTCCGATACAAATAGTATAAAAATACGGCACAATGCTTGAATTCTGTATTTCGCTTTCTCTCAGCCGTGATAGGAATCATCAAAAACATAGGCTTATGGGAATCTCATCCGTGCGCTATCCATTTTGACGTATTTTGCAATTTCCTGCACAATTCTATAAAAATTTGACACTGTGTTGGATTTTACAATTCAATATGGTATAATATCAATAGAATATATCCAAGTCCCCCTTTGATTGCTGAAAGGAGTATGCTCATGTACCGCGTACTGCTTGTTGACGATGAACTCCCGGCGCTGCGCTTCATCCAGAATATCGTTGAAAAGTTCGCGCTGAATTTTCAGATCGCAGGCACCTGCACCAGCGGCGAACAAGCCGTAGACTTTTTGCAAACAAACGCCGTGGATCTTCTGATTACCGATATCAGCATGCACGGCATCACGGGGATCGATCTGGCGCGGCAGGCGCGCGCGCTTATCCCCGGCATCCATATTCTGATTATCAGCGGCTATGGCGAATTTGAATACGCGCAGGGCGCCATCCAGGTCGGCGTGGATGATTATATCCTCAAGCCTGTCAGCATCAGCAAAATGACGGCCATATTGCAGGAAATCCGCGGCAAGCTGGACGCCGAGCGGATGGAGCAGGCGGCGGCGCTGCTGCCCGCCTTGGCGTGCGGCCAGGCCTATGCCAAGGTTGAATTGTCCCGCCTGTATGAGCGGCGCAGCTTCCGCTTTGCCCTGGTCCGCTGGGGAAACCTGGACATGACGCTGCCCAAGGCCCTGAGCTATACCTCCCTGGTGCTGCCCACGCATGACCGCTTCCAGGTGCTGCGCGGCCGCGACGATGACGAACGGATCCTCGTATGTCCCGATGACAGCCCGGAAACCTTTTTGACCGATCTGAGCGTTTATACCACGCAGCCCGGAAACCTTTCCACCTGGACGGCCATCTATACCCCCAGCGCCCGCCCGATCGACCAGCTGCAAAACTTTATCGCGCTGGCGCTGCAAATGCTGTACCGCAAGGCCGTGATCGGAAAGCATCAAATTTTGCAGCTGAGCGGCGGCGACGTCAGCGACGAACGCATCAAGCTGCCCACCGCCGATCTGTCGCAGCTGAGTTATTTCGTCTCCGTCGGCAAAACGCGCATGGTCAAGGATTATTTCATCTCGCTGGCCATCGAATGGGAGCGCGCGCAAATGCCGCAGCGCCAGGTCTGGCACATGATGCGGCAGCTCATCCACCAGATCGCCTCCATCCGCCAGCCTGTGGCCAACCGTCTGGACGATATTTTGCTGGAATCCAACGAGCTGATCCGCTGCGCGAATTCTTACAGCGACCTGATGAGCAGCGCCTACTCTCTCCTGTTTGAAGGCGGCAGCATGCGCGACAAAAAAATGTCCACCAAAGAGCTGTATGACTGCGCCGTGCAATATGTGGAAGAAAACTTTGCCCAGCCGCTGAGTATGCAAAGCGTATGCGACGAAATCGGCATTTCGCAAACGTACCTGAGCCGCCTTTTCCGCAAATACAGCAACACCACCTTCAACGCATATCTGACCCGCTGCCGCATGGAAGCCGCCAAAATGCTCCTGCGTCAAAAGCCCGATCTGCTGCTGCGCGACGTGGCCGCCTGCGTCGGCTATGAGGATTCCAGCTATTTTACCAAGGTTTTCCACCAGTATACCGGCCAAACCCCTTCGCTGTACGCTTCAGGAGAATGACCGCTGGCCCTTCGGCAAAACGAATTCCTTGTTTCGTCGAAGGGCCAATTTTCTTGCGTATTTTTGATGCATAAAAAAATCTCAGCGCTGAGATATGATGAAATATCCCAGCGCTTTTTTGTATTACGGCCTATGCTCCCATAGCTTCCCATCCACGCCAAACGCTACGTTGTTTGCCTTTTGTTGCAGATAGTTCTTAATGCTTTCCGTCAAAAAGACGCCCTGCGCCATGCAGATGCAGAAATCCGTCCGGTCAATGATCGCCTTCGCCTTTCTTAATGGCCAGGAGGACGCACGCTTCAGCTGCAGGTCGATATGCTCCACCGCATGGCAGCACGGGACAAGCGCTTCATCCCGATGCGCAATGGCCACAAGCTGTATCGGCTCGTTCGGCCATTCCTCCGCAATTTCGACCAGTACGCGCGCATATTGCGAATAACAGTATTCCGAGGAAATCTCAAACCGCCTGATCGGGTATCTGTCCAGCAGGAACAGCACAATGTCCTCAAACCTTTTCAGCCCCTCCGGCGTGGCCGGCCCCAGGTTAAAAACGCCGCAGCTCATCGGGGCCGGCCCGCACGCCTCGCGCTCCTCAAGCGCCCGGCGCAGCAGGCCAAGCGCCGTCCGCAAAACCCTTTGCACCTCTGAAACGGTCAATCCCAGCAGCCTGCCGGTCTCCTTCCGCATGATTCCCTCATAGCGCTGCCGCACGACAAACCTTTCCTTCTGCGGCAGCTCCTCCACGCTTTGCGCAATGAAGGCGGCAGTCTCCTGGCTTGTCACGTCGCAAACCGTCAGTCCGCATTTTTTCGCAAAGGCAAGCAGCCGGCTTTGCGGGTCGCGCAAACCGGGATACAGGTAGGCAATCAGATGCGTGGATTGCCGCAGCATCCACCGCTCGGTCTGCCGAAAAAGCGCCAGGGGATTTTGGTCGCCCAGCGCCGCGATCTCCGGCGGCGTTTCAATCACGCGGTCGATCAGCCAGTCGGGGAAGCAGGGCTGCTCCCACCGCGCCCCGGCAATGCAGGCAATGACAATTTTCTTTTGCGGGTTATGCTGCCTGGCGGCCAGGGCGGCATACAGGCAGCGGTCATAAAACGCGCCGTTGCGGTAAAAGAGAAAGGTCACTTCATCATTCTGCCGCACCAGCCTTTTGATGCAGGCCGACAGCAAGCCATCCACAGCGCTGTCGTATACGGTTCCATGGCCGAGAAAGCTGCAAGTAATAATCTTAATCATTCCCTTCTTTCGTAGTACGTTGTATCGTTAAAAATTATACTGCATAACCAGCTAATATTCAAGTTAATTGCAGTGCATAATATATGTGATTACGAATTATGGGTGAGATCATGAAAGATGTACTGCAAGAAATAACAAAATTGCGACTGCAACATGGTTGGTCAGAATACGAATTAGCAAAGCATTCTGGTTTAACTCAATCGACTATTTCGACATGGTATCGCAAGAATCAAGTACCAACAATCCAAACCTTGGATAAGGTATGTAAGGGATTGGGAATAACGCTATCTCAGTTTTTTGTTGAAAGCGAAGACTCCGTTTTTTTGACTCCAGAACAAAAAGAAATGTTGGATAACTGGTCGGCCTTAGATACAATTCAAAAAAAGCTTATAGCAGATTTGCTCAAAAATATGAATCGTCCTCAATTATAAGACGTTAGTTTTTATACGTCTTATCGAACTATTTGTATATATTTTGTTTGAAGTATACTAATCATGTAAATAAACGCTAAGGAGGTGGAGGCAATTATGAATATCCTTGATGAAATTACCAGATTGCGTTTGCAGCGCGGTTGGTCTGAATATGAATTAGCTGTTCGCGCTGGCATTACACAATCTACAATTTCTACGTGGTATCGTAAGAATCAGCAGCCTACCATCGTTTCCTTAGAAAAAATTTGTAACGGTTTAGGAATTACTTTATCGCAATTTTTTGCTGATAGCAATGAGGTAGTTTCACTAACACAAAAACAAAGAGAAATATTGCTTAATTGGTCAACGTTGTCTGAGCAACAGCAGGAGCTTCTTTTAGCCTTTATCAAAACTATCAAGTAAAAGCAACTTGCATGGTATCATCTCCCATAGCAAGTTGTTTTTTTTATTAACTAAAGCCGCAAAGCAACCGCCATAAGGTATTTCCCAAAAATTACATTTGATTTTCAATATGAAATCGCATATAATAGAGTAGGGTTTTCCCTACTTTCCATACGTCAGGAGGTTAACAGATATGTTGGCAAATACATTTATCGACAATGCCAAGGTCATGGCAAAAGGGCAGGTGACAATTCCCAAAGACGTGCGCGAAGTGCTTGGCGTATCCAGCGGCGACCGCATTTCCTTTATCGTCGAAGGCGGTACGGTTCGCATTGTCAATTCCGCCGTATACGCTATGCAAATGCTCCAACAGGAGATGGCCGGCGAGGCACAGCGCGCTGGCCTTATGAACGACGACGACGTGATGACGCTTATAAAAGAATTAAGGAATGAGGATGACGATGAATGAGGATTCTGATTGATACGAATGTCCTCATATCCGCAGCATTGAATACAAGCAGCACGCCGTATCTCGCCTATGTAAAAGCTGCCTCTTACCCAAATCACGGTTTGATATGCGAGCAAAATGACTTGAAGCACTCAAATATCATGACGCCGGCAGAATTTCTTTGTTTGAATGCAATTCAAGGACCCGAAAAAATGTGAAGAAAAGCACAGCATAAGCGTCAAATTCAGTGGATTAAAAAACAGCTTGCATGGTATCATGTTCCATGACAAGCTGTTTTTTCGTATAACTAAAGCCGCAGGGCAGATGTTGTTAAAAGAGGCCGTCTTTTTCCGTTTTTTATATACAAAGCACTTGACAATATATCCTCTTTTAATTATAATGTCAGTTATATAACGCATGTTATTTATTGGAGGGATGCTATGCCGCCTCAAACAAGAATCACCAAAGAAATGGCGGTGGAAGCCGCCTTTGCCCTCGCGCGGGAGCGCGGAATCTCCTGCGTCAACGCCCGTGCCGTCGCGCAGCGGCTTGGCTGCTCCACGCAGCCCGTCATGTATCATTTTAAAACGATTGAAGCGCTGAAAAAAGCGGTATATCAAAAGGCGGACGCCTATCATACCGCCTGTATCATGGCTCCGCAAGGCGAAAACCCTTTGCTCGCCGTCGGGTTGGCCTATATCCGTTTTGCGCAAACAGAAAAGCATCTTTTTCAGCTGCTCTTTCAAAGCAATGAGTTTGCCAACAAAAGCCTCTCTGAGCTGATAGGCGCTGAGGAAACGGCCCCCATCCTGTCCACCGTCAGCGAAATGGCAGGCGTTCCGCCACAGCAGGCGCAGCGCATCTTTCAAGCTTTATTTCTCTTTGTGCATGGTTACGCAAGCATGCTTGCCAACAATGCTATGCACTATGATGAAGAGACAATCTCCGCAGACCTGGAATCAATTCTTATTGGCATGATCTATGCCGCCAAGGAGGAACAGCCATGACCCGTCTGTACCGCAAAAACGAACTGACCTTTTCGTTGCTATGGATCGCCGCTTACGTTGTGCTCTTCAGCCTGGCGGACAGTCTCTCTGCCGATATGGGCACGGTCAAGCTCCTTACCGCGCCGCTGGCCATAGGCATGGCGTGTTTGCTTGCCTTCTGGATATGCAAAAATGGCCTGGGCGGAAAATACGGCCTGCAAAAAATCCAAACAGGCTGTAAGCAGTACCTTTGCTTCCTGCCTCTGATCCTGATTTCCTCGGTCAATCTTTGGGGCGACCTTGCGATTTCCCGTTCCGGCCTGGAAACGGCATTGTATGCCGTCAGCATGCTGTGCGTCGGTTTTATTGAAGAGGTGCTTTTCCGCGGCTTCCTTTTCAAAGCGCTGTGCAAGGAAAACGTGAGGCAGGCCGTCCTTATTTCCAGTCTGACCTTTGGCATTGGGCACATCGTCAATCTGCTGGGCGGCGCGCCGCTGCCCGCAACCCTGATACAAATCGGCAGCGCCACGGCGCTCGGCCTTCTCTTCACGCTCATTTTCCATTATTCCGGCAGTCTGCTTCCCTGCATTGCGGCCCACAGCGCAATCAATACCCTGAGCACCTTTGCCGCCGAAAACTCTCTGCGGCACACGCTGATTGTCTCTATTGTGATTACCGCCGTTTCCCTGTTGTACGCGCTGTGGATATACCGGCAGCACGCGAAGCCTGCCCGGTAAGCGCATCAGCAAACGGGGCATAACCGCCGTCCAAGCCGGCCGTCATGCCCCGCTTTTTTAATTCTGCCGCATCATTTCCACCAGCGCCGCGCGATCCAGCTTCATGCTGGCGGTATGGGGCATTTCATCCAGATGCACAAACACATCCGGCAGCATATAACGCGCCAGGCGCTCCCGCAGCGCGCGCCGCAGCTCCTTCTCGTTCAGCGCCCCCGTATAGAAGCAGAAAATCTGGCCCGTTTCTTTCTGGAACAATACGCAGCCATCCGCCCACCCCGGAACCATGCGCAGCGCCGCTTCCACCTCGCCCAGCTCCATCCGATAGCCCATGTGCTTGATCTGCGTATCCCGCCGCCCCAGCACCATCAGCTGCCCGTCCTCCGTCAGGCGGCCAATATCGCCGCTGCGGTAAAAACGTTTGCCGCCGCCCAAAAGGTTGTCAACCCAGGAAGCCGCCGTGCGCTCCGCATCCCGATGATAGCCGCTGGCCACCCACGGGCTGGACGCATACATTTCCCCCGGCTCACCCGGCGAGACCTCTTTTCCCTCCTCGTCCAGGAACAGAAGCTGTACGGCGTCAAACACCTTGCCAACCGGCAAACGGTCTCCGCCCTGATAAAGCTTTTCAATCCTGCCGACCGCAACGGAAAACATTTCCGTAGAACCATAAAAATTCCACCATCCGGCAGCCGGAGCCGCTTCCATCCACGTTTGCAGCGGCTGCCAGGGCATGGGCTCGCCCGACATGATGCCCCATTTCAGTTCCGGAAGGCAGCCCTTCGTCAGCGCGCCCGAATTGGCCACGCTGATAAAGCTCGAAGGCGTCATGGTCAGCTCGGTCACGTGCCGCTCGTTCAGGCAGGCGATCAGCTTTTTGGGGAAGGTGAGCACGCCTTGCGGCAGCAAATACACCGTCGCCCCCAGCGCCACGGGCGGAAAAATATCAATGATCGAATTTGCATAAAAGAAAGGCGACTGGTTGCCAAACACCGTATTTTCATCCAGCTGATACACGTCAATGGTCGCCTGCGTCCAGTGGATATAGCTGTCATGCGTCTGCACAGAGCCTTTGGGGATCCCCGTCGAACCGCTGGTATACAAAACCGACATGGGATCCATGGCCCGGCTTTGGCCGCGAACGCGGTCAAGCGCCGCTTTTTCCACGGGCGCAGCCGCAGCTTCCGCATAATCGATGCTGGGAATGCGGCAGTCCGCCAGCGCCGCCAGTGCATTTTTCCCTTTTTCATCCGACAGGATCATCGCCGGAGACAGCAGCTCCAGAATCATCCGCAGCCGTTCCGGCGGCATGGTAATGTCCAGCGGCGCATAAGCGCAGCCCGCATACAGCACGCCGTACAGCGCAGGAATATTGCGGATGCTGCGCACGTCCAGCAGCAGGGCCACAAACGCGCGCGGCTGTACACGCACGGACAGGGCGCTGCCGATGCGCTGCGCTGTCTGCCGCAGCTGAGCAAACGTCATTTTTTCACTGTCGTCATAGAAGGCAACACGATCCGGTACCCGCGCCGCTGTTTTTTCCAGGTCTTCCAGCATGTTTGTCATCATAGCGCTTCCTCCGTTCTCTTTCCATAGGATTCAAACTCTGTACATTTCGCATACCATTCTTTCGCGCAATCATCATAGCTGGCATACGCCGCATCGCCGCGATGGTCGCACAAATCATACCGCGCCTTCAAGTCCTCGCCCAGCCGGCGCGAAAACGTCATGCTGCCTTTTACGTTCAGATGCTGCCAGTCCGCAAAATCGCTGGAATACCGCAGCCCATAGCGCAGAGAAGGCTCGTTGTAGTTGATTCCCTCAATGCCGTATTCCGCGGCAATGCTCCACAAGCTGTTGAAATACAGATGATCGTTGGCATAGTCGGGATTGGGCATGCCCACCAGCAGCAGCGGGATTCCTTCGGCATTGGCCAGTTCGAAGATTTTGCGCACATATTCTTCCTCGCGCGCGTTCATGCTGCGGCGCACGCTGCTCCACGCCAGCGACGGGCGGCTGTGATGCTCCACCGCATCCTCCTCAATATATCCCTTCCATTTTCTGCCGCGCCCGCCGTTATCGGGCGGAAAAACAAGATCACGCGTGGTAACGGTTTTATAATTGCTGTGGATCTGCGGCAGCGCCAGGATAAACGGCAGCGCGTCCCGGGGCCGTTCCACACAGGCGGCGATCGCCCCCAGCCGGTTTTCGGGCGACAGAATCCCATAGGTTGACAGGATGATACGGCCCCGCGCGGTATAATCGTTGGGATAAATGGCCGGCTTTGCATCCAGCACAATCACCTTGGGCCGCTGCATTTTCAGCGCCTCCCGCAGCATATAGAAGCTGATCCAGAAAGGCTGCTCGGCGCTGCACAGGTTATAGGAAGCAATACCGTATTCCGACCACAGCACGTTGGTATTGACGCCCGCATAGGCAATGCTCGTGCCCACGGCCAGCACGTCCACGCTGTTCCGGGGCTGACGGTACAGATTCAGCATGCTGCAAATGCCATAATCATGCTTGGGCGTAAGCACATAGCATACATAGCTGAGCACCCCAAACAGCAGCATGGCAAAGCATACCGCCCGCAGCCAAAATGCCGCCAGAACCCTGCGCCTTTCCCCTCTTCGCTCCGTCATGTCCTCACCCTCAGAATTGCGTATACAAAAATGCGGCGCCGTCAAACCCCTGTCCATAGCAGCCGAACACCAGGATCGCCACAATCAAAGCAACCAGCACCGGCCAGCGGATATACACATGCGTTCCGGCCAGCCAGCCGCACAGATCCTTTTTCCGCTCGCAAAGCAAATCAACCGCCAGCAAAACCAGCAGCGCAATGCCCGCGATCCCCCATTCCAGGGGAGGCATTACCGCCGCGCACCTTTCCGCAAAGCCGCTGAAATTCCAGTTGACAAACGAGCTTTTCAGCAGCGTCAGCCCCTGTTTAGGCCCGTTGGTAAAGGCAAAATACTGCGCCAGCAGGATCAGAAGCCAGGTGCGCAGGAGCCTTACCGGCTTCATCCACCCGCCCTTGGGAATCCGCAGCGCCCGGCCCGCCTTTTTCCATACCGGCTCCAAAAGCATGGAGGCCGCCATCAGCATGCCAAAATACGCGCCATAAACCACCGCGTTCCAGCTTGCCATATGCCAAACGCCAATCAGCAAAAATACCAGCACCGTGGCCAGCGCGGAAGGCAGCTGGCGCGCCGTTTTTTTGCCAAGCAGCCCCGCAGTGCGCTTGCTCAGCGCAAGTCCCGCGCGCGACGTCGCCAGCGGATACAGCAAATAGCTGCGGAACCATGCGCCCAGCGTAATATGCCACCGCCGCCAATACTCCGCCACCGATTGGGCAAAGAACGGCCTGCGAAAATTCTCCGGCAGCTCCACGCCCAGCATCCGCGATATGCCGCGCACAATATCCATACCTCCGGAAAAATCGGCATACAGCCGGATGGTATACAGCGCCACGCCGCCCGCGGCAAACCAGCCCGGCACGCCGGCAGCCTCTTGCAGCAGCGCTGCCGTTGTTGCCGCCAGGCGGTCGGCAATGACCAGCTTTTTAAAATACCCCCACAGCATCAGCTGAAAGCCCGATACCAGTTGCGTCGGCTCCAGGCGATGCCCTGTGGTCAGCTGATGCTCCAGCTCCTTCCAAGTCGAAATCGGCCCCTGGGAGAGCTGCAAAAAGTAGCCGACAAACAAAAACGTGTTCAGCGGATTGCGCGCGGCCCGAGCCTTTCCCCGATAAACATCGATCAGATATCCGGCTGACTGGAAGGTAAAATAGCTCACGCCCAGCACCGGAACAACCGTCCAGCCCCACAGCGGCGGAGCATATTTGACAAAGGCCATTGCCCCCAGATCGCTTGCGAGCAAAAATGCGAGCACCCACCGGCGCAATCGGCCATATCGCCCGGCAGCCGCGCCTTCCGTCTCTTTTTCCCGTTTTTGCAATGCGGTCAGCCCCAGCGCGCCGCTCCAGGAAAGCAGCGTCACCGCGCCCAGATACGCCGCCCCGCTCCACCCTGAGCATAACGCAAACACAATGCTGGCCAGCGCCAGCACCCCGCTGCGCGCCTTCAGCGGCGCAAGGTAATACAGCGCCGCGACAAGCGCCGAAAAAAGCAAAAACTCAAACGACAGGATGCTCATACATGTACCTGACGCGCACGCGGTCGATCTTTCCGCTGCCGGTTTGGGGCATTTTCTCCAGATGCAGCCACACATCCGGCAGCATATACTTGGGCAGCCTGTTCCGTAGGCTGCTTCTGAGCGCCTTTTCTTCCTCAGCGCCTATCCAGGCGCAAACGATTTTTTCCCTTTCCCCATCAAAAAAGCAGCAGCCGGCTTCCACGCCCTCGCTTGCATTCAGGGCGCATTCGATCTCGCCCAGCTCAATACGGTATCCGCTGCGCTTGATCTGCCCGTCCCGGCGGCCCAGAAACATCAATTCGCCGCGCTCGTTGTATATCCCCAGATCGCCGGTTTTATAAATCAATTCAGGGATCTGCGGCCGCAGCGGGTTTTGCACAAACGCTTTCGCCGTCTTTTCCGGCGCGTTATAGTACCCCGCGGCCAGGCAGGTCCCGCTCACGCAGATCTCGCCCTCAAGCAGCAGAATGCGGGTATTTTGGCAAGGGAAGCCAATGGGCAGCACATCGTCGTCCGCAAAATCGCGGTCAATGCGATACCAGGCGCACACGTCGGTGATTTCCGTCGGCCCGTACATATTCACATAATCCGCCTGCGGCAGAGCGCGCCGCCAGGCATTGAGCGTGCGGCAGGGCATCACCTCGCCGCAAAAAAACACGCGCCGCAAATCGGGCAGCGGGCATGCCGCCAGCGCCCCGGCATTGGCCACCGCTGTCAGCGCGGAGGGCACCCAGAAAATGGTATCGATCCGCTGCGCCGCCAGGCTCTCCAAAAGCTTTTTGGGGAACATGAAATGCGCCCGGGGCAAAATGCACAAACTGCCCGCACAATGCATCGTGCAGTAAATATCCAGCACGGAGTTATCAAAATAAAACGGCGCCTGGCTGCCGAAACGGCACCCCGCAGGCAGGCGCAGCGCCTCGCAGGCCCATTCCACAAAATCGATCACGCTGCGGTGCGTAACCGCCACGCCCTTGGGCACGCCGGTCGAGCCGCTGGTAAAGAGCACATACAGCAAATCCGTATCCACATGCCCGGCACGGCGCGGCAAAAGCATTTTCTCATCCTGCGTATCGGCAATTTCGGCAGCAACAGCCACCAAAGCGTCGCCCGCCAGGCGCATTGCCAGCGACATGTATTTGGGATCGCATAAAATCAGGCCGGGCTGCAATACGTCCGCAATCACCCGCATGCGCGCCTCGGGCATGGAAGCGTCTATCGGCGTATAAAAGCAGCCGGCATAAACCGTCCCCAGCATGGCCGCCAGGCATGCGGGGCTTTTTTCCATCAAAATCAATACCGGCGTTTGGCTCTGGACATGCTCTGCCACAAAAACGCCGATAGACCGGGCGCGCAGCAGCATTTGCCGCCACGTCAGCGCCGTCTCCATATTATCACAGGCTGGCACCTCGGGCGCGATTTTCGCCGCGCGTTCCAGCCATTCCAGCACGCAGCGCGTCATGCTTTTTGCCGATAAGCATGCACAAGCGCCAGCATGGCCTGCACGCTGTTAAAGTTTTCCGGTTCGATGTCGCCGGCCGGGATATGGACGTCAAAGGCCTCGTCCAATGCCATGATGATTTGCGTAAGGTCAAGCGAATCGATCAAGCCGTCGTCTACCAGCGCCTTTTCCGCGGCAAAGTCCACATCATCCTTGATTTCCGCCAGCGCATTCAGCAATATCTGCATTTCATCCATGGTATTACCCCTCCACACATGTGCTTTTGCAGCAATCTCTTTCCTATTATAGCACAGAAAGAGACTGCTGCAAAAGCACCCCGGGGAAGAAATCTTCCCCGGCGTGAATGGATCATCTTTAGGGATTGATGCGTTTTTCGGTCTGAGGATCGAACAGATGGAGCTTCGCCATGTTGGGCGCAAGACGGATCTCCTTTGCCGTCGGCGCAACCTCGCCGGTGTACTTGAACACCACAACCTTCCCGCCAATGCTCACATAAATGAGATATGCGTCGCCCAGCGGTTCAATGGAGTCCACGTGACCGGCAATCTCGCCCTTGTCATTCAACTCCATATCGGAGGGACGAATGCCCAGATGAACCTGCTTGCCCACATAGCTCTTCAGGCTCTCATTCAGCGTTTCAGGCGCCTTGAGCTGGAAGGCACCGGCATCCAGCACCAGCGCGCCGCCCGCCTGCTTGACCGTGCAGGTAAACATGTTGATCTGCGGCGTACCCAGGAAGCCCGCCACAAACTCGCAGTTGGGATGATCGTACAGATCATTGGGCGTACCTTCCTGCATGATATGGCCGCCGTTAAGCAGCACGATATGATCGGCCATGGTCATGGCCTCGGTCTGGTCATGGGTCACGTAAATGGTGGTAATCCCCAGCTGAGACTGGATCTTTTTCAGCTCATAGCGCACCTGATCGCGCAGCTTGGCGTCCAGGTTGCCCAGCGGTTCATCCAGCAGGAACACCTGCGGATCGCGCACCAAAGCGCGCCCCAGCGCCACGCGCTGACGCTGTCCGCCGGAAAGCTCGGCCGGGCGGCGATCCAGCAGCTCATCCAGGCCCAGCATTTTAGACATGTAATCCACGCGCTTGGCAATCTCTTCCTTGGGCGCTTTCTTGGTTTCCAGCGCAAAGGACATATTCTTGCGCACGGTCATGTTGGGATAAAGGGCATATTCCTGGAACACCATGGCAATGTTGCGCTCCTGCGGCGGAACGAAGGTCTTTTCCTTGCCGCCCGTCACCTCGGTCATCATGTCCTTGCCGAAGTGAATCTGGCCGTTAATGGGGTGCAGCAGACCCGCAATGCAGTGCATGGCCGTGGATTTGCCGCAGCCGGATGGGCCGAGGAACACGCAGAACTCGCCGTCCTTGACGTTCAGGTTCATTTTATCCAGAACATAGGTTTTGCCTTTATTATAGGATACGCTCATATCCTTGATCGTAATGGCAGCCATACAATCACCTTTCTTCTATCGAGAGTACCCCCTGCGGGGCAAGCCGTTTGTTATTTGCCAAAGGAGGCAACATCGATGCCAAAGCCGTACTCATACAGCGGATCGACAATATCCTTGGGCAGATCCTCGCGCTGGGCTAGCACCTGCTCCATCGTGCGCGGAATCTGGAAGGGCGTTTTGCCGGTGATGGCCGTTTCGCCCAGCAGCGCTTCAGCCACGGCTTCCGCGCCGCAGGTTACGCCGGGACGGTACGCCAGCATCACGCTGTCGCTCATCTCAGCAATATTGGTCAGCACATAGGGGCGGTTCATCAGCACAACGCTTACCACATTCGCGCCCGCGTCCCCAAGCGCCTTGACCAACGATACCTGCTCCTCGGGGAACTCCAACACAGCCGTGGTCCAGGCAGGCTCGTGCGTACCGCTCTTTTCGCCCACAACCACAATGGCAGTCTGCCCCTGCAAATCAGCGGGCACGGCGCTGGCGTCGGCAATGTAGGTCACGTTGTCCGCGCCCAGCTTGTTCTTGAAAGCGTCCAGAATCGTGGTTCCGGAAAGCTCTACGGGTTCCTTGGCCGTCCAGCCGCTGTTAAGTGCGCGCAGGTTTTCGGCCAGCTCTCCCGCAACGATCAACTTCTGTCCGGCCAGCGGCTGCGCATTTTCATATTTTACCATGGTGAAAGAGCGGGCGGCCGCTTCCTTGGCCACAGCCTTGTGCGCGTCGCTGCCCACAACCGCCGCGGCAGCTGTTTCATCCACGTAGGGATTCTCAAACAGACCCATCCGGAACTTGGCGATCAGAATGCGGCGTACACTTTCATTGATTTTTTCCTCATCCACGCCCTCCGTAAGCTGACGGGTCGCGCGCACGCCCGCGCCGCCCAGGATATCCGCGCCGGCATTGGCAGCCTGCACAAAGTTCATGCCCCAGTCGGTCTGGATGATGCCCTCAAAGCCCAGCTGATTGCGGAGCAGATCGGTCATGACCACCGAGGACTGGTCGGCGGAGAATTCCTCCGCGTCGCCGCCCAGGAAAGGCACGGTGGAGTAGCCATAGGGCATCACGGCGGCTACGCCCGCTTCAATCGCGGCCTTGAAGCCTGCCAGATGCAGGTCAATGGAGTCCGCCTGAATGGTCAGCGGCGTGCCGTCCAGACCGTTGGTCTGCGCGCCCGCGCCGGGGAAATGCTTCACGGTGGCGATCACGGAATCCTCGGTCAGCTCGCTGCCGCCCTGAAGCGCCAGAATGGCCGACACGATCAGGCTCTGCACCACCTCGGTATCCTCGGAATAGCACTCCTGATTACGACCCCAGCGGGGATCGGTAATCAGGTCCGCGTCAGGGGACAGCGCCATGCGCACGCCCACTGCCATCAGTTCTTCCTTGAGCACTTCATTCAGGCGCTTGACAAGCTCGGGATCATTCACCGCGCCCTGGTTGATTTCATCGGGAAGGAAAGTGGCGTCCTTGACAAAGGCCGCGCCCGCTTCGGTATCCATGGAGAAGATCAGCGGCACGCCCAGGCGGGAGGACTCGATCAGCTCCTGAATCTCATTGGTACGGCGGGCGGCTTCTTCCGCCGTATCAAAAATGTACTCATACACCAGCGCAAAACCCAGGTCGTAATCGGTATACCAGCTGTCACGCTTGGAAACAATGGTGATATGGATCATCTGCGCGGCCTTTTCGGTCGCATCCATCTGGCCAAGCAGATCGTCGGCACGTTCTTCAGGCGTTTTGCGCCAATCCTCGTATACGTCCAGCGCGCCGTTATCGTTCAGATCCTTGAACTTGAGGCCGTCCACCTCAATGATGTTTTTTACGCGCGCCTCCAGCACAGGCTGTACCGGCGTTTCCTCCGCCATGGCGCAGGGCAGGGCGGACAGACCCAGCACGCCAGCCAGCGCCAAAGAAGCAATCCGTTTGCTCAGTTTCATGTTCACAGCTCCTTTTCTTCTCTATTACGAGGCCGTCACAGCGCCGCTCATCTGGCCGCTGATCAGATATTTGCCCATGAAAATGTAGAGTACCAGCACCGGCAGCGCCAGAATCAGCGAACCGGCCATCTGCACGTTGAACTCGGCGGCCATGGTACCGGCCAGCTCGTTCAGGGCAATGGTAGCGGGCTTGGAATCGTATCCGCCCAGCACCAGAGCAAAGAGCATTTCGTTCCAGATCGACGTGCACTGGAAAACAAAGGTGGTGATGGTGGCGATCATGGTATTGGGCACCACGATCTTGCGGTAGATCTGCCATACGCCGTTGCCGTCGATCATCGCCTGACGAATCAGCGCGTCCGGCACATCGGCATAATAGCCGCGCATCATGACCGTGCACATCGGCATACCAAAGATCGAGTGTACCAGCACCAGGCCCCACACGTTATCGTACAGATCCAAGGCGCTCATCGTCCGCACCAACGGAATGAGGATCGCCTGGAAGGGCAGGTAGGTCGCCGCCACCAACGCGATGAAAAACACGTTGTTCAGCTTGAACTTCCACTTGCTCAGCGCATACGCGCAGATAGAACCAAGAAATACCGACCCGGCGGCGCCAAAGATGGTCACAATCAGGCTGGTCATCAGCGGCATTCCCAGTTCTTCCATCGCGCTGGCGTAGCCCTCCAGCGTCCACTGCGTAGGCGGCATGATGGGGGTGCTGGTCATCACCTCACTGTTGGTCTTGAAGGAGGTCATCACCGTGCCCCAGAAGGGCAGCATGTAGAACACCAGGAAGGCAACCATGATGAGATAATACACGATGTGCAGCACAGTCATATGCCATTTGGGACGAATGCGCGCGGTCTGCGCGGTTTGCCCCGCTTTGCTGCGTTCGATACTCATATTATTCTGCATATCATCACTTCCTCCTGTTGGTCCAATATGTCAGCGGCAGAATCAGTACCAGCACCAGCGCCAGCAGGAAGCAGCTGATTGCCGCGGAATATGCATAGTTATTGTTCTGGAAGCCCTCATTGTACATCCAGATCGGCAGCGTGATGGCGGAGGAACGGGTGTACCCCACCAGCGACACGATGAAGTCAAAGGAACGCAGCGCGTACATCGCCAGAATCGTGATGCAGCTGCCCATAGCACCCTTGAGCTGCGGGATAATCATTTTCGTATAGATGCGGGGCATGTAAGCGCCGTCCAGCTTGGCCGCGTTGATGATGTTCACAGGCACGTTCTTGATCGCCGCCAGGAAGATCACCGCCACATAACCCGAGAACTGCCACACCATGGCAATGATAATGGACAGCATCACCGTGCTGTTGCTCGACGCCCACATCAGATGCCCGTTCTTCATGGCCGTTGTAACGTCCACGCCCAGCAGGCTCAGGAAGGAGTTGAGCACGCCGCCGGTAGGACGGTACATGTACGCCCACACCGTGCCCGTAACCACAAAGGACAGTGCAAAAGGCAAGAGGATCAGCGTGCGGAACACCGCCGTACCGCGCAGGCCCTGATCCATAATCAGCGCCAAGCCAAGTCCCAGCGCCAGGCACAGCGGAATCAGGCAGAACAACAGCAGCGTGTTGCGCAGCGCCGGCCAGAAGTCCGCGCTTTTGAACATGCGCGCATAGTTGCCGAACCCGCCGAAACTGTAGCTGGCCTCCAGGTCGCCCGCCTCCCAGTCGGATACGGACACCCACAGGTTCCAGCCCAGAGAAACATAGACAAAGTAAATCAGCAGCGCTGCCGGGATACAGATCCAGATCAACGGATGGCGCTTAAGGAAATTACGGATGGGCGCCACCGTTTTGGGGGCAAACCTTCCCAGCAGCTGATAGATCAGGATCACCGCCACGACGCATGCGCAGACGATCCAGAACCGATCATGGGAGAACGTCATATACCCCAACGTTTCAAAAAATTCTTCCATTAGGCTCGCTCCTTATCGCAGGATACTCTCTGTAAAAACCCGCACAGGCTTGGAGTTCAAATCGCTCCCCGCGCCTGTGCGGGTCATGATTCAGTTACTCTCCGTAGCTCAGACCCCAGCCGTAATCATACAGCGGATTTTCCAGGTCGAAAGATACGTCGCCTTCCTGATCGTTGACGGACGCCATATCGCGCGGGAACTGGATGGGCGTCTTGCCGGTGGGATTGTTCATGCCAAACAGCGTTTCGGCAATGGCGATACCGCCCTGCTGACCGGGATAATACGCTTCAAGGATGGCATTGGTGTTTTCGTCGCACCAGGTAAGGATGTAGGGACGGCCGCCCGTGACCACGGTGACGATAGGCTTGCCGCTGGCCTTGGCCGCCTCGAGGATCTCCTGCTGGCTGCCGGTGATCTCCAGGGTGTCATAGCCCCACGGCGGATCGTGCTGGTAGCTGGGCTCGCCCACGGACACGATGATGATATCGGCGTCCTTGGCCAGCTCAGTGATGCGCTCCACGTTATCGGCCTCGTAGATCACCTTGTCGTTCTCGCCGGCATAGGCCGCCACCGCGTCCGCGATGGTCAGACCTTCCTGCGCGGAAGACCAGCCGCCCACGATGCTGTCCATGTCGCCGGCGCGCGGGCCGCACACCAGGATGGTCTGGCCAGCGTTCGCCTTCAGGGGCAGGATACCGTCGTTCTTGAGCAGGGTCATGGCCTTGCGGGCCGCTTCCAGGTTCACGGCGACATGCTCGTCGTTGCCTACAAAGGACACGGCGTATTCCACGTCGCAGTAGGGATTCTCAAACACGCCCATTTCAAACTTGACCTTGACAATGCGCAGCGCGGCAGCGGTGAGGATGTCCTCGTCGATCTTGCCTTCGCCGGCGAACTGCTCCATCTGGTCGATCAGGCGGATGCTCTCGCCGCCGATGCCGTCCACGCGGCTCTGGGTCACGCCGATCAAGATGGCCTCCTCATCGGAAACCTCCTCGCCGGTCATGGTGCCCAGCGCTTCCTGGATGGCCCAGATCATGCCCCAGTCGGTCTGGATGATGCCCTCAAAGCCCATCTCGTCGCGGAGCAGATCCTGCAGGGTCGCCTTGCTGCCGATGGCGGAGTTTTCCATATCCAGCGCCAGGGGCACGGAGTAGTACGGCATGATGGAAGCGATGTTGGCTTCCAGGGCCGCATAGTAGGGCTTCAGATGCGTTTGCAGCGTTTCCTCGCTGGAGATGATGGGCGAGGTGTCCTTGCCGTCCATCTGCGGGCCGGCGCCGGGGAAGTGCTTCATGCAGGCCACGATGGCGGCATTGTTCAGACCATCCTTGCCGTTTTGGAAAGCGATGACCTGCGCGGTCACCATCTTGGTCACAAGGTCGGGATCCTCGCCAAAGGTCTCCATCACGCGGCCCCAGCGGGGTTCGGAAGCAATGTCGGCCTCGGGAGACAGCGTCATGCGCACGCCGATGGCAATATGCTCGTCGCGGGCGATTTCAGCCAGCTTGGTCACCAGCGCTTCATCGCGGGTCGCCGCCAGAGCCAGGTTATGCGGGGTCACGGTCGCGCCCGAAACGTAGGACAGACCGTGTACGGAGTCCATCGATACCAGCACCGGCACGCCCAGACGGGAGGACTCGGCGTATTCCTGGATCACGTTCATGGTGGTCGCCGCGGCTTCCACGCTGTTGAGCTCGCGGATCAGCAGCATGCCGATGCCTTCGTTGGCGCACCATTTGTTCAAGTAGGAGGGAATTTTGCCGTCAGCGCGGGGCAGGAAGGTGGGGTGCTGCATCTGCGCGATCTTTTCGCGCACGGTCATCTGCGCCACCAGATCCTGGGCGCGGGTCTCGGCGTCCAGGCGCCAATCCTCATAGGCGTCCAGCGCACCGTTGCCGTTGAGGTCGATGAACTGATAGCCGTCGGCCTCGATGATCGATTTGACATGCGGATTGAGCACGGGCTGGGTCAGCTTCGCGTCCTCCGCCAGCGCCGCGCCGGAGAGCAGGCTGCCGGTCATGACCAGCGCGCCGACTGCCGACAGTCCGCGTTTGAGCAGGTTCTTAGTCAACAAGGTTCCAGTCTCCTTTCACATTGGCTTCTTTGAGAATGTTCACGATCTTGTTCGCAAAATATGCCGCGTCATGGTCGCTGGAGGTGGCATATTCCTGAATCTGCGTTTGCAGGCTAGTGGACGCGCTCCAGGGCAGCGCCGTGCCGTGCGTGAAGCTGGGATAGGTCTTGGTGCTCTCCGCCATCAGCTCGTTCTTGAACTTCAGAGTGAGCGGGCAATAGGTTTCATCCGGCGTGTCGCTGTAGGGCGAAATGGATTCCTTGAGCGCGGAGAACGCCGTCTGCACCTCGGGGGTAGAAACGTTGTACGCCCAGCGCAGGCCCGCCTCAACGTCGGCAGAGTCATTGCTGACCACAAAGCCGTCGATGCACATGCCAAACCAGCCGTCGGTGCCGGGGAAGGTGAAGATGCCGTAATCCTCGCCATACACCTGATCCATGCTGGTCATCAGCGGCTGCATCCAGGCGCCCATGATCTGCATCGCGTAGGTGCCGGCCACCACCTGGCCGCTGGCCTCGTACCAGTCGCGGCTGGAATGGTCGGGCGCGACATAGTCCATCAGCTTGGTATACGTTTCCAGCACCCGGGTCACGTCATCCACGTTATAAATGCCGTTGATGAAGTTTTCGTAAATCTGAGGATCGGTGCCCATCATGATATTTTCGAACACCTGGCTGGCCGGCCAGCCCTTGCGGTCGCCCAGATCGATGGGATACTCGCCGTCGGGCATCTTGGCCGCCAGCTCGTCGCAGATCGCCCAGAACTCATCCCAGGTGATGTTCTCATGATCGGGGATGGCCACGCCGTACTTCTCGAACACATGAATGTTGTAGAAAATCACGTTGGTCTTGTGGATGCCGATGGGGACGATGTACTTGCTGCCGTCCACCGCCGTGCACAGTTCGGCCAGGCCGGGCAGCGCGCGCTCGTTCAGCTTGCCATAGTCCCATACCTGATCCAGATTGAGCAGCATGTTGGAGCTGCGGTAGGGCTCGATTTCCTGGCCGGGATGGGCCTGGAAGGTTTCCGGGCTCTTGCCCGCCTGCTGCAGCACCTTGACCTTCATCACCATGGCGCCGCCCGCGCCGCCGGGAATGGGATTGGACTTGGCCTTGATTTTGCCGTAATAATTCTTGAAGTTGTCTACCACGCTGTTGACGGCGTCCTTTTCGCCGCCGGCCGTCCACCAGTGGTACACGCTCATGGTGCCCTTGGAATCGGTATCCTGCAAAATAGCCGGGATATCCATTTCATCGGCATTTTTCTTTTCCCGCTTGGCCGCCATGGCGCCCATGGGCAGCGCGCTGAGCGTAAGCACGCCGGCCATCAGGAATGCACCCAGTTTTCTCAGTTTCATGCTCGGTTCTCCTTGAAATAATTAGTCAACGAAGGTCAGCGTGCCCCACAGGCTGGGGTTGGCGTCCACGTTGTGCATCTCAGGCTTGCGGTCGCGGCCGTCCAGGTTCGCGGAGGACTGCATGCGCAGGCTGTGGATGCCGGGGCAGGGCAGGTCAACGTCCAGGATGCTGAAGTCAAAACCGATGGTCATGCCGGCGGCGGGAACCAGCTGCGCGATCTGATCGTTGCTCAGGTTGTGCAGCGGGATCTTGCTCTCCAGCACCCAGCTGCCCTTGCCGCGCACGGTCACAGCCTCGTAATCGTCAAACAGCAGCTCGTCGCCGTATTCGCCCTGGGTCTCATAGCCCTTGTTGTCCTCGATCATATCGCGGTCAACATAGTTGAAGAAATCATACTCGTCCGTGCTCTGCACGATGCGCCAGTCGGTCGCCTCATACGCCTCGCGGGCGGGGTCGGCGTCGGGATTAGTGCTCAGGAAAAGGATGATGGCGTCCAGCTCATCCAGCGGGAAGCCTTCGCGGTACACAAAGGGAGTGTCGTCCAGCACAGAAGCAGCGATATAGAGGTTTTCCTCATCCCACATCGCGTAAATTTCCATCGAGCAGTCCGCTTCGCCGTCCCAATGCTCAATCTGGTCAATAATCTGGGACAGCTCGTTGATCTTCAGGCACTTGCTGGTATCCCACTCGCTCAGGTCGCCGTCAATCACGACGTCCTTGGCCTTGGGCGCCTCCAGATTCTTGTCCGTGTAGGCCATCGCAGACGTTGCAACGCCCAGGCAAAGCACCAGCGCCAGCGCCATGCTCAGCCATTTCAGTCCCTTCATAGTCTTCATGGTTTGTTTCCTCCTTGAATCTTTCTATTCTGAGAGACTTCATACTCTCTCATTTTTCGCTATCATTATATCATCCACATCTCTTCTGTGGACAGCTAAAATACAAAACGCAATTTGCAAAAACAGGTCATCTTGCCCACATTTATGAAAATACAGCACAAACTGCCTGAATATCCAGCACAATAAATGCGAATATTTTCCCGTTCATCTTTTGTCTTTCAGCAGTATATGCTATAATAAACCATCAAACGGCAAAGCGGTGGTTGCATGAAGCTCAGCTATAAAATTATCCTGATTTTTTCTATTATGATGATTGCGTCGGCCTCGCTGCTGACGTTCAACTCCACCCGCTCCTCCCTGCGGGATTCCAATGCCTTCATGCGCGTGCGCTTCCGCAATATGGGCAGCACCATGGCCAAATCCATTGAGCAGGAAATCTCCATGATGGAGCTGGCCATTGACGAGCTGACAAGCAATACCTCCTTCATGGCGGCGGTCAACCAGCTGGTACGCGACGACAGCGACGACCGCAAAATGGCCAACACGGCCCGCAAAATCATTTTGAACCAATTCTACCGCTCTCCCCTGGTCGATCACTTTTACCGCGTCAGCTTTTACACCCGGGAAGGGCTGTTCGTCACCAACCGCTTTGAAAAAGACGACTATCTTCAAAGCGACACGGAGCAGGCGCGGCAGATTCTCTCCTCGCTCCCCTGGCTGGATATCGCCGACGCCCGTCCCAATCAATACCACATTCTGCCCAAGCATAACGACTGTTTTTCGGTGCGCCGGGACATTGCGGTCTATGGAACCGTCCGCGCCGTTACATTCAATGAGAAGGTCATCGGCTATATCGAAATCAGCAATGAATACAGCCAGCTGAAGGACATCATGACGCTCGTGGATGAGGACACGCTTGTCACGCAGGCCGTGTTCGACAACGGCACAGTGCTTTATTCCTCGGCGGAAACCCCTGTCCGCTATCCTGCGGGCATGGAACCCGGCGTTATGGCCGACTGGGCCGACGAAACCGGCGATATACGGCAAAAGGTATGGACCACGCGCGTGGAGTGGCTGAACCTGAGCATTTATATTGCGCAGGATTACAGCGTTGTACAGGAGCGCAACCGCGCCATCCTCAGCGGCAACGCCCATACGACCGTGGCCATCATGGTGCCAACGCTGCTGCTGATCGTCGCCGTTTCGATGGGCCTGACGCATTCTATCCGCTGCCTGATGAAAAAGCTGCGCCGCCTCCCGGTAGACGACGTGCAGCGATACGAGGAAACCAGTCCCCAGGCGCTGGCGGAAACGGTCACAACCGCCAGCGCCGGCGAGGTACACGAGCTGGAGCACGTGTTCAATTCCATGATGCAGCGGCTGCATGAAAGCACCATGAACGAGCTGTCCACGCGCGAAGGCACCCTGCAAGCGCAGCTGAGCGCCTTGCAGGCGCAGATCAACCCGCACTTTGTTTACAACACGCTCAACATCATCAGCGCCAAGAGCATGGAAAGCGGCAATTTTGAAATCATTGAGATTTGCGATCAGTTCGCTCAAATGCTGCGCTACTCCACCGATACCCGTTCCCGCACCGCCACCATGGCCGAGGAAATTGAAAACGCCCGCAATTATTTATTGCTGGCCAAGGCGCGGTATGAGGAAAATCTGGAATTTTCCATCGATATTCCCGAGCATCTGGAAACGCTCGAACTGCCCAAGCTCTCCTTGCAGCCGATTGTGGAGAACGCCCTGAACCATGGATACAACGGGCAAAACATCAAACGTCGGCTTTCTATCACCGGCTGCATCCACGACGGCCATCTGATGCTGGAAATCCGGGACAACGGCACGGGCTTTTCCGCCGATGTGCTGGAAAACCTGCAAAGCCGCATCCGCGAAATTGAAAGCGGCAGCGCCTCGCTTTCCACCGTCGGCGGCCATATCGGCCTGCTCAACACTTGCCTGCGCCTGTATTATTACAGCAAGGGCGCCATGCACATTTCCATCCATAACGACGGCGGCGCCGTGGTTTGTCTCACGCTTCCCTATACCGCCTCTCCGGAGCAGGCATAGCCGCCGAAGCGTAGGTTGTTTTTCCGCCTGCCTCCCTGCTATAATAACCGGGCAGGAAAGGATGTGAGAAACGTCATGAATACCTATGTCACCGGGAACACCATCCGGCAGCTCCGCGAGGCAAAAGGGCTGACGCAGGCCGAGCTTGCCGCTCAGATTTCCGTAAGCAGCAAAACAGTCTCCAAATGGGAAACCGCCAAGGGACTGCCCGATATTTCCCTTTTGGAGCCGCTGGCAGGCGCGCTGGGCGTGTCCGTGCTGGAGCTGATGTCCGGCCAGACCGTTACCAACAGAAATATCTCCGCCAATATGCTGCGCGCCGGCTTTTACGCGTGCCCTATTTGCGGCAATGTGATCCACGCCATTGGCGAGGCCGTTGTCAGCTGCTGCGGCATCACGCTGCCCGTGCTGGAGGCGGAGGAGAGCGACGCTGCCCATGCGCTCACGCTGGAGCCGGTCGAGAACGAAACCTTTGTTACCGTCCGGCATGAAATGACCAAATCGCACTATATTTCATTTCTGGCCTATGCAACGGCAGACGGACTCCACTTCAAGAAACTATACCCCGAGGGCAATGCCGAAACCCGTTTTCAGCTGCGCGGTCACGGCTATGTGTATCTGTACTGTAACCGCCATGGTCTGATGCGCCAGAAAATCTGACGTCGAAAAAAGGACGCAGTCCGTATGAACTGTGTCCTTTTTCCTGTTTATTCCAGCGCCGCGGTGCTGAAAATCACCGTCAGCGCGTAGACATGCTCGTACCCTTTTCCCGCGTAGATTTCCGGCGTGAAAAAGCCTTCAACGCCCTCAGGCGAAGCTGCGCTTCCGGCCGCGATGATCTGAACTGCCAGCGGAATTTCCTGCTCATAATTTACCGCTTTCCGGCCGCTGAGCATACAGGATAAGCGGGCCATAGGCTTTTCGTTTCGTCCCGTATCCTTGGAATAGGCGGTGACGCTGTTTTCGCTTCCGCTCTGCACTGCCACGCGCAGCCCGTCCCCGATCTGATCGAAGGTGATTCCCAGCCGTCCTTTGTCGCCAGAAACCGCTATGCCGCCGCCGGTTATCATGCTCCATTGGCCGTCTATCAGCTCGTAGGCGTTGATCTGCATGCTTTTCATGTTGCCGTCCAGGCGAAAATCATACAAATGACCCTTTCCCAGCAGCTGCATCACGCTTTCCGCCTGATTATCCAGCTTTGCCGCCTCAATATACATCTGTCCGGAATTTGCGCTGCACGCGCACAGCGATACGCACAGCACGGCGGCGCACAGTAAAAGCATCATTTTTTTCATTCGCTCATTCCTCCAGTCTGAATACCAGCTCTACCGGGTTATGATCCGAGTAGGCAAAGCCGGTATCAATCGTGTCCTCCCGCACCACCGTTACATTGTCCGAAACGATAAATCCGTCCAGCGTCACGACGAACTGGCCGGGATGGTACGCCGCCTCGGCCACGCGAGAGGAAGGCACGGGATGCTCCGCGTCGCAGCGCGCAGCCAGCGACAAATGCGTACCCTCAAATAAACCTTCGGGCAGCGGCTGCGCCCAGGTGTATCCCTTGCCCGAAACGCCAAATACCTGCGCCGAATTTCCAAGCAGATCCTTGTTAAAGTCGCCGCCGCACACCGTATAATTGCCTTTGGCATATTCGCTTTCCATATCGCTGAGCAAAAGCGCCAGCTGCTCGTTGGCAATCGTCCCGTCGG
>JAHZHX010000004.1:10815-29989 GCA_019420065.1 Clostridiales bacterium | reverse complement strand
GAGGTATAAGCGGACAAATGTACATTATAAAGCACCAGATCACGCTCGCTGTCGATAGGCATACGGCATACACTGTAACAGCGGTCCAGATCGGCCACCTTCATCACGGTATTCTCCACCGGGAGGCTGCGGCGCACCGCGGTCGAGATCCGCGCGCGGCTGAACGTCATCAGCCCGCACACATTTTTCCCATGCGGCTGCCTGAAAGGATACAGCAGGAAGGGCCCGTCCCAATCCTGCGCCCACACGCTGCCGTAACCGGCAAGGGATTCCGTCAGGTACGCGCGTTCATTATAATGATAGGTACGCGTACCGTTCTCGTCCACTTCCTGAAGCAGCAAAAAATCGGCGTCCTGCTCATTCAAAAATGTCTGAATCGCCGCCATGTTCTTTTCCAGCCGCTCCCGCGAAAATGCCCACGATTCCGTGCCGCCGTCCATAAAGAAGCTGTAATCCGGTTCGTATGCGCCAAAACCGATATTGAAGGAAATCACGCGGTATTCCTTTTGCGTTTTCACGCTTCCGTCGGCATTATTCTCCGGCGTGAGATACAGCATATCCGGCAGCCGGCGATAGCCCAGAAATACATACGCAGCATAGCCGCCAACAAGTATTGCCAGAATCAGCAGGATGCTCAGCAATGCGCGCAGAAAACGGTGTTTCTTCCGGTTTGCTTTCATTTGCACTTCACCTCTGCATTTATTATAGCCGATTTAAGTCTCCGGCGCAATGCTTTAATACTGATAACGCCGGCGCTTCCCCGCCAGAAACAGTACCGTTGTAAACGCCGCCAGCGCTTCGGCCGCCACAATGGACAGCCAGATCCCGTCAATGCCCCACAGCAGCGGAAATGTCAGCACCGCCGCAATCTGGAACACCAGCGTGCGCAGGAAGGCAATCATGGCCGACGTGGCGCCATCATTGAGCGCCGTAAAAAAGGCCGAGCCGTAAATTGCCACGCCCGAAAACAGGAATGAAAATGAATAGACCAAAAAGCCGCGCAGCGTCAGGGCCATCAGCGCCTCGTCGTAACCGACAAACAGGCGCGAAAGCGGCTTTGCCAACGCTTCGCCGGCCGCCAGCATGGCGAGCGAAAAAAACCCGATAATGACAAAGCTGCGTTTGAGCAGGCTTTTAAGCTCCTGATTGTTTTTGGCGCCAAAATGATAGCTGACAATGGGTGCCGAGCCTACGGAATAGCCGATAAACGCCGCCAGGAAAATCATGTTGACATACATCAGCACGCCATAAGCGGCAATTCCATCTTCCCCGGCATATTTCATCAGCTGCGCGTTATAGAGCATGCTGACAATGGACATGGAAATGTTCGACATCAGCTCGGAAGAGCCGTTCGCGCAGGTTTTCAGCAGCACCCGGCCGTCAAAATGCGTTTTTGTCAGCTGCAAACGGCTGGAATTGCGGCGCGAAAAATATACCAGCGGCACAATGCCGCCCACGCACTGGCTGAGGGCTGTCGCCGCGGCCGCGCCGGCCAGTCCCGTCTGAAGCACCGCCACCAGCAGCGCGTCCAGCACCATATTGGTCACGCCGGCCGCTACCGTAACGATCAGCCCCAGCTGCGGCTTTTCAGCCGTAATGAACAGGCTCTGAAATTCATATTGCAGAAGAAAAGCGGGCATTGCCAGCAGGCAGACTCGGCAATAAACCACGCAGTCCTCCAGCATCTGCCCCTCGGCGCCCAGCGCGGCAGCGACAGGGCGGACAAGAAGCATCCCCGCTATCTCAAGCGCCGCGCCGCAAACGATCGACGCGTATACCAGCAAAGAGAAGATCCGCTTGGCCTTTTCCGGCTCGCCCTCCCCCATGGTTTTGGCAATCAAAGCGCTGCCGCCCGTGCCAAACATAAAGCCTGCCGCGCCCAGCAGCATCAAAAACGGATAAATAAAATTGACCGCCGCAAATGGCGTTTTCCCCACATAATTTGATACAAAAAAACCGTCCACCACGCCGTAAATGGAAGTAAAAATCATCATCATAATCGACGGCAGCGTGAACCGCAGCAGCTTTCGATAATCAAAATGATCTGAAATGCGAATGTTCATATCCCTATTCTTTCTCCTTTTCATGCGGCAATTTGCCCAGCATTTTGCTCTTTTGGCGAAAAGCGGTCAAATACCGCCTTTGCAGCTCGGCATACTGTCTGCGTTCCTCCTCATCCCATTCGTCAAGGATTTCATTTTCGATCGCAATCAGGCGCATTGCCGTATTTTCCGCCAAAATTTTCCCCGTTTCGGTCAGGCAGACAAATTTCTTCTTCTCGTCCAGCGGCCGCAGGGTAACGATCTGCTGCTCCTCAAGATGGCGCAGAGCGGAGTTGATCGTCTGCTTGCTCAGGCCCGACATCTGCGCAATGCTGCGCAGCCCGCAGCTGCCGCCCGCATTGCACAGCGCATACAAAATCATCAGCGCGCTGTCGGATAGCCCCAGGCGCAGCGCCGCCTCATGATACGCCGCGTCTATTTCATTTGTAATATAGTTGATGCGCTTCATCGCGTCGCTCAGACATGACGCCACGGTTTTCCCCTCCAGTCCGAAATCATACCATTTCATTATAGTACGATTTCATGCCATTGTCAAGCCCCACAAAAAAAAGAAAAGGTATGCTAACCGGCTATACCTTTCCATACGCGCAATTATTCTTGTTCCCGCGCCAGTGCCTGCGCATGCTCTGCCTTGATGCTTGCAAGCAGCGCCGGACTTTCCAGCAGATCCAACGCCGTCATGGCCAGCGCCTTTGCACCAAGTACCATCGCCCGAAGCCCTTTTTCCGAGCAAGCTGCCGCCCTGAATGCCTCCGTATGACCGGCAGTGGGAACGTCCGTGATGCTCAAGGTGGGCTGGATCGTCGGGATCACCTGCGAAACATTGCCCACATCCGTTGACCCGATGCTGTAATTGGGATCGGGCGTATCCATTTTTTCACCCAATGTTTCCAGGTTTTTCTGATATATCGCGTCAAAGCCCGGAACCAGCACAGTGTTTTCCACACGGTTCTGATAAGGCTGGAGCCGCCCTTTGGCTCCCGTCATGGCCGCTGCGCCTTCCACGATCCGGCAGCCTTTCTGATACACATCCTCCAGCCGTTTGGCGGTAGCGGCGCGGAAAAAGAATTTTGCCGCCGCATATTCGGGCACGGTATTAGGCGCGTCTCCTCCATGGGTGATAATTCCATGGATGCGCACATCGCTTGTTACATGCTGACGCAGCGCATTCAGGCCGTTATATGTCAGGATCAGGGCGTCCAGCGCGTTGATCCCCTTTTCCGGCGCGCTTGCCGCATGCGCCGCGCGGCCCCAGAACTCAATATCCACCGGCGCGCAGCCCAGCGACGGCACTGTAGGATAATGCCGATCCGCCCCCGGATGGGCACACAGTGCCGCGTCCGCGTCGCGGAAAAAGCCTTCCCGCACAAAGCTGCCTTTGGCGCTGCCGTTCTCGCCGCCCTCTTCCCCCGGCGTACCGTACACGCGCACCTCACCGCCCGTCTGATCGATTACCTGCTTGAGCGCCGCTGCCGCCAGCGACGACGTCGCGCCGAACAGATTATGTCCGCAGCCATGTCCCAGGCCCGGAAGCGCGTCGTATTCCGCCAAAAACACCAGCACCGGTCCAGCCTTTTGCGCCTTGTAAGAGGCGGCAAAGCCCGTGCGGTGTCCGGCCACACCGGTCTCTACCGTAAAGCCTTCCGCCGCCAGCTGTTCGGAAAGCCGCTTGCAGGCAAAAAACTCGTAGTTGCTGACCTCGGGATGGGCATGGATATCCAGGGCAATCTGCCGGTATATCCCCGCCTGCCGATCGCAGTAATCGATCAGTGTATTGTAATTTGCCATGAGGTACCTCTATTTCTTAATGCTTTTTGTGAAAAAGCGCACGGTTGGTGGTCTTTTTTGCCAGTAAAGAACCAAGCGTTTGCAGCAGACACACAAAAATCAGCAGTACGATCACGCAGACGTTGACAATATCCTGATGCTGCTGATTTTGCCCATAGTTGATGGCAAAGCTGCCCAGGCCGCCCGCGCCTACCGCGCCCGCCATGGTCGTCAGGCCTACCAGGCTGATGGCCGTGATCGTCGTGGCGCGGATCAGATCGGGCACCGCCTCATGCAGATACACGCGGAAAACCAGCCCCAAGGTACTGCTGCCCATGCTGCGCGCCGCCTCAATCTTGCCCGGATGGACATTGGACAGCGCCGCCTCCACCTGCCGGCTGAAAAAGGGCACCGTACCAAAAATCAGAGGAATGATTGCGCCCTTCACCCCAATCGCCGTGTGGACAACGGCGCGTGTGAACGGGATCAGGAAAATGAGCAGGATCACAAAGGGGATGGAGCGGAAAACATTGATGAAAATACCGATCAGGCTGGAAACCAGCTTGTTGGGCCGCACGCCGTCCTCGCGGCAGACGATCAGCAGCACGCCAAAGAACAGGCCCAGCACAAAGGAAAAAATGCCCGCCTTCAGAAACATCTCCAGGGTAGCCGTGCAGCTGGTCCAAAAGCGCGCGCGGTACGCATATACATAGGGCATAAGCTCTTTAATGAACTGTTCCACGATCGAGCACCTCCGCCGTGATATGATTTTCCGCAAAATACTTGAACGCCGCGGCAATATTTTCTTCCTTGCCGCTGATAACGGCAATCATGCCGCCAACGGGGCTGTCCTCCAGGATTTCCACGTTGGCCAGCACAATGTTCAGATTGATGCCGCACTGCCGGGAAACGCTGGAAATCACCGCGTCCCCCACGCAGTCGCGCTCAAAAAGGAGCTTGACCAGCCGCGCGTTGCCGCTCACCTGCACCAAGGGCGAACCCTCGGCAATCATACGCTCCACGCGGCTGAGCGGAGAGGCGGAATTGACAAATTTATTGGTAATGGCCTGCTGCGGATGGGCAAAAATGTCATACACGCTGCCCTCCTCCACCACGCAGCCATCCTCCATCACGGCAACCCGGTGGCACACGGATTTGATGACCGCCATTTCATGCGTAATGAGCACGATGGTCAGCCCCAGCTTTTTGTTCAGCTCCTTGAGCAGATTCAGAATCGCTTCCGTAGCGTCCGGATCCAGGGCGCTGGTCGCCTCGTCGGACAGCAGGATCCCCGGCTTGTTTGCTAGGGCGCGGGCAATGGCCACGCGCTGCTTCTGTCCGCCGGACAGCTGCGAGGGATACACGTCGCGCTTGTCCTTAAGATCCACCAACTCCAGCAGCTCCTCTACGCGGCCGCGGATCTCCTCCCGGCTCATCTTGGAATAGCGCAGCGGATAGGCAATGTTTTCAAACACCGTGCTGCGATCCAGCAGATTAAAATGCTGAAAGATCATGCCAATGTTATGGCGCAGCTGGCTGAGCCGCCGCTCGGTCAGCGGCTTCCCGGCCGCATTTGCATCCCCCGCCACCTGGCAGCTCAGCTTGCCGCCGCGGCTGATGATGCAGGTATCACCAATCTTGATCTCGCCGGAATCCGGCGTTTCCAGCAGATTGATGCAGCGCACCAACGTGGATTTTCCCGCTCCGGAATAGCCAATCACACCAAAGATCTCACCCTGGCGCACCGTCAGGCTCACATCCTTGAGCGCCTCCACATCGCCGCTTTTCAAGTGAAAGGTTTTGTTCAAATGCTTCAGTTCGATCATTGCTCTACCCCTGTCTTCACGCCGCGCACCAATGCCGGCCCGTTGGAAAGCAGGCGGCATTGGTGCGGCAATTATAATGTGTATTTACAAATCAGTTCAGCCCTACCAGCTCTTTGAGCGCATCCAGGGACTCCGCCTTCTTGGAATACAGGGACAAAGGCGCAATCAGCGTGTCGCCCACCACCGTCAGGTCATAGCCCTGCGCGTTGATTTCCTTTTGCAGATAGGCCTTGTGCTGGAAGGAATTCAGGTCGATTTCGCCGCTGTTCAGCGCTTCATTGGGCAGGGTATAAGCGTCAAACTCCACCAGCTCAATGTAGATACCGGCATTCTGCTCGTCCAGCACCTTCTGCACCGCCGTCCAGTAGTTATTGGAGGAGCCGCAAACGCCCACCTTCACCACGGTCTTGCCCTTCTTGTCGGCAACATAAGTATCAATGTCTTCCACAACATTTTCGTAAGCCTTGTTCTCGGCGTCATAATCAAAGGCCGGGAAATAGGTTTCCACATACTTGTCGATCATGTATTCCGCCACAATCTGGGTCTGGAAAGCGGCCACAATGGTCTTATAGATTTCATTATCCTTATCAGCCGTGCGGGCCACGATCACGTTCACATAGGGGTTTTCCACACCCTCCTCCTGCTTTTCAATCAGCAGCGCGTCGCGGGAAGGACGCAGGCCGTAGGGCGCGGCATAGGTGCCGTTGATGGTGCTGGCCGCAAAGTCCTCCAGGGTAGAGGTCAGCATGTTGGCGGATACGGGGGTCACTTCAATATTATAGATGTATTTGGTAATATCCTTGATTTCGGCGTTGAAGCCCACCGCGGGATCGACCTCGATCAGCCCGGCGCTTTCCAGGAGCTTGATGGCGCGCGCCTGGTTGGTCGCGTCATCCGGCACGCCGATTTGCAGCGGCGCGGCAGCCAGAGCGGGAAGCGACAGGGCCAGAACGGTCAGCAAGGCGAGGACAGCAATCAAAAGCTTTTTCATAATCATTTCTCCTTTTTCTCGTCATGATATATTTTCTGATGAAGGACAGCGCAGCGCCGCATTCGGTCGCCCGCCCGGCCGATGTGAAATAACCGCATTCCTTTTTTCTCCTTTTACGAAAAAATAAGAGGGGCACCCACGTGGATGCTCCTCCTGAAAGAATGCTTCATTCACTCCCGGCAGCAAACACATGGCAAAACAGAGCACATGCTCATGCACATGCCCATGCACATCAACATCTTCACGCTCTTGACCATGCTGTTTGCCTCCTTCCCCGGAAATTCAAATTTATTGTAGCTTTGATCGTGCTCTTTGTCAATAGGCAAGCGTAAATTTCTCTGCATTTTCATTGTATTTATACACAAAACCAGTCCGCTGGCACGCATAATATAAAGCATTATGCGCTACACTAAAGATAAATCCATGCAAAGAGAGGCTCATTTATGAATCCATTTGAACAAAAACCCGGCGTTCTTACCTATGAGGACTGGCAGCAGCTGTATCCGCCCAAATATGATCCATACACCGTGGATCCCTACACCAAATGCCGCATCATCCTTATGAACGGCACGGAATTTGAGGCCAACTGGTTCTCTCACCAGTTCTCCCGTCATACGCAGGACAACGACCTGCGCCGCGCCCTGGCCGAGACCCGCCGCGTGGAAAAGCAGCAGCAGATGAAGATCTCCAACCTCAAGCCCGGCAGCGAGGATATTTTGGAGCACACCATCGGCTACGAGCAGCTGGCTGTAGACCTCACCGCCGCCATGGCGCGCCGCGAAACCGATCCCGGCGTGAAAAAAGCCCTGAACTTTGCCCTGCTGGAAGACTTTGACCATCTGTACCGCTATGCCGATCTGCTGGAAATGGAAAAAGGCGTGCGCGCTGAGCATCTGGTTGGCCATTACACCGAAATCATGCCCGGCCGCCCCACCATCAGCGAGCACCGCTGGCCCGCCGACGACATCCGTTTCCCCATCGGCAAGGACGCGCCGCTGCTGACCAAGCTGCATGTGAACATCATCACCGCCGCCGAACAGCAAACCATGAATTATTATATGAACGTAAGCAATCTCTACCAAGGCAATCTGGGGCGTAGGCTCTACCAGGAAATCGGCATGATCGAGGAGCAGCACGTCAGCCAGTACGAGAGCCTCAAGGATCCCAATGAAACCTGGCTTGAGTGCCTGCTGATGCATGAATATACCGAATGCTACCTTTATTATTCCTGCTATATGGATGAGTGCGACCCCTGGCTGCGCAAGCTGTGGGAGCACTGCTTTGAGCAGGAAATCATTCACCTGCACGCGGCGGCCCGGCTGCTCAAGCAATATGAGAAAAAAGACTGGCAGCAGGTCATCCCGGACGGCGAATTCCCCGAACTGCTCAAAATCGGCTCCAATATCGACTATGTTCGCGGGGTGCTGTGCAGCGTGCAGCTGACCAGCGTGCATGAAAATTATGTGCCTGTGCCCTCCCTTGCGCCCAACGCGCCCTTTTTCCAGTATCAGCAGCAGGTCAATCCTGCGCCCGATATCGTGCCTACGCATCAGGTCATCGACCGCTATATCGCAAAGAACTGTCAGGATTACCGTTTTGAGACCGCGCCGCATCCCGTTGCCGAGCTGCAAAACCGCGGCTGCGACAACGTATGCGTTGGCCGCGACGCGAACCTGAACAAATATACCTGTCCCATCGGTTGACCATAAAAGAACCAAAAAGGCTCAGCGAAGAAATTTGCTTCTCCGTTGAGCCTTTTTTCTATGACGTTTATTTTTTGCTGTCGCCGTGCCGCTGCATCTGTTCGTTGAGCAGATTGATGTCGCCGCAGCCCATCGTCAGCACCAGATCGCCCGGCTGCCAGTGCGCGCGCAGGTATGCCTCGGCATCGTCAAAGGAGGGCGTCCATACCGCGTTCACGCCATGCGCCCGCATGCCGTCTACCAGCATGCCGCTGTTGATATCGCCCGGATCGACCTCGCGCGCCGCGCAAATATCAGTTACCAGTGTAAAATCCGCCGCCTTCGTGCAGGTCAGATAATCGTTGAACAGCGTTTTTACGCGGCTGAAGGTATGCGGCTGCATGACCGCCCACACGCGCCCCGCGCCTTGCTCGCAGGCAACGGAGAGCGCGCCGCGCATCTCCACCGGATTGTGCCCGTAATCATGGTACATATGCACGCCATCGATATCTCCCGTATGCTCAAAACGGCGATGTACCCCGGCAAAGCCGGAAAGCGAACGCGCCGCCTGCGTCATATCCGCGCCCAGCGCATAAGCACTGGCCAGCGCCGCCAGGGCGTTAAGCACATTGAAACGTCCGGCAACCCGCAGCTGCACATGGCACAATTTTTGGCCCCGGCGCATCGCGTCAAATTGATAGCAGCCATGCTCGCCCAGCGCCAGCTCCACCGGATACCAGTCGCACGCATCAGTATAGCCAAAGGTCTCCTGGCGGCGATTCAGACGCGCAAGCAAACGCCGCACCCGCTCATCCTCGCCCCAGCCCAGCGCCAGACCGTTTTCAGGCAGCAACGAGCAAAAATTGAAAAACGCCTCTTCAATATGAGCAATATCGCCATAATAGTCCAGGTGATCCTCATCAATATTGAGCACCACGGCAATCGTGGGCTTCATATGCAGAAAGCTGCCCGAAAACTCGCACGCCTCGGCCACAAACACCCGTTCCGAACCAATGCGCGTGCTGCCGCCCAGCGCGTCCAGCCGTCCGCCGATATGTACCGCCGGATCCATTCCGCAGTCCAGCAGCATCTGCGCCAGCATGGACGAAGCCGTCGTTTTCCCGTGCGCGCCGCTGATGCACACCGCATCCCGATGACCTTCCATCACCTGCCCCAACAGCACGGCGCGCTCCATCTGCGGAATACCGTGCGCTGCGGCATAGACGCGCTCCGGATTATCGGGATGGATCGCCGCCGAGTAAACCAGCAGATCCGCACCATATACGTTGCTTTCCCGATGGCCGATAAACACCTGCACGCCCGCCTGCTCCAACCGTTCCACCGCATGGCTGTGCGCATTGTCTGAGCCGGTGATATAAAAGCCCTGATCCAGCAGCATCTGCGCCAGGCCGGACATGCTGCTGCCGCCAATGCCAATCATGTGAATGTGTTTATTGCGATAATTCCGAATATGCGGCGTTGACAATGGGGTTCCCCCTATCTTTTTACAGGATGGCTGAACGCCCGCCTATACCGCGGACGTTCAGCCGTTTATGCTGATTATTTTCCCAGAACACGCTTGGCCGCAGCCGTTACGTTTTCCACCGTGAAGCCGTATTCACGGAACAGAACGTCAGCCGGGGCAGACGCGCCGTAATGATCCAGACCGACCACCGCGCCGTCCAGACCGGTAAAGCGGTACCAGGGCATGGTCGCGCCCGCCTCCACCGCCACACGCGCGCGCACGGCAGCGGGCAGCACGCTTTCGCGGTAGGCCGCATCCTGCCTGAGGAAGATTTCCATGCAGGGCATGGAGATCACGCGGGCGGCAATGCCCTCCTCCTTCAGCGCCTTCTGCGCCTCCAGGATCAGCTCCACCTCAGAGCCGGAGGCCATCAGCAGCACGTCAGGCGCACTCTCGCAGTCAGACAGCACATAACCGCCCTGGAAAGCGCAGCGGCCGCAATGGTCATACTGCGGCAGATTCTGCCGGGTCAGCACCAGGCAGGTGGGCAAGCCGCTCGTGAGCGCCGTCAGCCAGGCCGCCGTGGTCTCGCGCCCGTCCGCCGGACGGATCACGTTCAGATCCGGAATGGCGCGCAGGCCGGCCAGCTGCTCGATGGGCTCATGCGTCGCGCCATCCTCGCCCACGCCGATGGAATCGTGCGTGAGCACATAGGTCACAGGCAGCTTCATGATCGCGCTCATACGGATGGCATGCTTCATATAATCGCTGAACACGAAGAAGGTGCCGCAGAACACGCGCAGACCGCCGTGCAGCGCCATGCCGTTGCAGATTGCCGCCATCGCATGCTCGCGCACGCCAAAGTGCAGGTTGCGGCCGCTGCGGTTCTCAGCACTGTAATCGCCGCCGTCCTTGATGTAGGTATTATTGGAGGGAGCCAGGTCGGCGCTGCCGCCCACCAGGTTGGGCAGACGCTTGGCCAGGCGCTGGATCATGGCGCCGCTGGTGGCGCGGGTCGCCATCTTGCCCTCGTAGCCCCAAAGCTCGGCGTCGTCCTCCAGACCCTCGGGCAGCTCCATGCTCATCCAGGCGTCATATTCCTGCTTAAGCTCCGGATACTCCTTGGCATAGGCCTCCATCATCTGCTTCCACTTGGCCTCGCGCTGCGCGCCGCGGGCGGCGCATTCGCTCAGATGCGCATATACATCCGCATCCACGCAGAAGGCCTCCTCGGGCATGCCCAGCAGCTTCTTCATCGCGGCCACGTTCTCCGCGCCCAGCGGCGAGCCGTGACAGCCTGCCGTACCCTGTTTTGCCGGGCAGCCAAAGCCAATGATCGTTTTGCAGATAATCAGCGAGGGCCGCTCGTCGCGGCGCGCCTCGGCAATGGCGGAAAGGATCTGCTGCGGATCGTTGCCGTCCTCCACGCTGAGCACCTGCCAGCCATAGGCGGCAAAGCGACCGCCTACGTCCTCGCGCATGGCAATATCGGTATTTCCCTCGATCGAAATATCATTATCATCGTAAAGCAGCGTCAGCTTGCCCAGCTTCATCGTGCCGGCCAGCGCCGCCGCCTCCGCCGCCACACCCTCCATCATGCAGCCGTCGCCGCAGAAGGCGAATACCCGGTGATCGACCACGGGGAATTCCGGACGGTTGAATTTTGCTGCCAGCATGGTCTCGGCAATCGCCATGCCTACCGCGTTGGCAATGCCCTGCCCCAGCGGGCCGGTCGTGGTTTCCACGCCGGGGGTATGCGTGCACTCGGGGTGGCCGGGCGTGCGGGAGCCCCATTGACGGAAGTTTTTCAGATCCTCCATCGACAGGTCATAGCCGAACATATGCAGCAGGCTGTACAGCATCGCGCTGGCATGACCGTTGGAAAGCACAAAACGGTCACGGTTCTGCCATGCCGGATCCTTGGGATTATGGCACATCGCGTCCGCCCACACGGCATACGCCATGGCCGCCATGCCCATAGGCGCGCCGGGATGGCCGGAATTTGCCTTTTGCACCATATCGGCAGACAACGCGCGGATGGTATTGATCGTCTTTTGCTGAATATCCATTTTGACAGCTCCTTTATTCTTTGCTCAAAAATTCGCGCAGCGGGGAAATATCAATATTCTCAGCCGTTTCCAGCACGGAGAGCAATTTGGTAAGCATGGTCCGAACGCCGCCGCGCACGTCGCTTTCCGCATTGAGCGGCAGCACCGGATCATGCACGGACAGCCGCAGCAGGAACCAACCGTTTTGCAGCCCGTCCTCCAGGTCAAAATTGATGCGCACACCCTCGCGGTTATCCGGGGCGATATGCCAGCCCGGCGCAAACGCGGCATGATCCATCACCTGCTCGATCGCCGTGCGCCCTGCCTCGCGGAACGCGGGCGACGTAATCTGCAAACGCAGCTCCACGCTCTCCACCGGCTCGCGCAGGCCCTCCAGCAAGCTGTACAGCTCCTTGCCCTCCTGCTTGAGCCGCATGGCCTCCACCAGCAAAACGGTGGTCAGGTACATGCCGTCGTCCAGGAAATGGTTTTCCCGCAGCGCGGCATGGCCGCTGGTCTCAATCGCCAGGGGGCAGTCAATGCCAGCGTTATTGAGGCGGATTGCCTCGTCGATCACGTTGTGGTAGCCGCGTTTGTAGCGGTAATGCACGCCGCCCCATTCGGCAATGAACTGCGCCAGGCCCGAGGAGGTCACGGAATCCGTCACGATGGTCGCGCCGGGTTCTTTATCCAGCAATACCGCGGAGATCAGGGCAATCAGACGGTTGCGGTTGATCTCGCGCCCGTCATGATCCACGATTGCCGCCCGATCGCAGTCGGCGTCAAAAATCAAGCCGATGTCCGCACCGCTTTTTTTGACCGCAAGGCTGAGCGATTCCATGGCCGCGGCGTTTTCGGGATTGGGAATATGGTTGGGAAAGCTGCCGTCCGGCTCGAGGAACTGGCTGCCCTCTGTCCACGCGCCCAGCTCGCGCAGCATTTCCTCATAAAAGCCGCCCGCGCCGTTGCCGGCGTCCACCACCACATGAAGCCCCAAAAGCGGGCAGGCCACATCGGTATCCAGCCCTTTGCGCATGCGCTCCATCAGCTGCTGCTTGTATACCGGCAGAAAGGCGCGCTTTTCAATCGCCTTATGCGCACAGTCCACCGGCGCGGTCGCCTGCGCAATGGACAGGATCATGCTCACATCCGTTGCCGATACCCCGCCCTGCGGGAGAAAGAATTTGAAGCCGTTCCGATCGCTGGGATGATGCGAGGCCGTCACCATGACCGACGCATCCGCCTCAAACCCTTTCGTCAGCAGGCTCATATACATGGCAGGCGTTGTACACAAGCCATAATCCCATACCTGCGCCCCGGCACGCGCCATGCCCTCGGCGCAGGCAGCCAGCAGCGTCCCGCCCGTCAGGCGCGAATCGCGGCCAATGGCCACGGTCAGCCCCTGGGGATACTTGCCAGTTTTCTCGCTCAGCCAAGTGATGAACGCGCCGCCGATGCACAAGGCTACCTCGTTTGTCAGCACCGCGTTCTCGCCCAGCGCGCAGTCGCGGATATCCGTTCCGCTCTTTAGCGCCTGGTAATCAATCATACATTTCCTCCCCCAAATCGTTCAGCCCGCGCAGCAAATGCCACACGGGCGCCGCGGCCTTAAAGTCGGCCGCAACGCGTTCCACAATGGATGCGTCAAAAATCCATGCCGGGTCAACGCCCTGTTTTTCAAAATACAGCTCCCGCGCCGGATACACAGGCGCCAACGCTGCCAAAAGCCCTTCGGGCGGCGGCATCCGCTTCCAAACCGATCCGCCCTGGGCAAACCCGTTTTCAAAGGCGGGACGCAGGGCGCGCATGACCTCCTCCGGCTGCGCCAGCATGCGGCGGCGCAGCGCGTCAAACAGCGGCCGGTTTTCGCCCCATACGCCAACGCCCCAGTTCACCGAGTCCAGCCGGATCTCGAACCAGTAGAAGGGCGCGCCGTCCTTGGGCCGCGCCGCCTGGCGGAAGGCGACCCAGTGATGATCCCGGTAGGGCGACTTGTCGCGCGAATAGCGGGTATCACGGTTCACGCGCGACAGGCATTTGTGCGGCCGCACCTCCATTTCGCCGTCAATTTGCAGCATCACCGGCGCTATGGCCTCAATGAACGCATAAAAAGGATCGCGTACCTTCTGATAATACTCCTTGCGATGCGCATCCATAAAGACCTTATTGTTATTGAAGCGGATGTCCGCATAGAAGGAGAGCAAATCTCCGTCAAAGCCTTGAAACATGGGGTTCCTCCTAAACCTTTAGACCCTATGTTAGATTATAGCCGATGCAGGCATTTTTTTCAAGCCCGTTCGCCTCACTCGCGCATCTTTGCGCAGAAACGCGCCCTTTTATGCTTATTCGCGCGGATTCGCGCTTGACACGCGCCCCTACAAGTGCTAAATTGCGTTTATACCCTTTACAAATTTTAACGCAAGGAGCATTACTGCCATGCATCAGCAAAAAACACGCAGCGAAATGGACAAGCGGTGGATGTGGAACCTGAATGACATCCTGGACGGTTCCCCCGCTTTTGATAAAATGTTTGCCGAGGCCGAAGCCGCCGTCAGCGCCGTGGCCGCTTTTCAGGGCCGGGTCGCGGACGACCCGCGCGCCGCGATCAAAGCCAGCTTTGACCTGGAAAAGCTGCTGGAACGCCTTTTCGTTTACGCCCGTATGCGCCAGGACGAGGATGGCAGCGACAGCGAGGCGCAGCTGCTTATCACCCGCATCCAGGGGCTGAGCGCCCGTGCCGGCGCAGCAGCCTCCTTCCTCCAGCCCGAGCTGGTCGCCCTGCCGGAGGAGACGCTCCGCGCGCTGGAAAAGGATCCGGATTTCAGCGAATACAGCATGTATATCGACGATATTCTGCTCAGCAAGCCTCACACGCTCCCGGCGGCGGAGGAAAAGGTCATCGCCACGCTGCGCGAGGTCATGGGCGCGCCCGACGATATTTTTACCATGCTCAGCGACGTGGATATGCCCTTCCCCATGGTGCGGGACGAGGACGGCAGCGAAGTGCGCCTGTCCGGCGCGGTATACAGCCGTCTGCTGCGCAGCCGCAACCGCGAGGTACGCCGCGGCGCGTATGAGGCCATGATGAACGCCTATGCCGCCTACCGTCAGACCTATGCCGCCACCTACCGCTACAACGTCAAGGCCGACGTGGCAAGCGCCCGCGTGCGGCATTATGACAACGCCGTCACCGCTTCCCTGGCGCCTCACCGCATCCCGGTGTCCGTGTATGACAACTTGCTCAAGAGCGTGGAAAACATGCTGCCCGCTCTCAACCGCTATCTGGCGCTGCGCAAAAAGCAGTTGGGCGTGGAGGAACTGCACCTTTACGATCTGTATGTGCCCATCGTGGACGGTTTTGACATGCACATGACTTATCCCGAAGCCTTCCAGCTGGTCAAAAAAGGACTGGCGCCGCTGGGCGAGCATTACGGCAAGCTCTTGGACGAGGCTTACAACGGCGGCTGGATCGACGTATACGAAAACCGCGGCAAGCATTCGGGCGCGTATTCCTGGGGCGTTTACGGTACGCATCCTTATGTGCTGCTCAACCACACCGACGATCTGAACGGCGCTATGACGCTGGCGCACGAGCTGGGCCACGCCATGCATACCTGGCATTCCAACGGCGCGCAGCCCTACGCCAAGGCGGGCTACTCGCTGTTTGTGGCCGAGGTGGCCTCCACCTGCAACGAAATGCTGCTCATGCGCTCGCTGATGAACGAATATAAGGAAGACCGCAAGGCCAGCGCCTATCTGGCCAACCAGCTGCTGGAGGAGTTCCGCGGCACGGTGTACCGGCAGACGATGTTTGCCGCCTTTGAGCGCGAGAGCCATCGCATGGAAGAGGAAGGCCTGCCGCTGACGGCCGATACCCTTTCCGAGGTGCATTATCAGCTGAACGAAAAATACTACGGCGCTTCCTGCGTGATTGATGATTGCGTGCGCCACGAGTGGATGCGTATCCCCCACTTCTACAGTTCCTTCTATGTTTATCAGTACGCCACGGGCTTCTCGGCGGCGGTGTATATCGCCAACCGTATCCTCACCGAAGGGCAGCCCGCGGTGGACGATTACATGAAGTTCCTCAGCGCCGGCGGCAGCGTGCCCCCCATTGAGGCGCTCAAGCTGGCCGGGGTCAATATGGAGGATCCCGCCACGGTGGAGGACGCGCTCCGTGTCTTTGCCGATACCGTTGCCCAGCTGGAGGCGCTGCTGTAATGGCCGAAATGCTGGGACTGGATCGCGCGCAGGCTGCCGCCTGCATCCTGCAAAAGCTGGACTGGAACCGTTTTTCCGCGCTGCGTTTTATGATGGAGCCGCTTTGCCAGGCGCTGGTCCAGGCGCAGGTGGATTATCTGCACGCCTGCGGCGCGCTGGCGGAAGACGGCGACAGCGGCGACGGCGAATATGACGAGGACGAGGCTGTCGAGTTCATTCTCGACGCGCTGCTGGCGGCTTTCCCCGGCGGCGAAGCATGCGCCGTGCAGTATTGCGAGCTGATTGACGCTTTTTTGCCCCTGTTTGACGATTATTTGTTTTCTCAAGATCTTTTAAGCCTGTAAAGCCGCGCAAGGAGGCGCATTTTGATGTATCCGATCCCCGACCATCTCAAATCCTGCCTGATACCCGTTGGCGATGAAAACAGCGAGCTTCAGGTCAGCGGTCTGATCCGCTGCAAATGCGGCCATACGCTGTTTATCCCCTACACAAACGAGGCTGGTACCATCGCCGCCGCCCGCTGTCACGCCTGCGGCAATAAGCTGATGCTTTTTCACGCCGGCCGTCACGGATGGGACGCTTTTGTGGCCAAGGCGGATTATCTGTACGATCTGCCCGCCAAGCTGCACGCGCTTTCCAAGTGCCCCGCTTGCCAGGAGCAGACCGCGCTGGGACTCAGGGTATATATCACCTCCTACGGTCGGGAGGATTTTATCCGCGACAGCGAGCTGAGCGATGAAAACGGCAATCCGCTGCGCGAGGAGGACTGGGTCAACGCCTTCTCCTCCTTCCGGATGGATGTGGTTTGCCCGCTCTGCGCGCATACCACCGAAAGCATCATCGACATCGAAACGGCATAAAACAGGCCTCCTTTGTACAGGCTATTGTGCAAAGGAGGTATTTTTATGAACAGAGATGATACCATTCGTTTATTGCGCGAATGCGACGCCGGAGCCAAGATGGGGGTATCCTCCATCGACGGGGTGCTGGAGGACGTGCGCGACCCTGCGCTGACAAGCCTGCTGCGCAGCAGCAAACGGGAACATGAAAAGCTGGGAGAGCGCGCCGCGCAGCAGCTTTTCAACCTGGGCGACGACGGCAAGGAACCGCCGCTGATGGCCAAAGGCATGTCCGCCCTGAAAACGGGCATGAAAATGATGGGAGCAGAACCCGACCGGCAGGCTGCCGACCTGATCGTGGACGGCTGCAACATGGGCGTAAAATCCCTTTGCCGCTACATGAACCGTTTTCCGCAGGCGGACACGCCCGCCAAGGACATTGCCGGACAGTTGATTGCGCTGGAAGAACAGCTCTCCCGCGATATCCGCCCTTATCTCTAATCCAGCTTCAGGGCTTTTTGCCCTGATTTTTTTATTCTTTCTCTAATTGAAGCGCGCGCAGGTTTTCCATCAGTTCCGGATGCTGTACGCCCAGCAAATCATGCAGCTGCCGGAACAGTCCAAACAGCCGCTCATACCGCTGCTGATTTTGGGCAATGGGATATACCCTTGAACGGCACTGCGGCCGCAGCCGTTCCACCGCTTCCGTCAGGCTGCCGCAGCCGCCCCGCTCTTTGCCAACCGCCGCCGCGGCGCACATGGCCGCGCCCAGCGCCGTCGCCTGCTTTGTACCGGCAATCTCCAGCGGCATACGAAGAACATCCGCCAGTATCTGACACAGCAGCGGACTTTTGTACGCCATGCCGCCGCACAAAATGATGCGCTGCGGCTTCAGCCCATAACGCAGATACTGATCGTAGATCATGCGCTGCCCAAAGGCCGCGCTTTCCATCAAGGCCCGATAAATCTCGGCAGGCTTGGTTTTCATGTTCAGCCCCAGCAGCGTGCCGCTCAGGCGGCTGTTGGATAAAACGGAACGGTTTCCGTTCCACCAGTCCAGCGCCAGCAGCCCGTTTTCGCCCGGAACCAGCCCAGCCGCTTCCTCCTCAAGCCGCTGATAAACCTGCTGTCCGCCCTCGGGTGCGACGCAACGCACAAACCATTCCAGCATATCTCCCACGCAGGGCTGGCCGGCGGTATAGCAGGTCAGGCCCGGCAAAAGGCCGTCCCGCAGCGCGCCGCTGACGCCCGGCACGACGGCATGCGTGCCGTGCAGAAAATGCGTCACCGAAGATGTTCCCAGTACCGTCATATAATCCCCGGAATGGCATATGCCCGCGCCCAGCGCGGCGGCGTGCGCATCGGTATGTCCGGAGCCCACCGCCGTTCCCGGCAAAAGCGACAGCGCCTCCGCCGCCCATGGCGTTAATTCCCCGGCGCGTTCCCCCGGCCAGCAGATCCTGCCTTTCAGCTTTTTTGCCACCATCTCGGGCAATTCCGGATTCACATTTTCCAAATACTGCCGGTTTGGGTAGCCTTTCTCCCGATCGTAAAACGCTTTATAGGCGGCAATACCGCCGCTGCGCACCATTTCGCCGGTCAGCCGGCTGTCCAGCCAGTCCGAGAACTGCATAAAATACGCTGCGGCCCGGTACACCCGCGGCGCTTCTCGATAAATTTCCAGCATTTTCGGCATGACCCACTCGGAGGACACCGCCCCGCCATAGAACGGCAAAAAGGCTTCCCCCCGCTCCCGGGCAATGCGCGTCATGCGGCGCGCTTCTTCTTCCGCCCGGTGATGCTTCCACATTTTGATATATGCATGCGGATCGCTTTTGAAGTCAGGCAGCAGGCACAGCGGCGTGAGCGTTTCGTCCACCGGCAGCAGCGTGCAGGCCGTGGCGGCGATCGACAGCCCCATCACATCCTCCGCCCGAGCGCCCGATGCGGCCCTTGCCTGCGTCACAACCGCAATCAGCGCCTCCCAATAATCCTGCGGATGCGCCAACGCCCAATCGGCGCCCTCCAGCGGCGTGCCATCGGGCAAACTGCCGCTCATCACCCCATGCGGATAGGCATAGACCGCCTCGCCTGCCACCCGGCCGTCTCTCAGCGATATGACCTGCGCCCGGGCAGACTGCGTGCCATAGTCAATCCCGATCACAAAAGATTCCTTCACCGCTTCTCCTCCTCGTCATAACGCGCCAGCTTCTCCGCCAGCTCCGGCAGGCTGTGCGCCTTGATTTTATTGTTGGTGATTTTCAGCCGCTGC
>JAHZHX010000004.1:4889-10805 GCA_019420065.1 Clostridiales bacterium | reverse complement strand
TTCTTCATCGGCAGTCCGTTTACATAGTCCAGCTGACGGGGATAATAATCCTCGTCCACCTGCTGGCGGGTATAGCCGCGGTAGCGCCAGCTGGCGGGCGCCGCGTCCGTCCTCCAGGGCCGCAGATCCCAATAATAGCCGCGGAAGGGATCGCGGATTTCGCACATATGGTCCAGCAGCACCTCGTGCAGACGCCTGCGCACCTCTTCCATTGACTGATCGTCAATCAGGTTAACGCACTCGTCGGGATCATTTTGCAGATCATACAGCTCGTCGCTGCTCATCAGATTGATTGCCAGTTTGTACCGGCCGTCAAACACGGCGCGCATGGGCTGGAAACCGCCGTAATGGTCATGATCGGTCTCAAAGCGGGAAAACTCCATAAACACATACGGCTCCGCCGCCTGCCGGGTATCCAATACTGTGGGCAGCAGGCTTTTTCCCTGGAAAGCACCTGGCTGCGGCAGTCCGAAATAATCCATCACTGTGGGGCAAATGCTGATATGCGACACAGGCCCCTGCCGGTATACCGCCCCCTTCTCGCCCTGGGGATGGCGGATAATCAGCGGAATGCGCGTCACATCGTCATAGGCCGCCGGCCCTTTGGCAAAAAGGCCATGATGGTTCAGCATATCGCCATGATCGGAGGTATACAGCAGCATAGCCGAAGCGGGCACGGCCTCAGCCACCCGGCCAATCAGCATATCGGCGTAGCTGTTGCAGCCAAAAAAGTCCGGCCGCATAATCCGCAGCGTCTGCGGATCAGCCGCTCCCTTTTCTCCGCGCCAAACGCGCTGGTAATCCGGTTTATTCGTAAGATCATCATAAACCCCTCTGCCTTTGGGGAATTCATAGTGATCGTACAAATGGTCGTAGGGCGGCGGACACAGGAACGGATAATGCGGCTCGTCAAAGGATACGACCAAAAAATAATCTTCCTCCTGATGCCTGCGCATAAAAGCGATGGCGCGCTGCGCCACCCGCCAGCCGTAGGTATCTTCTTTTTTAACCGGCTCGATTTCCATATGCAGCGGACTGCGAGAAACAATGCGCTCCATCCGCGGCAGCTCGTCCAGGTATCGGCGCATATCATACCATTCATCCGCGTCCCAGCCGTCGGGACAGCGGCCGTCGCCAAAATAATCGCTGCCATCCAGGTGCCATTTCCCGATGTACGCGCAATGAATCCCCTGATCGTGCAGCCGCTGACCAATCGTTTTCACATTCGCCTGCGGAGCCATGCCGTTGCTCCAGCTGCCGTTCGCCGCCGGATACAAGCCGGTAAACAGGGCGGAACGCGCAGGCCCGCAAACAGGCTGCGTGGTGTAAGCGCGCTCATAGCGCACCCCCTGCGCGGCAAGCGCATCCAGGCAGGGCGTTTGCAGCCCGGTCTCCCGGTAACAGCCAACCATATCCCAACGCTGCGAATCGGTCATTATCATAACGCATTGTTTTTTCATCTCTATAAGGCTCCTTTCTTCCCCGGTCCAACGCCATACGGTTTCATTTTATCCTTCATCCTCTCCATATGTCAATTACGGTTTGAAATCATCATCATTATTCCGGAAAACTGTATCCTTCATGTAGAATCTGTACAGAAAACTTATACATGGATGTAGAATTCTGCTCGGTTGACAAATGCATGAATGGTGGTAAACTGTGCGTAGAGAACGCTCGGACTGTTCAACGCTGCAATAGAAATGGAATGGAGTTGTGAAAGATGGCTCACGTTGATTACGCTCAACGGCAGCTGCCAAGAAGCCCCCGCCGCTTTCGCTGGCTGAAGCGCGACTGGCAACTATACCTGATGCTGCTGCTGCCTGTAACCTTTTATTTTTTATTTAAGTACATGCCGATGTACGGCACGATCATCGCATTCAAAAAATACATTCCCAAGAAAGGCATCAGCAAAAGCCCCTGGGTCGGACTGGCGAACTTTAAAAAATTTCTCTCCGATCCGTATTTTTACAAGCTGCTGCGCAATACGCTGCTGATCAATTTTTACAGCCTGCTCTTTGCCTTCCCTTCCTCCATTATTTTTGCCCTGCTGCTCAACGAAATGCGGCATCAAAAATACCGCAAGCTGGTGCAGACAGTCTCTTACCTGCCGCACTTCATTTCCACGGTGGTTGTCTGCGGCCTGATCGTCAACTTTCTGCGCACAAACGGCGGCCTGGTCAACGATCTGATCGCCGCGCTGGGCGGCTCCCGTATTTCTTTTATGAACCAGCCCAAATATTTCCGCACGATCTACGTACTCTCCGAGATTTGGCAGCATCTGGGCTGGGATGCGATCATCTACATCGCCGCGCTGACAGCCATTGACCCGCAGCTCTACGAAGCGGCTCGCGTGGAAGGCGCAAACCGTTTCCAGCAGATGATGAATGTCACCCTGCCCTGTATTGCGCCTACCGTTACCACCATGCTGATCCTGCGCGTAGGCAACCTGATGAACCTGGGCTATGAGAAAATTCTTCTGCTTTATTCCGGCGCTACCTACGAGACGGCGGACGTGATTTCCACCTATGTTTACCGGCGCGGTCTGCTGACCGCAGACTTCAGCTATGGCACGGCAATCGGTCTGTTCCAGGCCGCCATCGCGCTGATTCTGATTCTCTCCACCAACTGGCTGGGCAAGCGGATCAGCGATACCAGCCTGTGGTAAAGGAGACGATTTGATGACTGGCATTTCTTTGACCCGTACAAAACGCAATAAAATCGCGCATATGAACGCATTTGACTATCTGAATTATCTGCTCATGCTGCTGATTATGTTCCTGATGCTGTTCCCGCTCTATTACTGCCTGATCGTATCCATCAGCGACGGCAGCGCGGTCATCCGCGGCGACGTTATGTTTCTACCCAAGGGCTTTGATCTCAATGCCTACAAGGCCGTCTTTGATAACCCGCAGATCCTGCGCTCCTACGGCAACACGCTGCTCTATACCGCCGTGGGCACCTCCATCAACATTTTTCTCACCGCCCTGTGCGCCTATCCGCTGTGCCGACCGCATCTGAAGGGCCGCCGCGTATTCAACGCGCTCTTTCTGGTCACCATGTTTATCAACGGCGGCACCATTCCGCTGTATCTGCAGGTAAAATCCCTGAACCTGATGGACAGCATCTGGGCGATTGTACTGCCTACCGGCATCAATACCTACAACATGATTATCATGCGCACCTTCTTTTCCTCCATTCCGGAGGATCTGCACGAGGCGGCAGAGATCGACGGCGCCAATCAGTTCCAGACTTTCATCCGCGTGATCCTGCCGTTGTCCGAAACGATTCTGGCCACGCTGGTGCTTTTCTACGCCGTGGCGCACTGGAACAGCTATATGCCCGCGCTCCTGTACCTGAAATCGGCAGATAAAATGCCTCTGCAAATGACCATCCGCAAAATGGTGGTGGACAGCGATATTGCCAGCATGACAACATCCGGTTCTTCGGAATCGCTCCTGTCGGAAAGCAAAATCAAGTATGCCGTCGTCATCATTTCCGTGCTGCCCATGCTGGTTATCTATCCCTTCCTTCAGCGCTACTTTGTCAAGGGCGTTATGATCGGTTCGGTAAAAGGCTAAAAACAAAGGAGATAAAGCATATGCCCCCCATTACTACCTATTTGGAGAACCCTTCCGGTGCTGTGCGCCTGAACGTCCCGCGCGTATGCCTCTACGATTCCGCGCAGGAAAGCAATCATTTCTGCCATCACGGCCAGTTGGGCGTATTTGGCGGCAGGCTCTACGCCATGTGGTCCAACGGCCATCAGGGCGAGGGCGAAATCGGTCAGCGCATTCTGTATGCCTCAAGCGAAGACGGTTTGCAATGGAGCAAGCCGCAAGTGCTGCTGGAAAACGTTCCCGGACCGGAGACGCTGCTGACGCTGGTACCAGCCGGATTCCTGGACACGGGAGATCACATTGTCGCTTACGCCGGCGCATTCCATTACGCGCATCCGCACAGAAAGCAGCAGGACGGCAATGGTCAATACCGCTATGGCGTGAAATGCACGGGAACACGGCTGCTGGCGCTGACCAGCACGGACGGCGTTTCCTGGTCGCAGCCCATTGATCTGAACGTTCCCCTCTGCCCCAATATGGGTCCGCAGCGCCTGCGCAGCGGCCGCCTGCTGATTACCGGCAACTGGGCGCATGCCTATTCCGACGACCCTTCCGGCACCGGCAAATGGACGCTCTCCGGCTACTGTCGGGAAGAAGCCTGCCAGCCCAAGCCTCTGCGCGATGATCCGTTTGCCCTATGGGAAGTCAGCCGCGCCATGGGGTATCCCGGCGCGTTGTGTGAAGGCGCGTTTCTGGAAACGGATGACGGCGTTCTGCACATGCTTCATCGCAGCTATACTCCCTGGCTTTACGAATCCCTGAGTCTTGACGACGGCGCCACCTGGTCGGAGCCTGTACGCACCGCGTTCCCGGACGGCAACTCCAAGTTTTTCCTGGGCCGCCTGCCGGACGGACAGTATTGCTACATCGGCAATCCCGGTCCCGATCACAGCCGCTGCCCGCTGGTGCTCTCCCTCTCCCGCGACGGGCAGCGCTTTGACCGGCACTTCATCATGGAAGACGTACCCACCGCGCGCAAATTCCCCGGCGTGTTCAAAAACGGCATGTATGCCTATCCGCATGCCGTCGCGATGGGAGATGCGCTCTATGTGATCTATACCCTCTGGAAAGAGGATGTTTATGTGCAGAAAATCCCGCTCGGGATGCTTTCGGCGGGATTCTGAATACACACTATCTAAAGGAGGATACCACGATGAAAAAGCTACTCTCCCTGCTCCTGGCGCTGACGCTGCTGTCCGCTCTGATCCCCGCAACGCTCGCGCTTGCGGACGACCCCGTCACGCTGACGATCATGCGTTCCGAGCATGCATCCTTCACCTACAGCATGACGCAGCCCGTCATTCAAGAGCTGGAAAAACGGCTGGGCATCAAAATCAATCTGCAAATCTACCCCGCCTCGGACTACAACACCAAGCTCTCCGTGCTGCTGGGCAGCAATGACCTGCCCGACATCGCCTTCTCCACCTACACCAAGTTTGCCGATTATGTCTCCCAGGACATGTTCGTCAACCTGAGCGACCACTGGGACGAGCTGCCCAACTACGCGGCCACCATCGACCGCTTCAGCAGCCTGACCAACGCCTTCAAGGTGGACGGCAACCTTTACTGGTTCATTATGACCGCCGAGGACGCTGAAGCCTACGGCAATACGCCCCTGGTGCGTCAGGACGCGCTTCAGGCCATCGGCTGGGACAAGGCGCCCGAAAGCTTTGACGAGCTGTATGAAATGCTCAAGGCCATCAAGGCCTGGCAGCCCGACAGCATCCCCTTCGTGACGCGCGGCATGGACGTGCTGTGGCGTATGGGCTATGCCTACGGCACCTACAACGGCATCTATTATGAGCCGGACGACAACAAGTATGAATACGGCCCGCTGTACGAGCGCTACCGCTCCTTCCTGGGTTACATGAACAAGCTGTATGCCGAAGGACTGCTCGACCCTGATTTTGCTACCTCCAACAAGACCACCTGGATGGAGAACCTGACCAGCGGAAAGAGCTACTTCTTCTATGACAACGGCTCCTTTACCACCGACATCAATATGGTCACCGTTGCTCAAAACCCCGAAGCCAAGTTCGTGCCCATGCTCACGCTGTCCAATCCCTTTGGCGGCCGCCGCAACCAGTTCTTTGAAGGCGTTGGCTACATCTCCCCCTTCCGCAACGATGTATGGGTCGTCAATTCCGAGTCCAAGCACATCACCGAAGCGCTGAAGCTGATGGATTACCTTTACAGCGAAGAGGGCGCGATGCTCTGCTCCTACGGCGTCGAAAACGAGCATTACACCGTGGATGAAAACAATCAGGTACAGCTGAACATGGAACAGGTCGATTACTAC
>JAHZHX010000004.1:0-4879 GCA_019420065.1 Clostridiales bacterium | reverse complement strand
CAACGCCAACGACCCCTACCGTGAATACAAGAATTTCCTGGGCACAGGCGCGCTGGCTGTTTCCGGCCGTTTCTACGAGACGCGCAAGTGGTTCCTGGACGATGATTCCAACGCCATGTACCAGTTCTGGCTCAACGACCCCTACATGCAGCCCTATACCTACACCCTCTGCCTGAATGCGGACCAAAGCGACGCGGTGGTTGACAAGAAGACCTCCTGCGATACCTACGTTGAAAGCGAATCGCTCAAATTCATTATGGGCGTGCGTTCCCTGGACGAGTTTGACGCTTTCGTCAACGAGCTGATCCGCATGGGCGCCCAGGACGTGGAAGCCATTTACAACGAAGCCTATCAGGCGTCCCTCAAGTAATACGTTATTCTTTCAAGCCGCAGCTTAACCCCTGCGGCTTATATCCCTTTTATAAGAAAGGAAGAAGTACCATGAAGCTGCGCTACTCCGGCAAGCTGTTTCCCAGGCTGATCGCCTGCTTTTTGTGTATGGTGATCTTCGCCAGCGCTATTCTTGCCGGAGCCGCCTTCTGGTTCTCCCAAAAAAGCGAGGAAAGTCTGCATGCGCGCATCGCGGATAACATGGCCTCTGTAACCAATCGGCTGTCCGCCGATATCCTTTCGCTGTTCGACCTGCAAAAGCTCGTCCACAGCAATGTTTTGATCCAGGAGTATTTTCGTCCCTACCAATACAGCACAACGGCGCAGCAATACCATTACGGCGCGATTCTCGATCTGTTGTGGCAAAGCCGTCTGCAATACAACGGCCTGATTGACAGTGTTTTTCTTTACGCTGACAGCGAGCGTGTGCTCTATTCTGCCAGCGAAAAGGGGATGGCCAACGCCCAAGCCTTTTTCACCCAACTGATGGCCTTTGAAAGAATGGACGCGGCCGCATGGGATTCCCTGCTGAGCAGCAGCCCCATGAGATACCGCATCCTGCCTCCCGACCGTTATGCTACGCATCACCTCAACGCCGCGCAGCCTGTCATTCCGCTGGTGTATACCGGCAGCAATCATGGCTATCCCAATGTGCTGGTCATGAATCTTTCGCTGGAAAAGCTTCGCATTCTGTATGAAACCAACGCCATATTCAGCCAGACCCGCTACGCCATATACAGCAGCGCAGGGGATTTTCTTTGCGGTTGGGACAGCGGCCTTTCAGCCGACCAGCTTCTCGCGCCTTGTCAAGTATCGCTTTCGAACGCTTCCTATTATTCATACCCCACCTACCAGTCCGTGCTGGATATTACCATCGTCAGCCTCACGCCGCAAGCCGCCTTTGCCCAGGTGAACAATTATTTTCATTTTCTGGTTTTTGCCCTTCCGCTGGTATTTGGCGTATGCGGCGTGCTGCTGGCCATATTTCTTTCCCGCAGAATGTATGAGCCGTTCCGTATCGTTCATGAAAGCATCCGGCCTTATACGCCCAATACAGATGGCCAGAATGAGCTTGAGCTTATCAAAAGCGGCATTTCCACCCTGGCCAGCGACCGTCAGAATTATCTGCGCCAAAGCCGGGAGCATTTGAGCCACTATGTCGCCCAAACGCTGGCCAGCCTGCTGTGCGGTCATCCGCTGGATGACGAAGGTTACTTTGCCCGCCTGATGGCGGAAGAATACGGCTTTTTAACCGCGAACTGCCGGGCGGCAACCTTTATTCTTGATTCGGCCGCCTCTTCAAGCTACCTTTCCATTCACGAGGCCATGAAGTACCTGGCGCAAACGCTGGAAGAGACTTTTGAGTCAAGCTATGCTTATACGCGCGTGCGCTTTCAAAACAATATGTATGTGCTGGTGCTCCATGATCCGCAGGGCAATGAAGCAGCCATTGAAGCGCTTTGCCGTCAGGCTGCGGAGCGTATTGCCCAATGGCCGGAGCTCAACGCCTCCCTGCGCTGGGGCGTTGGCAGCCGCGCATCCAGCTTTGGCCAGCTCACAGCCTCCTTTGACAGCGCGAACAGCGCCATATTCGCCTTGGACGGCACGGCGGACGAGTCGGCCATACAAGCGGATTTTCAATATGACCGCCGTGAAATTATCAGTGCGGTTTCCTCCTGCGACGTTCAGGCCTTTGAAGACGTTTGCCGTGAAATACTCAGCGCCGCCAAGCGCTGCCATATCCCCTATCCGCAGGCCGCGGCCATTCTCCGCGATATTTTTACAACGGTAATCGATCTGCGGCAGCGGCTGTCCAATCCGCCTATGCCGCACGGAGAAGAGGTCGATCCCATGGCCGTACTGCTGCTCTCCCCGCAAATCAACACCGCGCCGCTGATTTCGGCATTGCTGCCCTACCTTCCCAGGCCCGCGCAGTCCAAGGGAGAGGAGGGCATGGAGCGCATCGCCTTGCGCATAAAGGCCTATATTGACGAAAATTACGCTCAGGAACTCAGTCTGGATATACTGGCTGACGCGCTGGAGCTTTCCGCAAAATACCTCTCCCGCGTCTTCAAGCTGATTATGGGCGTTAATTTTTCCGATTATCTTGCCTATGTACGCATCGAAAAGGTAAAAGAGCTGCTGTTGACTTCCACGCCCATCGAACGCATTGCCCAGCAGGTAGGCATCACCAACCGTACCACCTTTACCCGCACCTTCCGCAAGCTGGAAGGCATGACGCCCAGCGAATGGCGGCGGCTCCACCAGGAGTCTCCGGCAAAACCCACAGAATAACGGAGGAATACAACATGTTTAAAGCTGAACTTTTGCGCCAGCGCTTCGCGCGCAATGAACTGGTCGTCGGCGGCGCCGTCGGCCTGACCGATAATGCCTCGGCTGAAACGCTGGGCTTTATGGGCGCGGATTTCGTTTGGATCGACGGCGAGCACGCCCCCTTTGACAAGCAGACCATCCTGCATCACATCGGCGCGATCGACGCGTCCGGAGCCGCTTCCATTGTCCGCGTTCCCTGGAACGATCCCGTCATCATCAAGCCCATCCTGGAAATGGGTCCGGACGGCATTCTCAGCCCCATGATTATGAACGCGGACGAGGCCGAGGCTTTCGTCGCCGCCTGCACCTATCCTCCGCGCGGCATTCGCGGCTTTGGACCCCGCCGCGCCGCTCACTATGGCGCCATTTCCAATGAAGAATATGTTGCTACCGCTGACGCGCGGCTGCTGAAAATGATCCAGATTGAGCATGTAGACGCCGTGAAGCATCTGGACGCCATATGCGAAGTACCCGGCATCGACCTGATCGTTGTCGGCCCGCATGACCTTTCCGGCTCCATGGGCGTTCTCGGGCAAATGCGCCACCCCGAGCTTTTGGCCATGTTTGACCATATTGCCGCCGTTTGCCGCAAGCATAACAAGCCTTTTGGCGTTGCCATCGGCCCGCACCAGCCTACTATTCAGGAATGGGTAAACCGCGGCATCTGCTTCCTCAACTGCGGCAACGATATCGCCTTTATCACTTTGGGCGCGGGGCAAACCATGAATTATGCCCGTTCGCTGCGTAAATAATTGCACCCAAAACGCAAACGGCTGCAAGGAATATGGTTCCTTGCAGCTGTTTTATATAATTGATCCTATTTCAGCAAAGCAAGCCGGTATACCCCGCCTTCATAAAAGCGGATTTTGTCCGTCCACGCCGACGCCGTATAAAGCTGATACGCCGCATCATTTTGCAACGTGCAGGCAGCAAAAACCGTTTCCGGAAGCGCCGTCATGTATTCCTTTACCGCTGCCGCATTCTCCAGCGTATTAAGGACAACAGCATGATACGCCAAATCAACCAGCCGTCCTTCGCTCGCCGCCAGGGAAGCCGTCAGCAGCACATCCTCAAACCCTCCCGTAAAACCATTAAAGAAGGGATGCCGCAGCCGCCTGCCGTCCTCCCCCTCCACCGCATAATAGCCATAGCGGGCGTTTGCTGGCGAAAAGGCGGTAAACTGGCAGAAGGACGAGGGCGACGGCAGCGTGACCGTGCCGATTGCCTGCACTCCGGCCTCATTATATCCATACAGCTCATAAGCCAGCGTACCTTCCCCGGAAAGATAGATTGAGCAGCCGCTGTCCGAATACAGATAACCCTCCGTATACCCGCGAAGCGTCAGCCCCTCCGCCACCAGCTCCAGCAGATATGCGTCGTGCAGAAGGTTCAGATCAAGAACCGGCGCATCCAGCTCCCGCTCGCGGGCAAAGTTCAGGTAGGCTTCAGAAACGTTCAGCGTTACCTGATTTCCTGCAAAGCTGAGCGATGCAGCATCCTGTTCGTTTACCATCTGCGCAATGCTGTCAATGCGTTCCGCCGTCTCCGTGTTATTAAGCGGATCAAATTCGGAAGCATCCTCCAAATAAAGCAAATCGCGCCATTCCTGGTGCAGCGCCCCGGAAAAAAGCTGATAGCCCTGCCCCCGCGCCGCCTTTTCGCTTGCGTCCGTCAGCACCCGCAGCAGCGGTTCATCCACCGTCAGCGCTGCGCCCGGCTGCTCGTTGAGCGACGCCAGGTTGATTACCTCCGGATACGTTTTCCGCGCATCGAGCATTTTGTAATAGCGCAGCAGAATATCCGTATAAATCTTTTGCACCTCATTGATTTTTAGCCGGATCTCGCTGCTGCTGCCCTCCGCGTAATACAGCAGATGGACGCCGCTCTCGTACAGCACGGCGTTTCCCTCCGCTGTCGGCTCCACCTCCTGATAACCGCTTTCGCGGTGACCAAGCTGCAAAATGCCCGTTGTAAAAGCGGCAATCGCCGTTACAACCGCAATGCAGAACAGTACCAGACGCCATACATTTTTCTTGTTGCGAAACAAAGCGTAATCAACTCCCATACAGCAGTCATCGATAAAAAATGAAGGGGCCTTGCGCCCCTTCGTTATGCTCATAGATGCGCTCTCGCCGCCGGCAAGGAAGCGTCAGGC
>JAHZHX010000039.1 GCA_019420065.1 Clostridiales bacterium | reverse complement strand
CGGTCGGATTCCTCGTCATAGAGGGGCTTGTTCAGCGAAACATAGCTGTTCAGCGGCACATGCTTTTGGCGCGTGGCGGTTTTGATGGCGGTAATGATCTGCCGCTTTACGCACAGCTCGGCAAAGGCGCGGAAGGAAGTCTGCTTGTCCAGCTTGAAATCTCGGATCGCCTTGTACAGCCCGATCATTCCCTCCTGGACGATATCCTCATGATCGGCGCCAATCAGAAAATAGCTGCGCGCCCGGGCGCGGACAAAATTTTTGTATTTGTCCAAAAGATATTCCAGCGCCTCGCCGTCTCCCTGCTGGGCCAGAATCGCCACGTCGTCATCATTCAGCGCCGCATATTTTTCCTGTGCATTTCGGCACTCGGACATGATTTACTCCTTATCGCACTTCATTATCGGTCAATCACGCGCAGCGGCCGCCGCGTAAAGCAAAATTCCCGCCGCCACGGAAGCGTTCAGCGATTCCATGGCCGGATTCTTCATGGGGATTGCCACCATATGGTCACACTGCTCGCCCACAAGCCGACTGATGCCATCCCCTTCGGAGCCGATTACCAGCGCGCACGGGCCGGAAAAATCGACCTTTCGGTAGTTTTCCCCCGCAGCGTCCGCGCCATACAGCCAGACGCCCTGATTTTTCAGGCGCTTGATCTCATTGGTCAGATTGGTCACCCGCGCGACCTTGATATGCTCCACGCCACCGGCCGAGGCCTTGACCGCGGCGGGAGTGAGCCCCACGGCGCGACGCTCCGGGACGATAACGCCATGCGCGCCCACGGCGGCGGCGGTACGGATCACCGCGCCCAGGTTATGCGGGTCGGTCACGCCGTCGAGAATAATCAGAAAAGGATCCTCGCCCCTTTCTCTGGCCACGGCAAGAATATCATCCACATCGGCATACTGATAGGCGGACGCAAAGGCAATCATTCCCTGATGGTTGCGCGCCAGCTCGTCCAGGCGAACACGCTCAACCATCTGTACCGGCACATGCGCCTCGTGCGCCATGGCGACAATCTCGCGCGCCGTACCCGAAAGATCCCCCTTGGCTACCATCAGCTTTTCAATATCACGGCCGGATTTAAGCGCCTCGCGGATGGGGTTGCGGCCGGTAAGCAGGTTTTCAGGCTCCTCAGGAGCGGGAGCCGGCGCGGGACGGGGCGCAGGCGCGGGACGCTGCGGACGGACGCTTTTTTCATACGGTTTGTGATCGCGCCCGGCATAGGAAGGGCCGCGGCCGGAGAACCGGCCCTCGTCCTGCTTATAGCCGCCGCTGTCCCCGCGCTTCGCGCTGTGATAGGCGCCGCGTTCATCCTTGCGGTACATATCCATGCGGCCCTGACCGCCGCGCTTTTTGTTGCCGCCGCGCCCGTAGCCGCCCTCGTCAGGCTTGTACGAATCCTCGCGGATATGATCGGCCTTGGTCATCCGCTTTTTCTTAAAATCATCAAAATAGGGCATTGTATTTTCTACGACTTTCCGCAATGATTTGCTGTTTTATAGATTTTTGAATTTTTCGCGCATTTCAAGGGCTTTGCCGCAGGATTTGCCTCCTTCCGGGCAGGAAGAGCGCACGCAGCCCGGTCCGGCGTTCGCAAACAGCACGGGGGCTGCCGCTTTGCACAGGCGCAGCATCTCTTCCGCCAGCGCGCGGATTTCCCATTGCGCGCGGTTGCAGCAGCGCAGCGAGAAAAAATGCATCAGTTCGCGTGTATTCATGGTCAGGATCAGCCGCGTTTCGCACGCGCCCGGCAGCACAAAGCGCGCATCCTCGTTGCTGCTTTCCCCTTTGGCCCCCAGTTCCTCCTGCCACTGCGTGTACCAGGCGTGCATCTGCCGCATCTGCGCTTCGTAGCGTTCCTGCGCCGGCGCGCCCAGCGCTTTGATCGCCGGCGGCACGATATAGGAAAAGCTCTCCGCCAGTGAGACATAACGCTGGCTCTGCACGCTGAAGGAAGCAATGCGGTGACGCGTCAGCTGAGCCAACAGCACGCGGCTGACACCTTCAATGGCGAAGGTGAAGGACGCATGCTCCAGCACCGACAGATGTCCCGACTGCATGATGCGTTCCAAAAATACCGTCTGGTCCTGCGCCGATACGCGCTCGCGCAGCGCTTCCACATCCGCCTTGGCATAGCAAAGCTTGGCGCCCAGCGCACACACCTGCTCGGGCAAGGGGGTATGGGCAATCAGTTCCACATGCAAATTTTTTTCAGGCATGATTTACTCCTTTATCCGTCCCAGTTGAAAAAGCGCCTGCGCCCGGCGCATCTGCCCTGTCAGGTACAAATATCCCATGACCGCCTCGTATGCGGTCGCCTTGAGATATTCCTCGCGCGAAGCGGCCTGCGGAACGCCGTGGCTCAGACGCGTATTGCGGGCGCGCTGAACAATGTCGCGCTCCTCCTGCGTCAGCAGATGATAAACCGCGTCCAGCTGCGCCGCCTGCGCCCGGGCGTTGACCGCGTCCACCTTGCGCGCGTGCATTTCGCGCACCGGATAATCCGCAAACATCAGATCCGTTCTTGCCAGCAGGTCGCAGACCGTATCGCCCATGAAGGCCAGCTGCAGCGCGGACAGCTGCCGGGCGCGCTGTTCGTTCATCAGCGGCATGGCTTACTTCTGCGCCGTCTTGCTGTAAGCGGAGGGACTCATGCCGACAATGTTTTTGAAGGTTTTGCTGAAATGGTAGGGATCGCTCATTCCCACTTCAACGCCGGCCTGACGCACCGTGCTGCCGTTTTTGAGCAGCGTTTTTGCGCGCTCCATTTTGCAGAACAGCTGATAGCTCTGCGGCGGCATGCCGACCTCGGAAACAAAGCGCTTGCGGAAGGTTTCCACCGGCATACGGCTGATGGACGCCATATCAGCCAGCGAAAAGCTGTCGCGGTACTGGTTTTTGCGCATCGCATCCACAACGCGGGCAATTTCATGGGACAAAACGGCGTCCATGGCCACCGGCTGACCGGAATGGGAAGCCAGCATGGCCCAAAGCAGCTGCTGCAGTTGGGCGCTGGAAGCCTCCTGCGCCGCGGACAGGCGCACGACAGCCTGTACGATATGCCGTCCCAGCGTCATCTGGGAGGGCAGCGCGCCCTGTTTCATCACGCGATGCTGCAAAGCGCCCATGCGCTGCAGAAAAGCGTTGCTGAGCACGCCGTCCACCGTCATCCAGATCACGCGCGCTTCCTGCGTCGCATTCAGGACGATGCCGTGCGTGCCCGGAGGCATCATGCAGCAATCGCCCCCGCGCAAAGAATAGGATACCTCGTCGTTTTCCACCTGGAGCAGCCCGTTTTCGACCGCAAGCCACATCCAGCGCTCGGTATCGCACATATTATAAGCCCCAACGGGCAGCATTGCCGAGCCCGTGGCGGCAATCCATACGCCGCTGGCGCGCGCAAGCTCATCGGGCGTATGCGTGCCTTCAACATACACCGCCTGGTTCGTCTCTTCATCAAGGGCGGGAATCAGCAAAGATTTTGGCATAACCATTCCTCCGTACTTTTTCAATACAGCACATTATTTTACATCCCATTTTATCCATTGTCAATATCGGAATCAGCTTTTACATGTAAAATTTCTGTATCTTTATATGCAGCATCTTCACCATAAAACTGCTTTTTCGCGCTTCTCCCCTTTGATTTTCTTGCCTGCGCATAGACAAATTTTGTGTTTTATGGTATCATGATAATGAAGTATTATGCTTGGAGGAAAACCTGTGAAAGAGTTTTCTGCTGACAAACTGGAAGCGCTGCTTGATACCGTGCTCAAGCCTGCCCGTTATACAGGCGGAGAAATGAACGCCGTGCGCAAGCCCTTTGAAGACGCCGACGTTACCTTTGCCTTTTGTTTCCCCGATTCTTACGAGGTAGGGATGTCCCACCTGGGCATCAAGATCCTCTACCATATTATCAACCGGCAGCCCTGGGCGCTGTGCGAGCGTGCTTTCATGCCCTGGCCCGATATGGCGGACGCCATGCGCCGCGAGGAGCTGCCGCTCTTTTCGCTGGAATCGCACAGGCCCCTGCGCGATTTTGACGTCGTCGGTTTTACCCTTCAGTACGAAATGAGCTATACCAACATCCTTGAGATGCTGGATCTGAGCGACATTCCGCTTTTCTCCCGCGACCGCAGCGACGGCCCCATCGTCATGGCCGGCGGCCCCTGCGCCTTCAATCCCGAGCCGCTCGCGCCCTTTATCGACGTGTTCCAGATCGGTGACGGCGAAGAGATGATGATCGAGGCCATTTCCTGCGTGCGCGAGTGCAAAAAGGCGGGGATGAGCCGTCTGGAAACGCTGCGGGCACTGGCCAAGATCGAAGGCATTTATGTGCCTGCTTTCTACCGGGAAAGCTATCATGACGACGGCACGCTGGCCTCCTTCGCGCCCATCGATCCCGCCGCGCCCGCCCGGGTGCGCAAGCGCATCGTGCGCGATCTGGACACCGCTGCCTATCCCGACGCCTTTGTCGTGCCTTATGCCGAAGCCGTTTTTGACCGCATCACGCTGGAAATCATGCGCGGCTGCACGCGCGGCTGCCGTTTCTGTCAGGCAGGCATGCTCTACCGCCCGGTGCGCGAACGCAGTCTGGAAACGCTGCTGCGCCAGGCGGAGCAGCTTGAAAACGCAACCGGATATGAGGAAATCTCCCTCTCCTCGCTGTCAAGCGGCGACTATTCCCGCCTGACCGATCTGGTGTGCGCGCTGACCAAGCGCTATGCCGAAAAAAAGGTGAGCGTATCGCTGCCCTCCATGCGCCTTGACAGCATTGTCAAGCCCTCGCTGGAGGAGGCGCAGAAGATCCGCAAATCCGGCCTGACGCTGGCAGCCGAAGCCGGCACGCAGCGCTTGCGCGACGTTATCAACAAGGGCGTTACCGAGGACGATCTCATCCGCGCCGTGACCGACGCGTTTGACAGCGGCTGGAGCACGGTCAAGCTTTATTTCATGATCGGTCTGCCCACCGAGACCGACGAGGATCTGCAGGGCATCGGCCGCCTGGCGCAGGACGTTATCAGCGCCTACTTTTCCATTCCGCGCGACCGCCGCGCCCGCGGCCTGCGCGTGACGTGCAGCGCCTCCACCTTCGTTCCCAAGCCCTTTACCCCCTTCCAGTGGCAGGGGCAGGATCCGCTGCCCCTCATCCGCGAAAAGCAGGCCAGGCTGGGCGAGATTCTGCACCGCGTCAAGGGCGTTAATTTCAACTGGCACGAACCGGAGCTGAGCATGCTGGAAGCCTGCTTTGCCCGCGGCGATCGCCGGATGGGCGACGTTTTGTACGCAGCATGGAAAAACGGCTGCCGGATGGACGGGTGGAGCGAATTTCTGAATTATGAAGGCTGGATGAAGGCCTTTAAGGACTGCGGCGTTGATCCGGCCTTTTACGCCAACCGTTCCCGCGGAGAAAACGAGCTGCTCCCCTGGGACTTTATTGACGCCGGCGTGACCCGCGCCTACCTCTGGCGCGAATGGCAGCGCGCCCTGCGCGGCGAGGTTACGCCCGACTGCCGCAAGGGCTGCCAGGGCTGCGGCCTGCAGCGCTTCGAGGGGGTGTGCAAAAAATGAAAATGCTCGTGGTGTTTGAAAAACGCGCCCGGCTGCGCTATGTCGGCCATCTGGATCTGATGCGCGCCATGCAGCGCGCCCTGCGCCGCAGCGGCGTGCCCATCGCCTTTTCCAAAGGATTCAATCCGCATTTGCTGGTCACGTTTGCCGCGCCGCTTTCCGTGGGGATGCCGGGTCTGCGCGAGATAATGGAAGTGCCGCTCAGCGCCGAGATCAGCGAGGCGGAATTCAAGGAAAAGCTTTCCGCCGCGCTGCCGCCCGAGCTTCCCTGCATCGCCGTGCGCAGCGTGGACGACCGTCATCCCGCCCCCATGGCGCTGCTCAGCGCCGCCGCCTATTCCGTAACGCTGCATGAAAGCGCCGAAAGCATCCTCAGCGCCATTCCCAGCCTGATGAATAAGAGCAGCTTTATCATGATGAAAAAAACAAAGAGCGGCGAAAAGCCCTGCGATATTCGGCCGCTCATCTACGATTTGGAGCCAACGGGCGAAAACGGTTTTGCCTGCACGCTGGCCCTTTGCGAAGCCGCTACCTGCAAGCCTGAGCTTTTGCTGGATGCTTTGGCGCAGGAAGCCGGACTGAACGCGCCCCCCCGCGCGCTGTGTACGCGCATGCAGCTTTATGGCAAGGATCTAACGCCGCTGGAGCTGCTATGAGCGTTCTGATTTTACAAAAAGAAAACGGCAGGCTGCGCGCCGCCGTCACCGAACAGGGCAAGCTGTATGCCTATTACGAACAGGACGGCGGCTTTTCCATTGCGGAAGACCAGATATACCTTGGCGTTGCCGATCGGGCAATCAAGGGCGTAAACGCCGTGTTTGTCCGCTTGCCTGACGGTCAGTTTGGTTTCTTGCCCACGCCGGACGGTCAGAAGCCGCCCGCGTCGGGGGAAAAAATCATGGTGCAGGTCAAGCGTCCGCCCACGGCGGTCAAAAAGGCCATGCTGAGCCGTGATATCGCCCTGGCGGGGCTTTACCTTGTTTATCTGCCTCTCCGTCGCGGCGCGCGAATTTCATCCAAGGTGGAGGACCCCGCCGAGCGCGCGGCGCTGAAACGCCTTGGCAAAGCGCTGGGCCTCCAGGAAGAGGGCGCGATTCTGCGTTCCTCCGCGCTGGAATGCGCCAAAGAGCAGGTGCTTGGCGAGCTTGATACGCTCCGCAGGCGCTGGCTGGAGATCCTCGCCGCCTCCAGGACGGCGGCCCCGGCCCTGCTCTATGGCGGCGAGGACGTGCCCGCCGTCTGCCTGCGCGACGAGGGCAAATACCTGGAATACATTCTGACCAACGCCCCCGAGGCAATCAAGGCTCCCCCCGGTATCCCCGTGCGCACCTGCGACACGCCCTTTCTGCTCCACAATATTGACCATAAGCTGGAGCGCGCCTGCCGCCGCACCGTGCTGCTCAAAAGCGGCGCGTCGCTGATTTTCGATCAGTGCGAAGCCATGACGGTGATCGACGTGAACAGCGCCATGGCCCCGGGAGGCAAAAACATTGCCGTCACCGCGGAAAAAATCAATATGGAAGCGGCAGCCGAAATCGCTCGTCTGCTGCGTCTGCGCGGCATCGGCGGTATTATCCTTGTTGATTTTATCGACATGGAAACCGAAGAAGCCAAAGAGCGCCTGATCGCCCATATGCGCGAATGTCTCAAGCACGACCCCATGAAAACGGTTGTATATGGCGTCACGCAGCTGGGGTTGATGGAGATGACGCGCCGCCGCGCCGCGCGCCCGCTGGCCACATATGAAGACCTGCCCTGTCCGCACTGTGCCGGCAGCGGCATTTTACTGCAACCACCCGAGGAGGACATCGCCGATGAGAGAGGAAATTAAACCGGTTTCCAGCCAGGAGCTTGCGCGCCAGCGTGATTTTGCCCGGCAGGTGCGGTTTCACCCGGATCGCCCCAAAACATATTTTATCGTCACCTACGGCTGCCAGATGAACGCGCACGACTCGGAAACGCTGGCCGGTATGCTGGAAGAAATGGGTTTGACGCAGGCCGACGAGCGCACGCAGGCTGATTTCGTGCTGCATAATACCTGCTGCATCCGCGACAATGCCGAACGCAAAGCGCTGGGCAACGTCACCTGGCTGCGGGAAATCAAAAAACAGCGGCCGGAGCTGCTTATCGGTGTATGCGGCTGCATGATCCAGCAACCTGAAATGGCCCAAAAGCTTTTGACGCAATACCCCTTTATCGACGTGGCTTTCGGAACAGGCAATCTGTACCGTCTGCCGGAATATATGCTGGAAGCGCTTGAAAGCCGCGAACGCGTGATCCGCATCGAGGAAAACGCCAGCACCCTTGCGGAGGATCTGCCCATCCGGCGTGAAAGTGCCATCAAGGCGTATGTCAACGTCATGTACGGGTGCAATAATTTTTGTTCCTATTGCATCGTGCCCTATGTGCGCGGGCGCGAGCGCTCCCGCAAGGCGGACGACGTGGTTCGCGAGGCAGAAGGGCTGGTTGCCGCAGGCGTGAAGGAAATCATGCTGCTTGGACAAAATGTAAACAGCTATGGTCTGGACAGTCAGGAGGGCGTATCCTTTGCCCGGCTGCTGCGCCGGGTCAGCCAAACCGGCATTGAGCGCATCCGCTTCATGACCTCTCATCCCAAGGACCTTTCCGATGAGCTGATTGACGAGCTGGCGCACAATCCCGTGGCCGCGCCGCATCTGCACCTGCCCGTGCAGTCCGGTTCCGACCGTATTTTGCAGGCCATGAACCGCCGCTACACCCGCGCGCAGTATCTGGACAAGGTACGCGCGCTGCGCGCCGCGCTGCCCGATATCGGCCTGACGACCGACCTGATCGTTGCCTTCCCCGGAGAAACGGAAGCGGATTTTGCCGATACCCTGGCGCTGGTTGAAGAGGTACGCTATGACAGCGCGTATACCTTCATTTACAGCCCGCGCAAGGGAACGCGCGCTGCGGAGATGGAAGGCCGGATCGATCCCGCCATTGCCTCCGAGCGCATCGAGCGGCTGATCGCCGCCCAGGAGCGTATCACCGGCGAGGTGCTCGCCTCCATGAGCGGCACAACCTCGCTGGTGCTGGTCGAGGGCGCATCCCGCCGTCGGGCCGCCCAGATGACGGGAAAAAACGGCCGCAATATCAACGTCAATTTTGACGGTTCCGCCGACGACGTCGGCCGCATGGTCAAGGTTCGCATCACAGACGCCGGCAGCAACACGCTGCGCGGCATAAAGGAGGAGTAAACCCATGTTTCATATGACGCAGGAAATCTATTTCAAAACCCAGGAGCTGAGCAAGCTTCTTTCCGAAAGCGCCGAATTCAAGGCCATGCGCCAAGCGGAGGACGCAGGCGAAAAGGATCCTGCCCTGTCCGCCTGTGTAGCCGCTTATCTGGAAAAACGGCAGCAGCTGGAGGCGGAAACCGCCAAGGACGAAAAGAATTTTGACCAGATCGGCGCGCTGACCCGCGAGCTGGACGAGATCGACCAGCAGATGCAGAAGCTTCCCGCCTATCAGACGCTGCAAAAGGCGCGGAACGATTTTGGCGCCATGATGCAGGCGATTTCCGATATTCTGCAAAGCGTGATGTATCCGGAGAACAACGGCTGCACGGGCGATTGTTCCACCTGCGCCGGCTGTCATTAAGCGTGCCCGTTTTCACCGTTTAACCGATACAAAAGGGGTGTGTAATTATGGCAAGACCGCCTATCGGCAGCGTTACCCCCATGATGCAGCAATATTTGGCCATCAAGGAGCAGCATCCGGACGAATTGCTCTTTTACCGTCTCGGCGATTTTTACGAGATGTTTTTTGACGACGCCATTACCGCCAGCCGCGAGCTGGAATTGACCCTGACCGGCCGCGACTGCGGCCTTCCCGAGCGCGCCCCCATGTGCGGCGTGCCGCATCATGCGGTTGATACCTATATTACCCGCCTGATCGAAAAGGGGTATCGCGTCGCCATCTGCGAACAGATGGAAGATCCGGCCCAGGCCAAGGGACTGGTGCAGCGCGATATCACCCGCATCGTAACGCCGGGCACGGTAACCGATCAATCGGCGCTTTCGGAGCGCAAAAACAGCTTCCTGGTCTCGGTTTGCTATGAGGGCAAGCGCGTCGGCATTGCCTATGTGGACGTTACAACGGGCGAATTCTACGTCCGCCAGCTTTCCGGCGCAGAACGCGAGCTGCGCGGCGCGCTGGCCTCCATCGGTCCGCGCGAGATCATTACCAACAATCCCGAAGCGGTCAAGCCTCTGTCCGACGCTCCCATGGGCAGCTGCTCCCCTGCCTCTTTCCGCGGAGCCAGCGCCAATGAAATGCTTTTCGAGCACTTTGGCGTGACCTCGCTGACGGCGCTGGGGCTGGACGCTTCCCTTCTGCCGGCCGCGCACGCTGCCGGCGCGCTCATGCGTTATATATCCGAAACGCAGAAAAACGCCATGACCCACATTACCGTGCTGCGCGTCCAGACCGAAAACCGCACCATGCCGCTGGACGCCGCCACGCGCCGCAACCTGGAGTTGACCGAGGGATTGCATTCCCATACCGTGCGCGGCAGTCTTTTGTGGCTTTTGGATAAAACCGCCACCGCCATGGGCGGACGCTTGCTGCGCCGCTGGGTCGAGCAGCCGCTGCTGCTGCGCGGGGATATCGAAACGCGCCTTTCCGCCGTCGCCGCGCTGTATGACAATCATGTGCTTTCGGAACACCTGTACGAAATTCTGCGCAACGTTTACGATATGGAGCGCATTCTCTCCAAAGTTTCCTATAACTCGCTGAACGCGCGCGACTGTCTGGCCCTGCTGCGCTCGCTTTCCCAGGTGCCGCCGCTGCAGGCGCTGCTTGCCGACGAGGCCTGCCGGCCTGTCTGCACGGCCATGGAGGAATTGGATCCGCTGCCCGGGCTGACACAGCTTCTGGAAAACGCCATCAACCCCGATGCGCCGCTGCAAATCACGGAGGGCTCCGTCATCCGTCCCGGCTACGACCCGCGGCTGGACGAGCTGCGCTCCGCCGTAACCGACGGCAAGCAATGGCTAAGCGACCTGGAAGCCCGCGAGCGCGAGGCCACCGGCATCAAAACGCTGCGCATCCAATACAACCGCGTATTCGGTTACTATATCGAGGTCACCAAAGCGTACTATTCCCTTGTGCCGCTGCGCTATCAGCGCCGCCAGACGCTGGCTTCCTCAGAGCGCTTCACCACCGACGAATTGCGTCAGCTGGAAAGCAAAATCACCGGCGCGCAGGAGCAGAGCACCCGCCTGGAGCTGGAGCTGTTCTATGCCGTGCGCAGCGAAATCGCTTCTGCCATGCCGCGCTTGCAGGCCACGGCCAAGGCCCTCAAAACGCTGGACGCGCTTTTGTCGCTTGCCCGCGTCGCCCGGGAAAACAACTATGTGCGTCCGACGCTTGCCGAGGACGGAACGCTGGGCATCCGCGACGGCCGTCATCCGGTTGTGGAAAAAACGCTCAGCGAATCGCTCTTTGTCCCGAACGATACCGAAATGAACATCTCCGACAAGCGCATGCAGATCATCACCGGCCCCAATATGGCCGGTAAAAGCACCTATATGCGTCAGGTGGCGCTGATCGTGCTCATGGCGCACATCGGCTCGTTTGTCCCGGCGCGCGAGGCCACTGTTCCGCTGGTCGATAATGTGTTCACCCGCGTAGGCGCTTCGGATGATCTGGCGGGCGGCCAATCCACATTTATGGTGGAAATGAGCGAGACCGCCTACATTCTGCGCAACGCCACGGCGCATTCGCTGGTCATTCTGGACGAAATCGGCCGCGGCACCAGCACATTTGACGGGCTGAGCATCGCCTGGGCCACGGTTGAATATTTGTGCGATACCAAGCGCTGCGGCGCAAAAACGCTGTTCGCCACCCATTATCATGAGCTTTCCGAGCTGGAAGGCGTGCTGGAGGGCGTGACAAACTATCAGATCTCGGTCAAAGAGCACGGAGAAGAGGTCATTTTCCTGCGCAAAATCATCCGCGGCGGCGCGGACAAGAGCTTTGGCGTATATGTTGCCCGCCTGGCAGGCGTACCGCACGCCGTCGTGGCCCGCGCGCAGGAAATCGAAGCCCGGCTTGAAGCCAACAACATCAACCAGAACACCATCGGCCAAAACATTCTGGAAAAGGGCAAGCGCAAAAATCAGCAGCAGGATCTGTTTGAATACGGCCGTACAGAATTGATTGAAGAGCTTTCCAACCTTGACGTGCTTTCCATGTCCCCAATGGACGCGCTGAACCGCCTCTTCCTGCTGCGGGAAAAAGCACGCAAGCTATAAGCATAAGGAGTTCATCATGCCCACTTCGCATATCAAACAGCTTTCCGCCGAGGTGATCGGGCAAATTGCCGCCGGCGAGGTTGTCGAGCGTCCCAGCGCCGCGATCAAGGAGCTGGTCGAGAACAGCATGGACGCGGGAGCAAGCGCCATCACCGTGGAAATCCGCGACGGAGGACTGAGCATGTTCCGCGTTGTTGACAACGGCAGCGGCATCCAGCCCAGCGATATCCGTCTGGCCTTTACGCGCCATGCCACCAGCAAAATCAGCCGCGCGGAAGATCTTACCGGCATACAAACGCTGGGGTTCCGCGGCGAAGCGCTGGCCTCGATTGCCGCCGTTGCCAAGGTCACCTGCACCACCCGCACCCGCGGCGCGGAATATGGCATTTCCGTACAGAATAACGGCGGCGAAATGTCCGCGCTGAAGGAGGCTGCCTGCCCGGAAGGCACCAATTTTGTTATCAAGGATCTGTTTTACAACGCGCCCGTGCGCCGTAAATTTTTGAAAAAAGCCTCCGTTGAAACCGGCTATGTGTCCGATTTGATGATGCGCTTCATCCTCTCGCATCCCGATATTTCCTTCCGCTATATTGCCGATGGCAAAAACGTGTATTTCAGCGCCGGGGACGGCAAGCTGGAAAGCGCCGTGCTCAGCGTCTATGGCCTGCAAACGCTGGAAAAGCTGTACAAGGTCAGCGGCAATATGTCCGGGGTATTGCTCGATGGATACGTTGGCGTAGGTGAGCTGTCCCGCGGCAACCGTGCCCAGCAATCCTTTATTCTCAACGGCCGATTGATTAAAAGCAGCCTTCTCACCGCCTCACTGGAGGAAGGCTGCCGCCAGCGTGTCATGATTGGCCGCTTTCCCATTTGTATTCTCCATTTGACCATGCCGTTTGAGGCAACCGATGTAAACGTGCACCCCAACAAATGGGAGGTGCGCTTTCAGAACGAGACTGCCGTTCGGCAGGCCGTTCAGGAATTGGTGCAGCAGGCCCTGCACGCTGCCTCGCCGCTGAGCAACGCCATCTCTCTGTTTGAACGCGAACCCGCCAGGCCGGTCAGCAATATCAAAACGTTTGACCCGCCAACGGCAAAGCCCATGATTCAGCAAACCGATTCCGCGCCTATCACGGCGCAGGCTCCTTCTTTTTCATCCAACGCAAGTATTTTTCATGATAATGTTCATGAAAAAAATACTGAAGTCGAAAATAAATATCCTATTTTTCATGAAAGCAAACCGTTTTCTTCTTTTTCTCAACGCATGACAGCCCATTCGGTTGAAGATAGACTGCTTCCGCCCGTGCAATTTTCTCCTGAAGCGTTTACGCCCAATACTTTTTCGTCAGCACCGCAGCAGACTTCTGTGGAAAATCCAAAGCCAGCCTCATCTTCTCCGGTTAAAAAGGCAGACAATTATCCCGATACCGAAAGGACGGTCCGTCCGCCTGAGCAATCCGCAGTGACTGAACCTACCGCGCCTGAACCCGCCATCGAGCAGACAACCGCCGTCCAGCTTGAAAAGGAGCTGACTTCGTTTGACGTCCGTTACATAGGGGTGGCCTTCCATACCTATGTGCTGTTTGAATGCAATGACCGCCTGTTTCTATGCGACCAGCATGCTGCGCATGAACGCATCCTTTATGAACGCATGCTCAAGGCCTGCGCGGGCGACGCCGCCTCGCAAATGCTGCTGTCGCCCGTGATTCTTCACCTGACGCACCGGGAGTTTGAAATTTTCCTTGACTCGCGCGACGCGCTCCTGGCAGCAGGCTTTGACGCCTCTGACTTTGGCGACCAAACGGTGCAGCTGCGCTCCGTTCCCATGGTGCTGGGCGTCGCCCGCAGCGAGGACTGCTTCCGCGACGCGCTGGATGATCTGGCGGAAAGCGGAAAAATCAATACGCAAAAACGCACGGAGCGCATTATTCAAATGGCCTGCAAGCACGCCGTCAAGGGCGGAGAACAAGCGCCCGCGGACGGACTGAAGGATCTGATCCGCCGCATGATTGAGGATAACGTTACGCCTACCTGCCCGCATGGCCGTCCCCTGGTCATTGAAGTCACGCGCCGCGAGCTGGAAAAGCGCTTTGGCCGTATTCAGAATTAAGGAGGCTGCCGTGCAGGTTTCAGAAAAGCCTTGTATTTTGGGCATTGTGGGTGCTACCGCCAGCGGGAAAACCGCGCTCTCCCTCCCGCTGGCCAAACAGCTCGGCTGTGAGATCGTATGTCTTGATTCCATGCAGATCTACCGGCAGCTGGACATCGGCACAGCTAAGCCCACCGCTGCCGAGCGTGCGCTGGTTCCGCATCACATGCTCGACGTCGTTTCCGCCGACGCTCCTTATTCCGTGGCGGAATATGTCGCCCAAGCGCATGCCGTGATTGCCGGCATCCTCTCGCGCGGTCATATCCCCCTGCTGGTTGGCGGCACCGGACTGTATTTGCAGGGGCTGTCCAGGCCCATGGACTATGGCGGCTTGCCAAGCGACGCGCAGGTACGCGCGCATTTCCAGCAAATGCTGTCGGAGACCGGCGCGGCCGCCCTGCATGAAAAATTGCGTCAGATCGATCCTGAAACGGCTGCCCGGCTGCATCCCAACGATACCCGCCGGGTGATTCGCGCTTTGGAGATCCACGCGCTGACCGGCATCCCCATGTCCGCCCACCGCACGCCGCAGGAGGAGGACGCGCCCTATCGCTTTTTGCTCTATGCCCGCGACCTGCCCCGCCCGCTGCTGCACGAGCGCATCAACCGGCGCGTGGATGAAATGGTAAGCCTAGGGTTGCAGGACGAAGTGCGCTCGCTTCTCGAGGGCGGACTTTCCCCGCTGGCGCAAAGCATGCAGGGCATCGGCTATAAGGAATGGCTGCCCGTTTTTGACGGCATTCTGTCCGCCAAGCAGGCGATTGAAAACATCAAAACCAACACCCGCAATTATGCGCGCCGCCAGCTGATCTGGTTCCGTCGCGACAAGCGCATTCGCTGGCTGCCATGGGATATGCCCGGCGCCGCGTTAAGCGCAATTCTTCATGACTGGGAGGAACGCCAATGAACATTTCCGCTTTCATTCAGCAGTGCGAGCAGGACTGCGCCGCGCAGTTTGCCGCCGTCGATGCACAGTCGCTGCGCGGCACTGCCCGCGTGCTTGACGCTTTTGCCGCGCACCGCGTTGCCGCGCGCCATTTTGCTCCCACAACGGGATACGGCTATGACGATATTGGCCGCGACACCTTGGAAAGCATATTTGCCGACATATTCGCAGCGGAAGCGGCCATCGTCCGTCCTCAGATCGCCTCCGGCACGCATGCGCTGGCCATGTGCCTGTTTGGTCTGCTCAAGCCCGGCGACCATTTGCTCGCCGCCACAGGCATGCCCTATGATACGCTGGAGGGGGTAATCGGCAAGGATGGCCAGCCCGCCGGTTCCCTTTCCGAAATGGGCGTTGCCTTTACCGCCGTGCCGCTGCTGGAAAACGGCGCGATTGATCTTCCCGCTGTGCTGGCCGCCATCCGCCCGGAAACAACGGTCGTTTCTTTGCAGCGCAGCCGCGGATACGCCTGGCGCGACGCCATCCAGCCGCAGGATATGAAACCGCTTATCGACGCCGTGCATGCGGTTCGCCCCGACGTTTGCATCATGGTGGATAACTGCTATGGCGCTTTTGTCTGTGACAAAGAACCTACGCATATGGGGGCGGACGTCGTGGTCGGCAGCCTCATCAAAAACATGGGCGGCGGTCTAGCCCCCACGGGCGGCTATATCGCCGGCACGCGGCAGGCCATCGACCGAATCGCCGCCAGGCTGACGGCCCCCGGCATTGGCCGCGAGGTCGGCAGCTATGCCGCATCCTATCAGCCTTTCTACCAGGGATTGTTCATGGCCCCGCATACCGTTGCGCAGGCGCTGAAAACAGCCATCCTCGCAGCCCGCATCTTTGAACGGCTGGGCATGAAAACCTCCCCCGCCTATGACGCGCCCCGCGCCGATATCATTCAGGCCGTGGAAATGGGCACGCCCGAACGCCTGACTGCCCTCTGCCGCGGTATCCAGGCCGCCTCGCCCGTAGACAGCTTCGTCGTTCCCGAAGCCTGGGACATGCCGGGCTATCAGCATCCCGTCATCATGGCGGCAGGCACCTTTGTCAGCGGCGCTTCCATCGAATTGTCCGCCGACGCGCCCATGCGCGAGCCGTATATCGCCTATATGCAGGGCGCGCTGACGTATGAGCACGGCCGTCTGGCCCTGGAATCCGTGCTGCACTGCCTTGAAAAAGACGGCTGTCTGTGAAAAACATATTGTCCCCCTGCCTGCGCATAGGATAGCGCAGACAGGGGGGATTTTTTATGTCCAGCAATATTAAAAAATGTACGCTTCCGGGGCCCGAGGCATCCGTAGAGAACAAAAAGCCCCGCGCAATGCCCGGGGAAAAGCTTACCCGCAATTTGGCGGCGGCAACGCTGGTGCTGCTCGCCCTGATTGGCGCCAAGGAAGCGGCCGCTCCCAACGGCGCTTCCTTTCTCCAGGCAGTGCAAAACGCCGTGGAAAGCGAATGGGATGAGAACGTGGGCCGTCTGACCTATGTTGGCAGTATGATTTCTGAAAGCGTGCAGGTATTTGGCCATTCTGCCGGCTATGACCTGCAAAGCCCGGTACGCGCAGAGGCCCTGCAAGCCTGGTCTGCCGCCGCGCCCTATTTGCTCTACAAAAACGCGGGCGACGTTTTTGCTGTGTCAGACGGCGAAGTAAGCGCCATTTCCCATGACGACGATGAACGCTATATCGTGCGCATTCTGCATACCAACGGTTTGGAAGGTCTGTACTACGGTCTGGATACCTGCGCTGTGCGGGAGGGCGACGAGGTCAGCGCCAGCACGCTGCTGGGCATGTCCTCCGGCGGAGAATTTGCCCTGGAATTGCGCCGGGCAGGCAAGGCCATTGATTACAGCAGCTATCTCAGGGAGCGCTGAGCATGCGGCTGTTCACCTTCCGCGGCATGGCCGTGCGCGTCCATCCGCTTTTTCTGCTGGTCGCCCTTTCCTATTTTTTAAGCGGGCAAAGCACGCTGCTCCTGGCCTACCTTCTCGTATTGCTTGGCCACGAGGCCGGGCATTTTCTGGCCGCGCGGCATTTTCGCCTGCCGGTATCCCAGCTTGAATTCACCCCGTTCGGCGGCGCCATGCAGATCGACTTGGCAGAAGGCCTTGCGCCCGGACGCGCCTTTTTGCTTGCCGCCGCAGGCGTCATGGCAAATCTTGTCATGCTGCTGCTCTGCGCTCCCTTGCTGTATATGCGCCCCTTTTCCTTATTCTTTGTCTATTTTGCCCTGGCAAACCTGTTTATGCTGCTGCTCAACCTGCTTCCTTTCTTACCGTTGGACGGCGGGCGCATGCTGCTGGCGCTTTTATCTATCCGGTTGGAACGCGCCCCGGCCTTCCGCATGCTGATGCTGCTGGGACGCATCGCGGCGGTATCCTTTATGGGCTACACGGCAATTCTGTCCCTGCGCAGCGGCCGTCTCAATGCCGCGCCGCTGTTTCTCGGTTTTTATCTGCTCTATGCATCCGCCCTGGAAGAAAAGCACAGCGCTTCGCGCTACCTGGCAGCGTTGATCTCGCGCCGTGTTCGCGTGGAACGCGGCAGCATTCTGCCCGTGCAGCACCTCTGCGCGGCCGCTGACATGCCGCTGTATTCCCTGCTGCCCCAGCTCCAGCCCGGAGCGTACCATCTGGTCGAAATCATTGATAACTGCTCCAGCCAGATTCATGGCACGCTCTCGGAGGACGACCTGCTTCGCGCCGTCCTGGATACGCCGTTCATTTCCCTGGGCGAACTGCTCTCCTCAAAATAAGCGAATAAATGTTCTTATTTTCCTGTTGATTTTTGCAGGCCGCCGTGTATAATATAAATAGAACATTTGTTCCTATTTTGGAGGAAGTATGCGAACGATCCTGCACAGCGACTGCAACAATTTTTACGCCTCGGTCGAGTGCGCCTTTGATCCCACGCTCCGCGGCAAGCCTGTCGCCGTATGCGGAGACCCGGGCGAACGCCACGGGATCGTGCTTGCCAAAAGCGACGCAGCCAAAAAATGCGGCATTCGCACGGGCGAAACGGTATGGAGCGCCCGGCAAAAATGTCCGGAGCTGATTCTGCTGCCTCCCTGCGGTGAAAAATACGTGCGTTTTTCGCGCATGATGCGCAAAATCTATGCCGAATACAGCAATCAGGTAGAGGCCTTTGGCCTGGATGAAAGCTGGCTGGACGTGAGCGGCAGCGCGCTGGATGGGCAGGAAATCGCCTCCCGCCTGCGCCGCCGCGCCCGGGAAGAGCTGGGCATCACGCTCTCCATCGGCGTCAGCTTCAACAAGGTTTTTGCCAAGCTCGGCAGCGATCTGCACAAGCCGGACGCCACCACCATTATTTCAGAGCAAAATTACCGGCAGAAGATCTGGCCGCTGCCTGCCGACAATTTGCTTTTTATCGGCCGGCAAACAGCACACAAGCTCCATGCCTATGGCCTGCATACCATCGGCGACGTAGCCCAAGCCAGCCCGGCGACGCTGCACGCGCTGCTGGGGCAGAACGGCGATATGCTGTACGCCTATGCTTCCGGTCAGGACAGCGCCCCCGTGCTGCCGCTGTATGAGGACAGCAGCGTAAAATCCATTGGCAACAGTACCACCCCGGCTTTTGACATTGCCGGTACCGCCGACGCGCGGCGCGTTCTTTATCAGCTTGCCGACAACGTTGCCGAACGCATGCGCCAGGACGGCCTGTGCAGCAGTCTCGTCACGCTTTCCCTACGCGATACAACGCTGCACACGCGCACGCATCAGACTGTGCTGCGCACGCCTACCATGCTTTCTTCCGCCATCGCCCAGGCCGCTTTTGCCCTGCTCATGCAGGTCTGGGATCCAAACGTTCCTTTGCGCTCACTCGGCATCCAATGCGGCGGACTGCGTCCGCTCCATGCCAGCGCGCAGCTCAGTCTGCTGCAAAGCCCTGCCGCCGCCCGTCAGATCAGGCTGGAAAAAACCATCGATCAGCTGCGCGCCCGTTTTGGTCACAATGCCTTGCAGCGCGGCGCGGCGCTGCCCGCCAAGCCCCTCGACCCTGCCGCAGAAGGTTTGTCCGCTGCCGGCCTTGCCGCCGCCAATATGGCCGCCATCCATGGCCGCGGACTATAATAGACAAAGGAGCGCTGACGATCATGACGCAAAGAACCTATGTTCAGCTGACCGCCCGCTTCGACGAAGACGGACGGATCACGCCGCTTTTTTTGATTTTTCACGGCAAGCGTTATGAAATCGACCGTATTATCAGCCGCTGCAACGCAGCCGCGCTTAAATCCGGCGGTCAGGGCATGCGCTATACCGTGCGCATCAACGGCCAGGAAACCTATCTTTTTCAGGATGAAAAGCAGCGCTGGTTTGTGGAGGAAAAATCATAAAATATGGGAAGCGGACAAAATTTTCAGTCCGCTTCCCTCGATTTTTATTTCAGCAAAAGCTCTGCGATCTGCACCGCGTTTGTCGCCGCGCCCTTGCGCACCTGGTCGCCGCAGCACCAGATATTCAGCCCGTTTTCCGCCGTCAAATCCTCGCGGATCCGGCCCACAAACACCAAATCCTGATCGGAAGTGTCCAGCGGCATGGGATATCGCCGCTGCGCCAGTTCATCCACCAAACGGCAGCCGGGCGCGGCGGCAATCAGCGCGCGCGCCTGCTCCACGGTAATTTTCTCCTTTGTACGCACCAGGAGCGATACGCTGTGGCTGCGCATCACCGGAACGCGCACACAAGTGCAGCTTACGCGCATATCCGGCAAATGAAGGATTTTGCGGCCTTCGTTTTGCAGCTTCATTTCCTCCGACGTATAGCCTTCATATGCCTCGCCGCCGATTTGCGGGATCACGTTAAAGGCAATCTGATAAGGAAAGGCCTGCGCCTTGATTTCCTGGCCGCCGCAATAGGCCCGCACCTGCTCCTCCAGCTCGCGCAGTCCCGCCGCTCCCGCGCCGCTCACCGCCTGATACGAGGAGGCAATCATGCTTTCGATCGGACTGGCCTTGCGCAGCGCGTTGACGGCAACCAGGGAAATAATCGTCGTGCAGTTGGGATTGGCAATCAGGCCATGATGCCAGGACACATCCTCCGGATTGATTTCAGGCACGACCAACGGCACATCCTTTTCCAGCCGGAACGCGCTGGAATTATCCACAAATACCGCGCCCGCCGCGCGAATGGCGGGCGCAAAGCGTTTGGCAACATCGTTTTCCGCCGCGCCCAGCACAATATCCAAGCCGGCAAAAGCGTCGTCCGCCGCCTCGCGGATCACAATTTCCCGCCCGCCAAAGGCCAGCTTCTTTCCCGCGCTGCGGGCGCTTGCCAGCAGGCGCAGCTCGTTAACGGGAAAATTGCGTTCCCGCAGCACTTTCATCATCTCGCGGCCTACCGCGCCGGTCGCCCCCAAAATGCCTACGTTGCAGCCTTTCATTGCCCACCCTCCTTGATAAACGTATTATACAGCACGCGAATCGCCTGCGCAAAGTCCTTTTCCTCCACGCCGACGATAATGTTGAGTTCCTCCGGGCCCTGCGTGATCATGCGGATGTTCACGCCGTTTTCGCCCAGCACCGCAAAAATCCTGCCCGATACGCCCGGACGGTACGCCATCCGGCGGCCAACCGCCGCCACAATGGCCAAATGCTCCGTTACCTTGATGCTGTCTGGCGCAAGCTCCTTTTGAATCTCGCCCAGCATGGTATACAGGCAGGCGTGCGCCTTCGCTTCCGACACAACCAAAGAAAGGATGTCTATTCCGGACGGAATATATTCCACATTTACGCCGTGCTTCTCCACAATTTCAAGAATACGCAGCAGCACCCCCGTTTCCGAGGACATACCCGTCTTGGCAATCGTAATCACGCAATAGCCTTTTTTGCCGGCAATGCCGGTAATCAGGCTGCCCTCGCTGTCATCCTGAATATGCTCCAGGATCAGCGTGCCGGGATGCTCAGGATCATTGGTATTGCGGATATTCAGCGGAATATTTTTTTCCCGCACGGGGAAAACGGTACCCTCGTGCAGCACCTGCGC
>JAHZHX010000038.1:4349-21125 GCA_019420065.1 Clostridiales bacterium | reverse complement strand
CTGTACTTTTCGATATAGGGATGCTCGGGCGAGAGCACCATGTAGGTCGCGCCAAAGAGGGTATCGGCGCGGGTGGTGAACACGCGCAGCTTGTCCTCCACGCTCTCCAGGGCGAAGTCGATTTCCGCGCCCTCGCTGCGGCCGATCCAGTTGCGCTGGGAGAGCTTGACGCGGTCGATGAAGTCCACGTCGTCCAGGCCGTCCAGGAGCTTCTGGGCGTAGGCGGTGATCTTCAGCATCCACTGGCTCTGCTGCTTGTGCACCACGGGGCTGCCGCAGCGCTCGCACACGCCGTCCACAACCTCCTCGTTGGCCAGCACGCACTTGCAGCCCGTGCACCAGTTGACGGGCATGTTGCTCTTGTAGGCCAGGCCGTGCTTGAACATTTGCAGGAAAATCCACTGCGTCCATTTGTAATAGTTGGGATCAGTGGTATTCACCTCACGGTCATAGTCGAAGGAGAAGCCCAGCATTTGCAGCTGATCGCGGAAATGCCGGATGTTCTTTTGGGTCACTTCAGCCGGATGCACATGGTTTTTGATGGCAAAGTTTTCGGTGGGCAGGCCGAAAGCGTCCCAGCCGATGGGGTGCAGCACGTTGTAGCCCTGCATGCGCTTTTTGCGCGCCACGATGTCCAGCGCCGTGTAGGGGCGGGGATGGCCGACGTGCAGGCCCTGTCCGGAGGGGTAGGGGAACTCGATCAGGGTATAATATTTGGGCTTGGTGTAATCGTTTGAGGCGGCGAACGCCTTGTTGTCCGCCCAGATTTTTTGCCATTTTTTCTCGATTTTCGCCGGGTCGTAGATGGGAATCTCGCGCATGGAAAGCCTCCTCACATCAAATAAACCGTTTCGTCTTTTACAAAGACGAAACGGCTGTTTCGCGGTACCACTTTGCTTGCGGCAATAATATGCCGCCGCTTGAAGCGCTGTAGCGGGCGCGCCCGTGCGGTCTATTGGGCCAGGGGCCGTTCAATCCGCAGGCTTGGGAGCGAGCGGCCTTTCCCAGCGCCTCCGCCCTTGCACCATGCGGGCGGCTCTCTGCGCGCGCGGAGGAAAAGCGTTCTCCGTCATTGCCGTATAACGGGTTTATTATACGGGAAAAAGGGGCGTTTGTAAAGGGTTAGTTTGAAAAATGACCATTTTTCAGCGTCCAGTGTTGTGCGATATACTTTTATGTCATTTGCAGTACTTAGTTTTACTTATCGCTTTTTTTAAAAATCAGCAGCTTCTGTTCTTGAGAATACTCAAGTTCTTTACAACGACATCCGTCTGGAAACTCACAAAGAGGTGCTTCCCAAAACGAGTTTTTTTCGTCATAGTAGCCCACGCGAATTTCATCAAAGGATGCCTGCTCTTTTTCTTGAGATACAGCAAGACATATGTAGCTACATTCTTGCTTTTGAATGTTTATAGGAGGGAGAACAAAAGAATAGGAATTTTTCTCCCCACCATATTGATGAATAGTTTCCTTGACAATCTCACCTCCGCGCTCTTTTTCTGTCTCAGCACGCTGTATCTGTAGCGATCGTTCAACTTTTTTGTTATTCTTATAAAGATAAAGGCATACATCACGAATGACATGGGTGGTATTTGATGTGTTCAGAAATTCGAACCACACTATTATAAAGCCGTTCTTAGAAAATGAAAGAGGCTCATTTGGCCTAATCAGTCTATAGTAGAATTGAAGTTTTCCGCGCTTATCCATAGCTTTGGTTACCATTGTTGTAAGAATGCTCAATAGAAAACCAAGCACAGCGCCGAAAGCTACCAAACCAATTTCTACCCAAATCGTATTATCTGCCGTTGGATTTATCAAGAAGTTTATCTCCATATAGTCTCCTTTACTTTGTCATCTTTGCATACATCTCCATCAGCCGCGCTACGCAGTCGCTTTCGGTTTTGACATTGCCCCAGAAGCCATAAGCCTGCATGACAGCTTTGTCGTTTTGCTGGTGGGCTTTACGCAGTTCCGGAGGCATGGTGACTTCATCGTAGAGGTCGGCAAGCGAACAATCGGGATAGAGAGCGCGCGCATCCAGGATGGCTTGCGCGGTTTCTTCGATTTTGGCTTTTTGCGCGTCGGTGGGCGAAGGCCAGGGAAAGTTGTTGTAAACGATGGTGTTGGAGTAGCGGTAGTCGCTCTTCATCCTGCCACAGACTGTACGCATCCAGGCCATGTGTACATTAGAGGTCAGTATACCAAAATGATATGGAGTGGAATCTGGCATCATAAAGACGCTATCACCAGGAATGACCTCCCGACTAAGATAGTCAATGGGTATATATCGTCTATTCTCGGATGAAACCTTTGGAATTGCCACATAATCGGTTGCGCATTCCCTTACTTCATCAAATAGCATAGGTGTAGCAGCTTTTTTCCGTGTTGCTTCCTTGGAACTTGCCAATCGGTATTCGCGCACATTTTCTATACGCTTCATTACCAGAGGACATTTACGCAGTAAAGCAGGGTTCGCCTTGACCATCCAAAGACAGTACCTTGGCTTACGGTCAATAAAGTCTTTTCCCATCATATATGGACGAATAAATGCTTTAGCTTGCGGCTCTACTGCCAGCAATGTATCTTTTTCTTCTTTGGTCAGAATCAGATTTCCACCTTCTGTGGGCTTGCCACCGTTCATCAACTGCGCAACATCTGCCAGTGGTTTACTTATTGCTTCAATGAATATGGTATCAGCGTCCACAAGATAGGGATTGATGTTATCGACCAAAAGCATGTGGTCATTGCTATACAACTGCTTTGGTTTTTCATCAGGTGCAGAGCTAAACCCAACAATCACGCAATGCACGTGTGCTTTCAGGCTGGCTTCGCTATCCCATCGGAAGGTGCGATGGGCAAAATCAATATGAATGCCGAAACGGTCATACAGCGGCTTCCATACGCCCGCAACCTGTTCTCCCTGGGTGATGGAGTTCGTCGATACAAAGGCGGCGCGGATGCCGGTATTCTGCATGAGCTGTGCCGCCTTGAAGTACCAGCCCGCCACATAGTCAATTTTGCCTGCGGTCTTGTAGGGCTTGCCCTTTTCGTCCACATAGATGCGCAGAATGTCATCCTTCTGGGATTTGCTTTGCAGGGAGTAGCCCACAAACGGCGGGTTCCCCATGATGTAATTCAGCCTGTTCTTGGGCACGACCTCCGCCCAGTCCACGCGCAGGGCGTTGCCCTCCACAATGTTGACATAGGTTTTCAGCGGCAAAAAGTTCAGGTTCATGTGGACGATGTCTTCGGTCTGCTTCATCATTTGCGATTCCGCAATCCACAGCGCGGTCTTGGCCACGGTGGCGGCAAAGTCGTTGATTTCGATCCCGTAGAACTGCTGGATGCTGACCATGATGGGGGTCAATTCGCCCTCCAGACCCATCATGATCTGGCCCGCGGCTGCGCCCTTCTGCGCGTCAATCAGGCTGCGGATGACCTCGTTTTCCAGCCGCCGCAGGGAAATGTAGGTTTCCGTCAGGAAGTTGCCGCTGCCGCAGGCCGGATCGAGGAAGGTCAGCCCCGCTAACTTTTCCTGGAAAGCCTTCAAGCGATCGGTGCGGGCACGCACTACGCCGATCGCCTGAATGTCCGATAGCTCCTTGCGCAGACCGTCCAGGAACAGCGGGTCGATCACCTTGTGGATGTTCTCGATGGAGGTGTAGTGCATGCCGCCGCTGCGGCGGGTTTCGGGGTTCAGGGTGCTTTCAAACACCGCGCCGAAGATGGTCGGGCTGATGCGGCTCCAGTCAAAATTGCCGCTGGCCTTGGCAAGCAGGGTATCAAAGATTTCCTCGTTGAACTGAGGAATTTCGATATTCTCGTTGCGGAACAGGCCGCCGTTCACATAGGGGAAGGCAGCCAGGTCTTCATCTATATAAGGATCGCGCTCGTCTGTGGGCGTATCCAGCACGCGGAACAGGTCGATGAGCGCCTGCCGCGCCCGCTTCACGCCCGCAGACCTGATATAATCATGGAACATGTTGCGCCCGCCAAAAATGCCCGCGTCCTCGGCGTACAGGCAGAACACCAGCCGCACGCACAGCTCGTTGAGGCTTTTGAGGGAGGAGGCGTTTTCGGGGTGGATGTAGCGTTTTTGGAACGCGTCGTAGAGCTTGCCCACCAGCTCGCCTGCCTGAATGGACAGCTCCATCTCGCGCTGGAGCGTCGCGTCCGTGCGCTTTGCCAGGAATGCCAGACGGTGGTATTCATGCTCCAGCTCGGACAGCAGGATCACGTCGGGCGTGTCGTTGGGGCGGTTCATGTCGTGAATATGGAACTCCCGGAAGTTGCACACCACGATCCAGCGCGGATTCTGGTCATGGGGCAGATATCCGGCATAGCGGCGCGCCTGCTGAAAGGGCGTGAGCATGGAACCGTCCGACTGCCTGTAGCCCTTGCGCAGGTCAATTTCGCTGCCCTTCTGCTCGATCAGCACGCGGTTTTCGGCAATAAAAGCGTCGATGAAGCTCACATGCCCTAACTTGACCGGCACCTCGAAGGCGATCAGCTTGTCCGCATCCTGGGCGCCCAGCACCTTCTGCAAGAGCGTCAGCCAGAAAAGAGACGTTTCCTGCTTTTCGTCTCCGTGGTTTTGCCAATACGCGGCAAACTCCCGGGCTGCGGCGCGCTGCTCCATGTCCGTCATGATGGGGACCTCCTGTGTATAGTTACATCCAGCATGATTATACAGCAATTTGAAAAAATGTAAAGCTTTTGCGTATGCGCGGCTTTTTATAACGTGAAGGCTGTACTTTTTTCCAATTATAAGGTATACTTTATCATAGGCGCTTATAGGCGCCAAACCAAGCAAGGAGATTACAACAATGCAGCTTTTTTACTTCGTTCTGGCGGGCGTCGTATTTGGAATGGCCAACGTGATCCCCGGTGTATCGGGCGGAACGATGGCGGTGGTCTTTGGCGTATACGAGCGCTTGATCGGTATTCTGTCCGATCCGATTCATAACATTAAAAAAGAGTGGAAGTTCCTGTGTACCTTTGGCGCGGGCCTGGTGATAGGCATTCTGGCCTTTGGCAAGCTGATGCACTGGGTGCTGGAGCGTTATCCGGCGCAGGCGGCCATGTTCTTTATCGGCGTGATCCTGGGCAGCTTGCCGATGCTGGTCAAAAGCGCGTTTCAGCCGGGCGGCAAGGGAACAAAAGTATCCGTTACGCCGGCCACGGTGATTGCCATGCTGGCGGGCTTTGCCATTATGATCCCCATGATCCTTTCGGGGGATAACGAGGCGGCAAAGGAGGCCGCGGCCACGGGCGCGACGCTGGCCAAGGCCCACGTGGGGCAGATGCTCTTGATGGTGGTCTATGGCGCGATTGCCGCTTCGACCATGATTATTCCGGGCATTTCCGGCTCCTTTGTGATGCTGCTTATCGGCGTGTACGGATCGCTGATGGCAGCGGTCGCCAGCCTGACGCCCATTGGCGCGGGCACGCTCAGCGCCCTGCCCACGCTGGTGCCCTTTGGCATTGGCGTGCTGCTGGGGCTGGTGTTCTGCTCCAAGCTGATTAAGTATTTGCTCGCCAAATATCCGGCAGTCACCTATGCGGCCATTTTTGGCTTTGTGCTGGGATCGATCGGCTGCGTATTTCCGGGCTTTGGCCGCGTGGATCTGGCGGGCGTGCTGGCCATGCTGATCGGCGTGCTGGTGCTGTGGGGCTGCGAGCGTCTGGCGCCTGAAAACGGCAAAAAGGAGTAAAAGCATGGCATTGTTTGTGGATAAAGCGCCGTTTGCCGCCAAGGCGGGCAACGGCGGCAATGGCTGCGTGTCCTTCCATCGGGAAAAGTTCGTGCTTAACGGCGGCCCGGATGGCGGCGACGGCGGCCAGGGCGGCAGCGTGATCCTGCTGGCGGATGGCAATATGCATACGCTGCTGGATTTCCGCTTTAAGGCCAAATATTTTGCCGAAAACGGCGAGGACGGCCGCAGCGGCCGCTGCACGGGCAAAAACGGCGAAGACCTGGTGGTTAAGGTACCGGTGGGCACGGTGGTGCGCGGCGAGGATGGCCGGGTAGTGGCTGATATGTTCAGCAAGGGTCAGGAACGCGTGCTGCTGCACGGCGGCCGCGGCGGCTGGGGCAACGCGCATTTTGCCACGCCGACCCGCCAGGCGCCCAATTTTGCCAAGCCGGGCGTACAGACGCAGGCGTTTAAGTTCACGCTGGAGCTGAAAACGATTGCGGACGTCGGGCTGGTAGGCTTCCCCAATGTGGGCAAGAGCACCATTCTTTCCGTGGTCACGCGGGCGCAGCCCAAGATTGCCAACTACCATTTTACGACGCTCACGCCCAATCTGGGCATTGTGCGTCGTCACGGGCAGGATTTTGTGCTGGCGGATATTCCTGGACTGGTGGAGGGCGCGTCGGATGGCGCGGGGCTGGGGCATGACTTTTTGCGCCATGTGGAGCGCACGCGCCTGCTGATCCATGTGCTGGACATGGCGGGCAGCGAGGGGCGCGATCCTCTGGAGGATTTTGCCGCCATCAATCTGGAACTGTCCCGCTATGGCGATTTGCAGAACCGCCCGCAGATTGTGGCCGCCAATAAGATGGATCTGCCGGACGGGGAAGAATATCTGGAGATGTTCAGGGAGCGGTATCCCAACGTGCCGGTGTATCCCGTTTCCGCGGCGACGCGCGCTGGCTTTGACGCGCTACTTTCCGCCGTGGCGGACAAGCTGAGCGAGCTGCCGCCTGTTGCCCCCTACGAGCAGGAGGAATTCCTGGATGATCTGCCCGACCTTTCCGGCTATACGGTACGCCGGGAGGACGGTATTTACATTGTGGAGGGCAGCGCGATGCAGCGGCTGATCGACAGCGTGAACTTTGAGGACAGCGACAGTCTGAAATGGTTCCATCTGACGCTGCGCCGAACCGGCGTGATCGACGCGCTGCGCAAGGCGGGCGCGGGCGAGGGCGACACCGTACAGATCAAGGACATGCAGTTTGACTTTATCGACTGATAAAAGGAGTTGTTACAGATGATTCATCAGACCATTACGCTGCCGCGCACGGGCGTGACGATCACGACCTATCTTATGGATAATCAGGCGGTGGAAGAAACGCGCCGCCGGCCGCTGGTGCTGATCTGCCCGGGCGGGGGCTATCAGAGGCGCGTTCCCCGCGAAAACGAGCCGGTAGCGCTGCGCCTTTTGAGCCTGGGCGTGCAGGCGGTCGTGGTCAATTATTCGGTCATGCCGGCCGTGTGGCCGACGGCGCGCAACGAGCTGGGCGAGGCGGTGGCCTATGCCCGCGCGCACGCGGAGGAATGGCTGTGCGACGAAAACAAGATTGCCGTGATGGGCTTTTCCGCCGGCGGACACGAAGCGGCGACGGCAGGCGTTTTCTGGCAGGAGATGGAATGGGGCCGTGCCTGCCGTCCCGACGCGATGATCCTGGGCTATCCCGTGATTACCAGCGGCGAGTTCCGGCACGATAATTCCTTCCGCCGTTTGCTGGGGGAACGCTACGACGAATTGCTGGATACCGTTTCCATCGAAAAGCACGTGAACGAGCAAACGCCGCCTGCCTTTATCTGGCAGACGCTGGAGGATCAGCTGCTGCCGGTGGAAAACTGCCTGCTGCTTGCTTCCGCGCTGCGCAAAGCGGGCGTGCCTTTTGAGCTGCATATTTATCAAAAGGGCGAGCACGGCCTGTCGCTGAGCAATGACGAGGCCTGCGCGGGATTGAAAAAGGGACCTTTGGCTACGCATGCCGGTTGGATCGATATGGCGGTGCGCTGGCTGAAGGAGCTGTAATGAAGGAAGGCTGCCTATGCGCCATGAAAAAATTGTGCTGCCGCAGACCGGCGTGCAGTTGGTAACGTATTTGACCGATAATCAGGCGGTGGAGGATACGCGCCGCCGCCCGCTGGTGATGCTTTTTCCCGGCGGCGGCTATGTGAAGCGCGCGCCCCGGGAAGCAGAGCCGGTAGCGCTGCGCCTGCTGAGCCTGGGGATTCAAACGGTGATCGTGGAATATTCGGTAGCGCCTGCGCGCTACCCGCAGGCGCTGATGGAGGCGGGCGAGGCGGTGGCCTATGCCCGCGCGCATGCGGAAGAATGGCTGTGCGACGAAAACAGGATTGCCGTGATGGGTTTTTCCGCGGGCGGACATGCCGCGGCGCATCTGGGCGTGCGCTGGCAGACGCTGCCCTGGGGAGAAGCCTGCCGTCCCGACGCCATGATCCTTTGCTATCCGGTGATTACGTCGGGAGAGCATGCGCACCATGGTTCCTTTCATGAATTGCTGGGCGAGCGTTATGAGGAATTGCGCGGCGCGGTATCGCTGGAAACGCTGGTGAGCGAACAAACGCCGCCCGCATTTTTGTGGCATACCTGGGACGACGCAAGCGTGCCGGTGGAGAACAGTTTGCTGTTTGCCGCGGCGCTGCGCCGCGCGCGGGTCGATTGCGAAATGCATCTGTACGCGCACGGGCGGCACGGCATGTCGCTGGCCACCGAGGAAGCGCTGGCTTGCGGCAGCGAGCTGATCCATCCGGAATATGCGGCGTGGATCGAGCTGGCGGCACGCTGGCTAAAGAAACGATAATTAGGAGAGAACGATGAAAACATTGATCCAAAACGCGCGCGTGTATGACAGCGTGCACCGGACGCCTTATACGGCGGATATTCTGATTGAGAACGGGAAAATTACCCATATTGCCGAGTCCATCGAATGCCAGGATGCGCAGGTGGTGAACGCCGCCGGCCTGCGGGCATATGCCGGGTTTGTTGACGCGCATACGCATATCGGCCTGGCAGGCTATGGTATTGGCTATGAGGGGACGGACTACAACGAGCATAATGATATTGTGACGCCGCATCTGCGCGGCATTGATGGCTTCAAGCCCATGCAGCCTTCGCTGGAAGCGGCCGCCAAGGCGGGCGTGACCACGGTATGTACCGGCCCTGGCAGCGCCAACGTGCTGGGAGGCACCTTTGTGGCGGTCAAAACGGTGGGGCGCCGCGCCGACGACATGGTCGTGAAGGACCCGATTGCCATGAAGTGCGCCTTTGGCGAAAATCCCAAGCGCTGCTACCGTGACAAGTGTGATTCCAGCCGCATGACCACGGCTGCCAAGCTGCGCGAGATGCTGTTCAAGGCGCGCGAATACAATCGCAAAATTGAGCTGGCGGGCGAGGATGAAAGCAAACTGCCGCCCTTTGACATGAAGCTGGAAGCGCTGCGCCCGGTCATCCGCGGCGAGCTGCCGCTGAAAGCCCATGCCCATGCCACGGAGGATATCTATACGGCGATCCGTATTGCCAAGGAATTCAATGTGAAGCTGACGCTGGAGCATGTGACCGAGGGACATCTGATTGCCGAAGATCTGGCCAGAGAGGGATACCCCTGCGCGGTAGGGCCGTCGCTGAGCGACGCCTCCAAATGGGAGCTGCGCAATATGAGCTTTACCACTCCCGGCGTGCTGGCGCGGGCGGGCGTGCAGGTGAGCATCATTACCGACGCCGACGTGATCCCGCAGCAGTACCTGCCGCTGTGCGCCGGGCTTGCGGTCAAGAGCGGCATGGATCCCTTTGACGCGCTCCAGGCCATTACCATCAACCCGGCGCGGCATGCGGGGATCGAGGACCGTGTAGGCTCGCTGGAATGCGGCAAGGACGCCGATATCGTGCTTTGCGACGGCGATCCCTTTGAAGTCAGCACCCAAATCAAAGCGGTATTTGTCAACGGCGAAAACATTCTTGCTTGAGATAGGATGATGCATGATGTATACATTTGACAGAGTTGCGATCAAGGCGGAGGCAAAGCAGGCGCTGTACCGGCAGCGCGGTGTGCTGGTGGGCGTTACGCTGGCGGTGCTTTTGTGCAATTTGGCGCTGGGCATGCTGTCGGTAGGTTTGCTCAATATCCTGGTCAGCGGCGTGATTACCGTGGCGGCGAGCGGCTTTTTCCTGCGCGTGTGGCAGGGCGGTACGCTGTCGGTGACTGAGCTGTTTACGTCCATGTTTGATGAAAGCTTCTTGCGCAACATGGGCGGTATGCTCTGGGTCAGGGTCAAAACGTTCCTGTATACGCTTTTGTTCGTGATTCCGGGCATTATCAAGGCATTGGCGTATGCGCTTACACCCTATATCTTGGCGGAGTATCCCCATGTGCCAGCCATGGAGGCGAGCCGTATTTCCGAGCGCATGATGTACGGCCATAAAATGGATCTGTTTATTGCCATGCTCAGCTTTGTGGGCTGGGAGCTGGTCTCTGCCTTGACGATGAACATTCTTCATGTGCTGTATGTGGGGCCGTATATGGAATTGACCTTTGCCGGCATATATGATGAAATCAAGCGGCTGGCGCTGGAAAACGGCGCTGTGACCATGGAGGAGCTGACCGGCGAAATCTAATCGCGGAGGGATGACAATGAGAAAAACAAAGATCATCTGTACTATCGGCCCGGCCAGCGAGACGGAGGAGATTCTGGAGCAGATGTGTCTGGCGGGCATGAATGTGGCGCGGCTGAATTTTTCTCACGGAACGCATGAAGAGCATCAGCGAAAAATTGATTTGATCCGCCGCGTGCGGGAAAAGCTGGGCCTGCCCATTGCCATTATGCTGGATACCAAGGGGCCGGAATACCGTATCAAAACCTTCCGGGAGGGCAAGGTGCGGGTGGAAACCGGCGCGGAGTTCATATTTACCGCCGACGAGGTGGAGGGCGATGAAACGCGCGTTTCGGTAACGCACAAAAACCTGCCCAAAGACGTGGCGGTGGGCGACCGCATTCTGGTCAACAACGGGCTGGTGGCGTTTGAGGTGTGCCGGATTTGCGGCAGCGACGTGGTGTGCCGGGTGATGACCGGCGGGGAAATGAGCAACCGCAAAAGCATGAGCTTTCCCAATAAGACGCTGTCGGGGCCGTATCTGTCCGAGCAGGACAAGAGCGATCTGCTCTTTGGCATTGAGAATGATGTGGATTTTATTGCCGCCTCTTTTGTATCGGGCAAGCAGGACGTAAAGGACGTGAAGGATTTTCTGCATGCGCATGGCGGAGACGCGATTGACGTGATTGCCAAAATTGAAAACCGCGCCGGCGTAGATCATATTGAAGAAATCTGCGAGCAGTGCGACGGTATTATGGTGGCGCGCGGCGATCTGGGCGTGGAAATCCCTTATGTGGAGGTTCCGGCCGTACAGAAGCATTTGATTACCAAGTGCCGTTTGCTGGGCAAGCGGGTCATCACGGCGACCGAGATGCTGGAATCCATGATTCATAATCCGCGTCCGACGCGCGCGGAAATATCGGATGTGGCCAATGCCGTGTATGACGGCAGCTCTGCGGTCATGCTCTCGGGCGAATCGGCGGCCGGTCAGTATCCGGTGCAGGCTGTACGGAATATGGCCGAGATTGCCGCCTATACCGAGACAACCATCAATTACCGCAAACGCTTTATGAATACGGATTTCCAGATTCGCAGCAATCTGGACGCTATTTCGCACGCGGCCTGCGCCATGGCGGTGGATGTTCAAGCCAAATGCATTGTGGTGTGTTCCATGAGCGGCGTTACGGCGCGGATGGTGAGCCGCTTCCGCTGTCCGGTGGATATTATCGGCATGACGACGGAGCAAAAGGTCTGGCGTAAGCTGGCCTTGTCCTGGGGTGTAACGCCGATTCTCTCCCGCGCCTTCAATTCCATTGATGTGATGTTCTATTGCGCGGTGGAAAGCGCCAAACAGGCGCTGGAGCTGCGCAGCGGCGACAACGTGGTGGTGACAGGTGGACAGATCAATGGCAAATCAGGCAACACGAATTTGATTAAGGTAGAGACGGTGGCCGGATGGAAGGAGAGAACGTTCCTATGGAAAAACTGATGCGCTGGGGCATTCTTGCTTCCTGCGCGATCGCCGCGGTGCTGAACGTGCTGTATTTATGCGGCCTTTGTCCGCAGCAGGTGACCTCCTACGGTTTTTTGCTGCTGATTATCTGCTGGGCGGCGAATCTTATTCTGCGCCGCAAGGCCGCGGCGGAGCCAGCCGCGCAGGATACGCCGATTGAGCGCATTCGCGGCATGGCAACGCTGATATTTGCCGCGCTTTGGCTGGTAACGACGGGCCTGAGCCTATTTTGGTAAAATGAATGATTCAACGGCGCCGTCCTTCATTTTTACGAAGAACGGCGCTCTTTTAATGTGGAAAAAACATCATAAATGCAGGAAATGCTTGCAAAGTATGCTATACTGAATGGGATCTGTGTGCCGTATGCGCCGCGGAAGAAATGGAGGAAGGGCAGAGATGCTGCATGCCAATTTGACTGTGGGCGCGGAAGGGCGCCTGTATTTTGCCGGCCAGGATGTGGTCAGCCTGGCGGAGCGTTACGGAACGCCGGCCTATTTGCTGGACGAGGCGCGCGTGCGCGAAAATTGCCGGCGTTATGTGCGGGCGCTGCGCGCGTATATGGGCAAGGAGAGCCTGCCGCTGTATGCCAGCAAGGCGCTTTGCTTTCGCGGCATGTATGCTATTTTGCAGGAAGAAGGCATGGGGGCCGATGCTGTAAGCGCGGGCGAGATCTATACCGCGCTGTCGGCGGGCTTTCCGGCGCAAAAACTCTTTTTCCATGGCAACAACAAGCTGCCCGAAGAAATTGATTATGCGCTGGAACAGGGCGTTGGCTATTTTATTGTGGATAATCCGCTGGAGCTGGAGCGGCTGAATGCCGCCGCGGGGAAAAGGGGCCTGCGGCAGAAGGTATTGCTGCGTCTGACCCCAGGCATCGATCCGCACACCTTTGCCGCCGTGAATACCGGCAGGATCGACTGTCAGTTCGGTATGGCCATTGAAACTGGCCAGGCAATGGAATTTGTGCTGCGGGCGCTGACCATGGAGCATTTGGATGTGCGCGGTTATCACTGCCATATCGGTTCGCAAATTGCCGATTGTCAGCCCTTTGTGCGCGCGGCGCAGATGATGATTGACTTTGCGTGCAGCGTGCGCCGGAAGACGGGCTATGCGCCGACCCTGCTGAATCTGGGCGGCGGGTTTGCCGTGCGTTATCTGGAGAGCGATACGGCGGTGGATATCGAGGGGGAGATCGCGGCGCTGGCGGCCGAACTCAAACGCCTGTGCGGCGCGGCCTCTTTGCCGCTCCCTGCGCTTTTGCTGGAACCGGGCCGTTCGATTGTGGCGGACGCGGGAATTACGCTCTATACGGCCGGTTCGATCAAGACCATTGAGAACTACCGCAGCTATGTGGTGGTGGACGGTGGCATGAGCGATAATCCGCGCTATGCGCTGTATGGCGCGCCGTATACGGTAATGCTGGCAAACCGCGCCAATGAAAAGGCGGATACGGTGGTTACGGTGACCGGGCGCTGCTGCGAAACGGGGGCGCTGATTCAGGAAAATGTACGCCTGCCGCAGATTCGAACGGGGGATATTCTGGCTGTGCTCAGCACCGGGGCATACAACTATTCCATGGCCTCCAATTATAACCGCATTTGCCGTCCGCCGGTCGTAATACTGAACAACGGCGAGAGCCGGCTGGGTGTGCGGCGGGAAACTTTTGCGGATTTACTGCGTTGCGATGTATAAAACGGCTTGCTAACGACCGGGGAAACGGATATAATAGAAAACGTAAATATGCTGTACGAGGTGATTGACATGCGGCAATCCAATGACCGGGAGGGAGGCTATCCACGCCTTTGCGCGCATCGCGGGTATAATATGATTGCGCCGGAAAATACGCTGCCTGCCTTTGCGCTGGCGCTGTCCATGGGCGCGCAGGAAATTGAGCTGGATTTGTGGCCGGACAAGGATGGCGATCTGGTGGTGTGCCATGATCCAAAGGCTGATCGCACCACCGATGGCACGGGCCTGATTACGGAACTGACGACCAAAGAGGTGAAGGCGCTGGACGCGGGCAGCCGGTTTTCTCCGGCATTTTCCGGCGTGCGGCTGCCGCTGTTTGAAGAGGTGCTGGATTTGGCTGCCGGGCGCACGGTACTGAATATTCATATTAAATCGCCGCTGAAAAACCGTGCGCGCACGCCTGGAATGCAGGCGCGCGGTCAGCTGCTTGGCCAGCGTCATAACCGGCATGAGGTCATCATGCCGCCGCTTCCCGAAGGCGTGGAGGAGGTTTTGCCCGAGTATGAAAACCGACCGTTGACGCCGTATGATCCCAAGGATTTTGAAAAGATTCTGCATCTGTTGGATGTGTATCGCTGTCGCGATCACGCTTATATCACCGGCGAGGCGGATGTGCTGATGACGGCGCGCGAGCTTGCGCCCGATATGGCGCGCTGCTGCCTGGAGGGGCATATGAATTACAGCATCGTCGAGCACGCGCTGGAGTATGGCTGCAGGAAGGTGCAGTTCTGCAAAGGGTTTACGACGCAGCGGATGATTGACAAGGCCAAGGCAAATGGGCTGGTATGCAATCTTTTCTGGGCGGATACGGCGGAGGAAGCCAAAGCGTATTTCGATATCGGCATTGACTGCGTATTGACCAATAATTTCCAACCGGTAAAAGACGGACTCAAAACAATGATAAAATAAAAAAAAACTCCCCCGCTGGCCCGTCCAGGTACAGCGGGGGAGTGCGCATCATTAGGTCTTAAAGCCGTCGCGCCGCAGCCGTTCAAACATATGCAGGCGGATTTCCCGTTCCATGGCCCATACTTCTTCCGGCTCGCAGCCGCATTCCACGCGCATGGTGACGCAGCGGGCGTCGCTGGCGATGGCGGGATAAACGCGGGGAGCGTCAGGCAGAGAAAGCTGCTTTTGCAGCAGGAGGCATTCATCCTCCAAGGATTGCTGCGCGGCGTACAGGTCTTGCCCGTGGGCAACCGTTACGTTGACCTGCGCCAGCTGTCGGCCGCGGGAACGGCATATGACGGTGCGGATATCGCCGTTGGGAATGGCAAACAGGCAGTTATCCGTACCGCGCAGTACGGTGGTGCGCAGCGTGATGGTTTCAACCTTGCCGCTCTGCCCGGCGACGGTTACGATATCGCCTACGTTAATGTTGCCTTCCATCCACAAAAACATGCCGCTGATCATATCCTTGACCAGCGATTGCGCGCCAAAGCCGATGGCAATGCTGCCGATACCGGCCACGGCCAACAGTGAGGTCAGATCAATACCGAAAATGCGCAGCACAACCATGGCGGTGAAAAAGTACATCAGATAACTGATGACACTGTTTGTCAGCGAACGCAGCGTTTCCGCCTGCTTGACGGTGCGGTTGTTTTTGAGCGGTTTGCGCCGCAGCTTTCTGTTGATGAGCGAGCGCAGCAGGCGCAGCAGCAGCAAGCCCAGCAGAATAACGATGCCGGCCAGCACCAACCGGGACAGCAGCTGCGGCAGCGAATGATAAAAGGCGGTTAATTGCTGTGCGGCCTGATTCAGCTCATCCATGGCAAAGCTCCTTTGTGCTCAAAAAGCGGACGACAATAACGCCGTCCGCTTTTCAAAATGCATATCAATCAACGGTAAGACGATCCAGCGCCTGACGCTGCTCCTGCATGACGGAGAGAAGGCGCTCGCGGTAAGCGCCGGCGGCTGCGCGCAGTTCGTCTACCTGCTTTTGCAGCGCGTCGCGCTCCTGGGTCAATGCCTGCATGCCGTCGCTGCTTGCCTGGGCGCTGGCATTTGCCACAATCTCGGCTGCCTCGCGCTTGGCCTGGGCAATCGTTTCATCATACAGACGCTGCGCATTGGCGATCAGCTTCTGGGCGCTTTCAGAGGCGTCAACCGTCGGGGCGACCGGGGTCGGACGCTGCGCGGGCTGCGCATAGGCAAGGTTGCGGGAAGCCTGGGCAAGGCGGCCCTGGAGGTTGGCGATCTCTTCCTGCATAACGATCATTTCATCACAGATCGCATCCAGAAATTCATCAACTTCCACCGGATCATAGCCGCGAACCTTGGTTTTGAACTCTTTTTCTTCGATCATGGGTACGGTGATGGACATGGGTGAAAGCTCCTTTCAGAAGTGAATCTTACATGACTGCGTCGCCGTATTCGGTGTCGGGCGAGTAGCCCTGCGCGGGCTGCTGCGCGGAATACACCGGCTGCTGGTATACCGGCTGCTGCGGCGGATAGGGCTGGAAGCCCTGCTGCGCGTAGGGAGGACGGAAGGGGCTTTGCGCGCTGCGCGGGTTGCGCTGCGGCACGCGGGACTGGGAATTCATCTGCGTGGTGCGCGGGTCGGTATATACCTGCATGGTAGCGGGCGCAAGCAGATACACGCCCACACGGGCGGAAATGCGCGTCATACTGCATCCCAGGGAAAAACATGCGCCGTTGAGGGTATCCACATAGCGGCGAAGCTCCGCCTGGTCGGCAATGCTGTCGAGCGCGGCAATGATGCAGTTGCCGGTGCGCAGAAGGCCGATGGCCTCGCGGCAGTCGGCAATTCCGCTGACGTTGACGATGCAAGTAGTAAAAGCAATGCCGGTTTCAGCCTGAGGCTGTACGGGCGGCTGCATGCCTTGCGGCGCCGCAACGGTCTGCGCGGTCTGTACGCCGGGGAATGGGACGACATTTTCCGCCTCCTGCGCATGCTGGGCGGCGCGGCGGTTCCGCGGCGGCACATAGGCCTGATCCACGGTTTGCTGCGGCTGGTATCCCTGCTGCAGGGGAGAGTGCTGGTAAACCTGCTGCTGCGGCTGAGCGTAGGCTTGCGGCTGCTGGTAAGGCGCCTGCTGCTGAACCGGCTGCTGGTAAGGCTGACTGGACGGCTGATATGCATTGGGCTGCGTATATGCCGCGCCCTGATAAGTTTGCTGATAAGAAGCCTGCTGCGTATA
>JAHZHX010000038.1:0-4324 GCA_019420065.1 Clostridiales bacterium | reverse complement strand
CGGGCTGGGCATTTTGCGGCGGATACAAATCAGCTTCTCCGGCAGACGCTTCAGTCTCACGAGCGCCGTTAAAAAAAGTATTGTTGGGGCCGAAAAAGTTGCGAACGCCGTCTAAAATATCACGAAATGCCATGTTTCCTCCTGAATAAAGGGATACTGTTCAAAGCGTGCCCGGCAAACGGGCGCAATATACCATATTTATTATATACTTCGCAGCGCAGGATTGCAACCGTTTTTTAGAACAGAAGCACCGTGGAGCCTTCGGACAGAATGTTGCTCAGCTGCGGCACAATATGGGCTTCCTGAGCGTTCTGGCTGACAACGCTGACCGGCAGGAAGTAATTGCCGTCGCTTTGCACCACGACCACGCCAATTTCGCCCTCGCTGTTGGTCAGGGCATTGGCAGGGACGGTCAGGCTGTATATGTTTTCCGAAAGCTGCACATGGCAGGAGCGGATGTACAGCACGGGCGCAACGTCGGCGCTGACGGAGAGGCGTACCAGCAGCTCGCCTTCTGAACGGGTAATGGATTCAACCGTGGCGGAAACGTGCGTGTTGTCAAAGTTTTCCACAAGCAGCTCATAGGAAGCGCCGATGGTGGGCGTCCAAGACGTATCGGAGCACAGCATCAATACCGAATAGCCGCCCTGACGCACGATGCGGTATACGGCCACCTCGTTGCGTCTCAGCGCGGCGCTGGCAGGCAGAACGCCGTTGTACATCTGCCGTACCTCGCTGGGAGAAAAGGAGTCGTAGGTAGAGGCGGTGAGCACGCGCTCAAAGCCGTCAATGTAGAAGCTGACCAGCCCGGTATCGCCGGCGGCAAAGGGTTTGGTCCAGGTTTCGATACGCTGCAGCTGCGTCTGCTCGTCATCGTAGAGGCGGCTGAGCTTCTGATCGTCGGCATACTTTTGCTTCAGATAGTAGGAGCGTTCCTTGATATCGTTGCTGAGGAGCGTTTCCTGGTTCAGCAGGCTTCCGGCGCCGCTCTGGATCATGGCCTGGGTTTCCTGTGCGCGGGACAGCACCGCGGAATTATAGAAGCGCAGCTGCGAGTCAGCGTCGATGTTGGTATCTGCCAGCAGCGTTTTTTGGTAGTCCTTGATCTGTGTGCGGTAGCTGCTCAGCGTGCTCCATTCACGGGTATTAAAGCCCGAGGTGTATACCGTGCAGACCTTGTCGCCGCGGCGCACCTGCGTGCCCTCGGTGGCGATATAATCGATCTGCGAGATGCTCTCCTGGGTATACATGGTCTCGTTGCGGACAATCAGCGCGTCGCCCGTGTAATTGGCGCCCAGAGAGCCCGCCGTAACGCGCGCCGTGCGCGGCTGCTTGCTTCCGGCCAGCTGCGATACGGCCACAACGCCCAGCACCAGCATCAGCGCGCCGATCACAAGGCCCAGGATCAGGTTCAGCCGCCCGTAATTATAGGTTTTGGGCGCGCGATAGGGCGTTTGCTGTTCCGGAAAGGGCGCGGGCTGCTGCGGCTGATAAGCAGGCTGATAATACTCGTTTGGCTGCTGCTGAGGGACGGCAGGCTGCTGCGGTACGTAGGGCGGCGGCATCCCCGGTCCGGGCTGCGGCTGCTGTGGAAAAGGGAGCTGCTCGGGCGGCATATAGGGCTGCTGCTGCGGTACGGGCTGCGCCGCGTTGGGCACGGCGGTAAAGCCGCGCTGCGTATAGGGATTCTGAGGTTCGTTAGGGGGCGTTTGCATGGAAAACCTCCGAAATAACTTATATCTCCTGCTGAGAGAGCGCCTGGGCGGCGCGCAGGCCGTCTACCGCGGCGCTCATGATGCCGCCGGCATAGCCCGCGCCCTCGCCGGCCGGATACAGGCCGCGGACGCTGGATTCAAACGTATCGGTTCGGGAAATGCGCACGGGACTGGAGGAGCGGGCCTCCACGCCCGTAAGCACGGCGTCGGCATGGTCGAAACCGCGCAGCTGCCGCGCAAACAGAGGGATGCCGACGCGCAGGCCGCGCAGAGCAAAATCAGGCAAAACGGCGGCAAGATCTGCCGGAGTTACGCCGGGACGGTAGGTAGCGGGTACATCGCCCAAACGCGCCGTTGCGCGGCCGCGGAGAAAATCCTCCACGCGCTGCGCCGGCGCATGATAGTTGCGTCCGCCCGCGGCAAAGGCGCGCCGCTCCCATTCACGCTGGAGGTCAAAGCCGGCCAGCGGGTGAGCGGAGGGAAAATCGTCCGTGCGCACATCTATCAGCAGCGCGGCATTGGCGTTCCTGCCGTCGCGGGCATAGGGACTCATACCGTTGGTGCATACGCCGCCTTCTTCGCTGGCGGCGGCAATCACTTCGCCGCCGGGGCACATGCAGAATGAATATGCGCCGCGCCCGTCGGGCAGTCGGCAGCTGAGATGGTATTCTGCCGCGCCCAAATAAGGGCTTCCGGCTGCCGCGCCATACTGCGCCGCGTTGATTAAATGCTGCGGATGTTCGATACGCACGCCGACGGAGAACGGCTTTTGCTCCATTGCGATACCTGCGTCATGCAGCATCCGGAAAGTGTCGCGGGCGCTGTGGCCGATTGCCAGGATGAGCTGCCGCGCGGCCAGCTCCTGTTCGCCCTGCGCATCCAGCCAGCGGACGGCGCGCAGCACGCCGTTTCGCGCATCAAGCGCGGACAGGCGGGCGCCGAAGCGCACCTCACCGCCCAAGGCAATGATTTCACGCCGGATGGAGGCGACCACGGCAGGCAGCCGGTCCGTGCCCACATGCGGGTGCGCCAGATAGAGGATGCTGTCTGGCGCGCCATGGGCGCAGAGCGTTTCCAGCACCTGGCGGCAGCGGGGATCCTTGATGCCGGTGGTGAGCTTACCGTCCGAAAAAGCGCCTGCGCCGCCTTCACCGAACTGCACGTTGCAGTTGGGATTGAGCGCTTCGCCGGCCTGGAAGCGGGCGACCGTGACGGCGCGGGCTTCCACATCCTGCCCGCGTTCCAGGCATATGGGGCGCAGCCCGGCCCGGGCCAGATACAGGGCGGCGAACAGCCCGCAGGGACCCATGCCGACTACCACGGGACGCAGCGCGCGCGGCGCGGCGGGAGCGGGGCACAGGGGCAGAGTCGGCTTTACCTGACTGGCCATGCCGGGCTTTAAGCGGGCAAGCAACGCCGCTTCGTCCGAGCGCAGCGCGATATCAATGGCAAAAACAAAGTGAACGTCGCCTTTATCACGCGCGTCAACACTGCGTTTGGCGACGCGCCAGGAGAGAAGGGCCTGCCGACTGACATGCAGCTTTTTCAGCGCCAGCGTCAGCGCGCGCTGCTCGGCGTCCTGGCCCAGCGGCACGGAAAGATTGGCGACACGCAGCATTTCCGTTCCCTCCCTTAATACAGATGTAATATTCTATCACATTTTTGTTTGTTTGTCATTAACAAGCTGTATGACCGACAAATTAAAAGGAACGGCCTTGCAGGGCCGTTCCATGAATAAGGATTGAAGGGTCAGTCAATCAGTGCGGACAGCGCGTCGAGCTTGGCTTGATCCGGACGGAAAACCGAGACGCCCGCGCCGATCTGGTCATAATCGGCTTTCAGGAATACCGAGACCAGCACCTTGGTATCCTGACCAAAGGAGGCGCTGATATCGATGGGCTGGTTGAAGGCGTATACGCCGGCCGTGGCGGGAGTGGGATGACGCAGCGCCTCAACGTTGGGGTAAATGATCAGGTCTTCGCTGCGCACATGGATCTGCTTGGAATTGAGCTGATAGGATACGGTCAGCGTGCCGTTGGCGACGGTCACGGTGGCGGAGCCTACCACATAGGCGTTGGAGGCAATCAGGTCATAGGTGTGGATGCCTTCCTGCGACAGATCGATGGGCGTAACGCGATACCAGTCTTTGCCGCCCACAAGGGAGCGGGTTTCGGGGCCGAAGGCGCAGATTGTGTTGTTGTAAAGCATTTTGGTGAAAGGCACATTATTGCGATCCAGTTCAAAGCCGCAGACCTTGCACAGCTTGACGGACAGGCCATCCTTTTTCTCGGTAGGCTTTTCGAGCACTTTCCATTCGCCTTTATGACCGGGGGCGGGAATCTTTACGGTTTCGGATTTGCCGCATACGGAGCAGGTAATGCGCTTGCTGCCATCGGCAGTGCAGGTTGCCGCGGTCAGAATTTCGGTGCTGTTTTTATGGCCTTTAGCCTTGATGACCTTGCCGCCCTTGATCGCGCCGCAGACGGTGCATTGTTCCTGGGCGGTCTTGCCGTCGGTGGTGCAGGTCACTTCGACCGCTTCGTCAATCATGACCCACTCGTGGGTGGCGTCGGCGGTGAGCTTGTCGATCTTGCGGGTGTTGACTTCCT
>JAHZHX010000037.1 GCA_019420065.1 Clostridiales bacterium | reverse complement strand
TTTGCAATTAAAAAACAAACTCCCGCTTCTCGCGAGAGTTTGTCGATGGTCTGACCGCCTATCATTTGACAGGCGGTATTTTTTAATATGCTTATTTCATAAAGCGCCGGATAAGTTCCTGTTTTTTATTCGTATATGGCTGATACCGTATCGGCAGGTCAATCAGCGTGCTTTTATCGACAATGCTGGCATAGTGCGTAAAAGCGTCAAATCCCTTTCTGCCATGATAGCTGCCCATGCCGCTTTCCCCCACGCCGCCAAACCCCATATGCGTGCTGGCCAGATGAATGACCGTATCGTTGATGCAGCCGCCGCCAAAGGAAATGCTGTTTTGCAGAAAGTGCGCATTTTGCCTTGATTGTGTAAAAATGTACATGGCCAACGGCGTGGGATGCCGAGCAACCAGGCGCGGCACTTCTTCAAGCTGTTCAAAAGAAAGAACCGGCAGGAGCGGGCCAAAGATTTCATCCTGCATCGCAGGCGAATCCATGGTAGCGTATTCAAGCAGCGCCGGGGCAATACGCAAGGCAGCAGCATCCCGCGCGCCGCCCCACACGGCGCTTTCAGCGTCTATCAGGGCCGTTAATCTTTCAAAGTGCTTTTGGTTGACGATCCGGCCATATTCCGGATTCTCCAGCGGTTCTTTGCCAAGCTGCGCCGTTATTTCCTTGCGAAGCGCTTCAATCAGCGGACGGCGGACGCGCTCCTGTACCAGTACATAATCAGGCGCTACGCATGTTTGTCCCGCATTGAGATATTTGCCAAATACAATTCGCCGCGCGGCCAAACGGATATTGGCCGTTTCGTCAACGATACAGGGGCTTTTCCCGCCCAGCTCCAATATGACCGGCGTTAGGTACCTGGCGGCTTTTTCCATGACCAGCCGTCCCACGGCCTTGCTGCCGGTAAAGAAAATGACGTCAAAACGTTCTTCCAGCAAAGCGGCGTTCTCTTTGCGTCCACCTTCGATAACAGCTACATGTTCGCTGGCAAAGCATTCGCGCGCCATGCCGACCAGCAGACGGCTGGTAGCCGGCGCATAGGCGCTCGGCTTTATAATGACGGTATTGCCAGCCGCCAGGGCATCGACCAACGGGCCGACGGTCAATAAAAACGGATAATTCCAGGGGCTCATAATCAATACGCAGCCATAGGGCTTTGGCAGCGTGTAGGAGCTTGCCAGAAATTGCGCCAGCGGCGTTCTGACACGCTTGGGGCACGCGAAACGGCGCACGTGTGTCAGCATATAGGAAATTTCTTCCAAAACCATACCGATTTCCGTCATGTATGCCTCGCATGCGCTTTTTCCAAGATCTGCTTGCAGCGCCTGCGAAATGGCATCCGTATGCGCCTCGATCCATTCACGCAGGGTTTTAATCGTCTTCATACGAAAATCAACCTGCAAAGTCTCGCCTCTGTCAAAATAAGCGCGCTGCATCCGGCAAAGCTGTGATATTTCCACGCTTTTCCCCTCCGTTTCTTATTTTATTATAGCATAAAATCCATTGTTTTTCAAAGTTTGCTTGTTTTCTGCCCGCAGCAGTGATACAATAGGCGCAAATCTTCGTATCGGAGGAAAAAGATGAACGCTTCCCGTCTTTCCCGCGTGATCTCCGGCATGCAGCGCATGGGGCTGCGGCAAACGCTGGTTTCCTCGCCCGCATCGCTTTTTTACCTTACCGGCCAATGGATTTTCCCCGGCGAACGTATGGTAGCGCTTTATATTCGCGACGATGGTACGGTAGGCCTGTATGCCAACCGCCTGTTCGCGCTGCGTGCTTCTCCCGCGCTGCCGCTGCATGAATATGACGATACCCAGGATCCGATAACGCTGCTTTCCGAAGCGCTGCTGCCTGGCCGCCTTGGTATTGATAAAAACTGGCCGAGTCATTTCACCATCCGCCTGCTCGAAGCGCGGCGCGACATAACTCCCGTTGTCGGTTCCGCATGTATCGATCAGGCACGGCTGTGCAAAGACAGCGAGGAATTGGCGCTCATGCGCGAAAGCTCGCTCAAAAACGATCAGGCCATTGCGCAGACTATTCAAACGCTCAGCGCAGGCATGACCGAGCTGCAAGCCGCCGAAAACTACATCAATGCGTCTTCCGCGCTTGGTTCAAGCGCGCCGAGCTTTCAGCCTCTAATCTGTTTTGGCCCCGACTGCGCAGAACCGCATCATATCAGCGATCAGACCGTGCTCTCTGCGCCCGCTTCCGTTATTCTCGACGTCGGCTTGACCTGGAAAAGCTATTGCAGCGATATGACCCGCACCGTGTTCCTGGGCACGCCAAACGATGAACAAAAACGGGTTTACGATATTGTGCGCGCCGCAAACGCCGCCGGACGCAGCGCCGTGTATCCCGGCATACCTTTGCGCGAGATCGACCGCGCCGCCCGCAAAGTGATTGAAGACGCAGGATACGGTTCATACTTTATCCATCGCACCGGCCATGGCATCGGCCTTGAAGTGCATGAGTTTCCGGATGTAAGCATGAGCAGCGACGCCGTTGCCCAGCCCGGCATGGTCTTCTCCATCGAACCAGGGATCTATCTTCCCGGACGTTTCGGCGTGCGGATTGAAGATCTGGTCGCCATCACGGAAGACGGATGCGAAACGCTCAATCACGCGCCCCGCGATATGATCCAGCTATAACCAGAAAGATCCCCCTTTGCTTTTTCTCAAAAGCGAAGGGGGACGTCTTATTGAATTGCCTCAACAAATTTTTCCATCACGTAGCCTTCAGCCGCATCGGTTTTTACATGAATCCAGCCATCATCAAGCCGTTCGATCACAATTAGTTCCTGGCCGTAATACAGCACACGCTGGATCTCCGCGCTGGTACTGGGCGCGCTTCGCAGATTGAGCGAAGAGTTCGCCGAAATCTGCGTTACCTTCGCCCGCCATTCCCCTTTCTTCAGCTCCTGAGTCGCAGGCATCAGCGTGGGTCTGGGCGTCGGCGTTGCCGCTGGGCCCGGCGTTGTCAGAAAGTCGGCGGCAATCGCCGTAGGCAGCGTTACCTGCGTATTGACTTTTTTGAATGTCAGTCCAGGATAGTAAAAGCGCAAAATCTGCTCATAGTTCCAACCATACTGCCCGGCCATCCATTGTGCCCCCCGCTGACTCATGCCAACCCCGTGCCCATAACGTCTGGAACAGATCTCAAACGCAGAATCCGTTTCCACTACCGTAATAATTTCATTATTTCCGCCGTTGATCGACAGCCCCAGCAGTGGTTCCACACAGCTGAATACCGGTACATCCACGGCAATACTTTCATCCAAAGCAATGAACGGGGAAGGATTTGCTGGGGAAGCAGGATTCGCTGTCCGCGCGTCCTCCGGGATTGCGAAAAGGTTTTTTTCCGTATCATCCTGCACAGCCTGGCTCGCCGGGCGGCGGGCCTCAATCCGCAATGACATACGCATTTGCGTCATGACAAGCGAATTTGCCCCGCCTTGCGGCGTATGCATCCCGACGCTTTCAATGCCGACAATACGCATATCCGCCGCATCTTCGCTAAAGCCTTTCGCAGCCAGCGGCTCGGCCAGCAGGCCCTTCAGCGCGTCTGTGAACGCCTGGTTTACGATTATGCCGTTCTGCGGCGTTTTCGGCAGCCGGACGCGCTTTACAACGCTTTCCGGATTCTCAACATCATAAGGATCCTCATGCATGGTGATGTATTCCCCAGCATCCCCCCACACATTTTTAACCAGTTCCACCTGCCCGCCGTTGCTGGCAGTATAATAGCACATGGCAAGATTTCCGTTGTAATAGCCGCAGACTCCTTCGGTTTCCCGCACCGCGCGAATCGCATTTTCATTTTCCTTTTGATATCCGCGGTACACCTGATCGTTGGTATTGTCTACCAGATCATAGCTGCCGCTGCCGCCGGTTTTGCGCATCGCATAGGTTCTTGCCGCTATGGCCTGCGCCTTGAGCGCCTCCAGAGGGAAAGAATCGCTCATTTCATAGGGAACGACCCCCATAAGATATTCTTCAACGGGAATATGAAGCACGCATTGCAGCTGCTGGCCATCGGTGGTCACATACAAATCACCGCAGTAAAGCGCGTAGCCTCCGCCCAGGCGCAAGCCATTTTCCTTGCCGTCCGCTACGTCGTGACGAATCAGCGCAACCTGCTGACCCATATCAAACGCCATTCCTTCATAATAGGCAATGATACGGCCAGTAGCGCAGGATAACGTCACCCGGGCGCCGCGCTGAAAAGAAATTTTATCAATGGTATAACCGCCGTCCATGGAAACATTCAGCTGGTCGGTCACATTCAGCTTCGTCAAAAGCACGCGGACGATGTTCTTATCCGCCTTGGCCGTATCGGGAATGGCAACGCAAATCACGCACGCCGCCATGCACAGCAGCAAAATCGCGGCAATCTTTTGAAGAGCGGGATGCTTGTTCATGCCCTCATCCTTTCCTCAAAGCAATAAAAGAAGATTAAAATCGCGCACGGTATCCAGCGCTGCCCAGTACATGGCATACTGCTTCTGTTCCCCAACCGCCACGCCGCGGTCATTGCGCATGCAGGAAACGATCAAGCTGTCCTCAACCACTTCACAAACGCTGGGTTTGACGCGCGCGTCCAACGTTTCACTGTATGAATCAATCACCAGCGCCTGTGTCTCGCCATTTGCCTGCCGAGCGTCTACCAGCGCAACGATATGCCCTGGCCGCAGGTTGCACAGCGCCGCGCCGCGATGCGCAAGAAGAAATGCCTTCAGCGCATTTACGTCATTGCGCAATCCATCGCCCGCATAGGAAAATCCAAACTGCGCGGCCAACCCCTTATCCATCATGGCGGCAAGCAGCGCCGGACGATCCGTCCCGTCGTCGCCGCGCCCACCGTTCTGCATGGAGAAATCCGCCAGCGTTTCCGGTGAGAAAACGCTGCCCGTCAGCCATTGCCCTACATGACAGATAGAAAATATACCGCAGCCGGCGCTGGACAAAGTAGCCTTCTGCGGTATTCTGTAATCGTAAGGATGCTGCCATTGCCTGCAGCGCTGATTGAATACGGTTATATTCTTTCCGGCATATGAAACATTTATCCCTTTCCCGGTTTCCATTTTCGCCTCCTGCATTACAAATGCTTCCATCCCATCACAATGCCGGTAAACGGCTGCGCCAAACGGTAAGAGACGTCGCTGAACCCTGCTTTCTCCATGCCCTTGAGCAGCGCGTGCGGCGTAATACGGTCATCGGCGTCCATCATCCCGATCGCAGACGCGGCGCGGCTGAGCAGTTCCGGCAGCCCCTGCATGGCGATCATCATCTGTCCGCCGGGCTTGAGCACCCGTGCAGCCTCTTGCAGAAAAGAGAGCTCCGGCAGCGGCTCAGTCTTTTTGATTTGATAAAAAACAGCGTCAAACGCTTCGCTGCGCCAGGGAATGTCTGTGATGCGGGCGCAGAATATTTCGGCTCCAGGCATATTCTGCCGCAGCGCTTTGGCTCGCTCCGGATCATCGGTGATCCCGCAGGCACGCAGATTAAATTTTTGAGAAAAATAGCGCAGCAGACGGGCGTCCTGGCAGTGCATATCCAGAATGTTATTATAATCGTCCACAATCGCCCAGTGCGCCAGCGCTTTCTGCGCGCCATGCAAACGCATCCCAGCCTTTGCGCCAAACGACTGCGCCGCAGAGCGTTCCGAAACCCGTTCCAGCATTGCATTTCCTCCATACAAAAAGAATCATTCTGCCAGATGACAGAATGATTATAACACACTTGCGAAATAATTGCACTACATTTCGTAATATTTTTTTAATAGTAATTCTGTAAATTCTTAATCTTAGCTGCCGCCCAGCGCGCATGCTCCGCAACAAGGGGCGACGGGCTGTTCTGCAAGGATAAAATGAGCGGGAAGCATGCTTCATCGCGCCTATTGACCGCAGCCAGTACCGCCTGCGCAACAATCCTGTTGCGGTTGGCATAGTTTTTCCCATAAAGCAGCGCAAAGCGCTCCAGCGTCTCCGGCGTGCATCGCAGCAGTTCTTCGATCGAAAATGCTTCTCGCGTCTGCCGTTCCGCTTCCGCCTGCGCATTATAAGGGCATACCCGTTGGCAGATATCACAGCCCACAATGCCCATCGCGCCTTCCTCCGTCCCGATCAGGTCACGATACGCTTCCGGCATCGCTTTGCCGCTGAACATATAATTGCGGATGCATTTTGCGCGCGCAAACCCTTCTTCGGTAATCGCCCCCGTCGGGCAAGCCCGCATGCATCGCTTGCATTGGCCGCATGCAAGCGTTACTCCAGGCTGATATGCCAGTCCTTGCTCCGTTTCAGCGGCCATGCCAATCAGCTCCATGCAAAAGCGCGATCCAAAATGGGTCAAATAATTCAGGGTATTCATTCCTCTGCCGAAAGCGGCAAGGCGGTTGCATACAGGCTTTATGCGAACATTGTTCAGCCGCATTGCCGGACGGCCGGTCGTCCGCGCCAGTTTCTCAGCCATAGCGGAAGCCTGATGATACGCGCGGTTGCTGACAGGATAAAATGCGTCAACCAGCTTCCCGCCAGGCGTATATGCGCTGATAAGGATCACCATCGTGGCAATCTCCGGCGGAACGCCATCCTCCGGATGCGGCAGACAGCAATAAGCCGCGGAGAATCCATGCTCCGCGGCCATAGAACAAATCTCTTTTTCGCTGATGCGGCCCAGCACTTTACTTAGTACCAAACAGACGGTCGCCCGCGTCGCCCAAGCCCGGCACAATATACGCATGCTCATTCAAGCGCTCGTCCATGCCGGCCACATAAATATCCACATCGGGATGATCCTTCTGAATGCGCGCCACGCCCTCGGGCACGCCGATCAGGTTCAGCAGACGGATATTGCGGCAGCCATGCTGTTTCAAAAGCGTAATGGCCGCCGAGGCGCTGCCGCCCGTCGCCAGCATAGGATCGACAACGAACAGCTCGCGCTGGTCGGCGTCCGTAGGCAGTTTGCAATAATACTCCACCGGCTGCTGCGTTTCAGGATCACGGTAGAGACCGATATGTCCGATTTTCGCATTGGGAATCAAATTTGTAATGCCATCCACCATGCCAAGGCCGGCACGCAGAATGGGAATGATGCCGATAGGCTTGCCGGACAGCATCTGTACGGTCGTTTTGCAGATCGGCGTTTCAATCTCGACAGGCTCGGTGGGCAGATCGCGCGCCGCTTCATAAACCATCAGCATGGCAATCTCATCCAGCAGCTCGCGGAAAGCCTTGGAACCGGTATTTTTGTCGCGCATGATGCTCAACTTGTGCATGATCAGGGGGTGGTTTAGAACGTGCAGTGTGCTCATATTTTCCCTCCGCAATCAGAATTATACCCAAACCTTATTTATTATAGCGGAATATTCCTGCCAAGGCAAGCATTTTTTGAAATTCCTGTCGGAATTCGTCACTTTTTCATTGAAGAACCTCCGCGCATTTTCGATAGCACCCACCACAAGCCATAAGCGGCAACAGGTTCAAGCAGCAAAAGCCACAGCAGGCGGCTTTGCACATTGGACGCTTTATTCACCGCATCGTAGTATTCCCGTTCGGTATAGCAGCGATAACCCGACCTATCGGGAGAATAGCTCCAGTATGCTACGCCATAATCGTTGATTTCTCCGATCTGATTGTCGTCTTTATCATAAACAGGCCGGATATAATAAGTGCGGACATATTCCTCCAATGAAATTTCTTTCCCCTGCTCGTCATAATAAACGCTGTCGCCGTCAAGCACATGACTGGCATTGCCCATCCCCGCGTATTCATTCATTTGGCCGAGGCGTATCTTTTCCGCCGCCAGCTTTTCCAGCGCCGCCTGAAATTCCGGGAAATTATCATAAGTAATATAGTGAACATAATTGGACGCATCGTTGAGCGCAAGGCTCAGCACAGTGATCGCCACCGCAGCGCTCAGGCATCCAAGCGCCACGCCATGCGCACTGTGCTTGGACGATTTTTCCAGAATATCACGCGCGATCAAAGAACGGTTGATGAAATACAGCGCCAAGGATATCAACGCCCCCATAATCACGGCGGTGAAAATGCATATCACAAAATAATCGGATGCTTCCACAAATACATTCACAAAACCGTAGAAGGTTCCCTCAAGGCACGCCAGCATGGGCAGGCACAGCGCAAGCATCTCGCCCAGCGCAATCCCGCAGCGCTTGCACCAGCAAATCACCGTCCTGCGGTATGTCAGCACCAGGCTTGGATCATATTCCTCCTGATCCATCGCGTCCCATGCCCCTACCGTCCAAATGGCTTCCAGCACGCCGGCGGCAATCATGCACAGCACGCCAAGTACCAGCCCCAGCAAGCCGCGTTCAAAACCAAAATTGCACAGCAGAGCCAGGAATATGCCCAGGAACCCCACGCCCAGCACAATGATGCTGTGCGTGCGCACCTTGGACAGCGCCGCCCGCACGGCGCGCTTGGTCTGTTTTTTCAAGCGCGCCTCATCGCCGCCTCTGTCCTGCCTGGCTTCTTCGCCGCCGCTTTCCCGCTTCTTTTCTCCGCGCAGCAGTTCATCCACCGTTATATCAAATATATCCGCAATCACCGGCAAAAGCGTCAAATCAGGCAGACTATCATCCCGCTCCCACCTGCTGACCGCTTTATCGGATACCATCAGCGCCTCGGCCAGTTCCTTCTGCGTCATTCCCTTGGCACGGCGCAGCGCCGCTATAAAGGACCCTATCGATTTGCGTTCCATACTGTTATTGCTCCTTTTGTCATTTGCCGTAGCTATCAGCATCTCCATTCTATCATTGCAAGAACCGTTTATCCACCCATTTTTGCTGGAATTGCTCTCGCTTTGCGAGAATTCCGCTTATTTTCCGCTTGACAGGGCATAAAAAGACACTTATAATATTATCGCTTTGATCGGGAGAAGTAACCGTTCCCGCACCCTTCAAGAGAGTCCGCGTTTGGTGGAAGCGGGCAGGGGCGCGCGGCGAATACACCCGGGAGCACGCAGCTGAAGGGCTATCGCCTGCGTAGGTTCGCGCCGGTGCGCCGGATACAGCGCCAGGGAATGTATGTTCCCGATAAGGGCAGCGCGCGCGAGCCGCTGCCGAACGGAAGTGGTACCGTGGTGCTTCACCGCCTTCCGGCTAAGGCCGGAAAGGCGGTTTTTTCATTCATGAAAGGAGAAATGCACATGAGCGACAATACGCGCTTCGCGGCGCGCATGGACGGCATAACGGGCAGCGCGATCCGGGAGCTTTTCAAGCTGACCGCCCGTCCCGGCGTAATTTCCTTCGGCGGCGGCAATCCCTCCCCCGCCGCGCTGCCGGATGAGATCGTCGCCGGGCTTTCCAAACAGCTGATCGAAACCAACGGCAAAAACCTTTTGCAATATGGCATGACGGAAGGGCTGCCTTCTTTGCGCGAGGCGCTGGTTCCTTATATCCAAGAAGAATTTTCTGTCAAAGCATCCGTTGATACGATTTTGCCCGTTACCGGTTCTACGCAGGCTTTCAATCTTCTGCTGGACGCATATACCGACCCGGGTGATGTGATTTTAACGGAAGATCCGACCTTTTTAGGCGCGGTGCAGGCCATGAAGCTGCACCAGTTACAGGTAGTGCCTGTAGAAAGCGATGAAAGCGGTCTGCGTATTGAAGCGCTTGAGGAAGCGATTCGCCGCTATCATCCGCGTATGCTGTATACCATCCCCACCTTTCAAAACCCTACCGGCGTTACCATGCCGCTGGATCGCCGCAAAAAAATCGCCGCGTTGGCAGAAAAGTATGATCTGCTGGTCGCGGAGGATGATCCCTATCATTCCCTGCGCTATACCGGCGCCGTGCTGCCGACCATCAAGTCCTTTGACAAATGCGGCAAAGTCGCGCTCATGGGAAGCTTTTCCAAGGTCATCTCTCCCGGTCTGCGCGTCGGCTTTCTGGTATGCGAGCCACAGCTGATGCGCAAATGCGTAATCTGCAAACAGTCTGATGACCTGCATACGGCCAATCTGAATCAGGCGATCGTTGAAGCTTATTTGCGGCAGAATCTCCTTGCTCCGCATGTCGCAGCCACCTGCGAACGCTATGGGGCGCAGATGCGCTGCATGATCGATGGTCTTTCCACGATCCCCGGTATCAGCCGGTTCACCCGGCCGGAAGGCGGCCTTTTCATCTTTGCCTGGCTGCGCGAGGGCGTCGACGCAACCGGGATGCTTGCCAAGGCCGTAGAAAAGGGCGTTGCGTATGTGCCCGGAACGCACTTTTATCCCAACGGCGGACATGATAACACGCTGCGGCTGAATTTTTCCAACGCAGATATCCCCGCCATTCGGCGCGGCATGGAGCTGCTGCGTGACTGCCTGAAATAAAAAAGCGATTATTTAAGGAGGAAATATTGCCATGCATATTCTCGACACGCTCAAAGAACGCGGATTTATCGCCCAGGTTACCTTTGAAGACGACCTCTACAAGCAGCTTGAGCGCGAATCCACCCCGTTTTACGTTGGTTTTGATCCCACGGCCACCAGCCTGCATTTTGGCCATTTCATTCCGATCATCGCCATGGCGCATATGCAGCGCGCCGGTCACAAGCCGATCGCCCTGGTAGGCGGCGGCACGGCAATGATCGGCGATCCCAGCGGCAAAACGGACATGCGCAAAATGATGACGGTTGAAACCATCGATCATAACGTTGCCTGCATCAAGAGCCAGCTTTCCCGCTTCATTGATTTCAGCGACGGCCGGGCGCTGCTGGTCAACAATGCCGACTGGCTGCGCGACCTGGGATACATGAACTTCATCCGCGACATTGGCTCGCTGTTCTCCGTCAACCGCATGCTGACGGCGGAGTGCTACAAGCAGCGTCTGGAGCGCGGCTTGACCTTTCTTGAATTCAACTATATGCTGATGCAGTCCTACGACTTCCTTCAGCTTTTCAAACGCCATGGGTGCCGGCTGCAAATGGGCGGCGACGATCAGTGGAGCAACATGCTTTCCGGCGCCGACCTCATCCGCCGCAAAGAGCGCGAGGACGCCTACGCCTGCACCTTCAGGCTGCTGATGAACCATGAAGGCAAAAAAATGGGCAAAACAGAAAAGGGCGCGCTGTGGCTGGACGCCGACCTCTGTTCGCCTTATGACTTCTATCAATACTGGCGCAATATTGCTGACGCCGATGTGAGCAAATGCCTGGCGCTGTTGACTTTCCTGCCCATGGATGAAGTGCGCCGTCTCAGCGCGCTGGAGGGCCAGGAGATCAACGAAGCCAAAAAAACACTGGCCTTCGAATGCACCAAACTCGTCCATGGCGAGGAAGAAGCGCTCAAAGCGCAGCAGGCAGCCAGCGCCCTCTTTGGCGGCGGCGGCGCGCTCAATGACGTGCCCACCTTTAACATCACGCGGGATATGCTGGAGGCGGACGGTCGCCTGACCACCATCCTGAACGCATGCGGCCTTTGCACCAGCCGCGGCGAGGCGCGCAAGCTGGTGCAGCAGGGCGGCGCGACTGTTGGCGAAAGCAAGGTGACGGACATCGATTTCGTCATCACCGCCGACATGATCGTTTCCGACGGCCTACTGCTTCGCAAGGGCAAAAAGAGCTATTGCCGTCTGCTGCTGGTCTGATGGCGCTCTCCGCTTATAAAACCGTTAAAAAAACGGCAAGCGATAGCTATACCGTCAATAAAAGCCGTTTTATCGGCCACGCTTCCCCTTGTCAAAGCGAGGAGGAGGCGCTGGCCTTTTTGAAGTGCATCCGCGAGCAATACCGCGACGCTACGCATAATTGCTATGCATACATTATTGGCGAAAATGCCGGTATCATGCGATACAGCGATGACGGCGAACCGGGCGGGACAGCCGGCATGCCCATCATGGAGGTGCTGAAAAACCGCGGCGTTGTCAACTGCTGCGTTGTTGTCACGCGCTATTTTGGCGGCATTCTGTTGGGCGCCGGCGGCTTGGTGCGTGCTTACAGTCATTCCTGCGTTCTTGCGCTTGAAGCGGCGCAGGTATCCGTCATGGAACGCACCGCGCGCGTGCTTTTTGATGTGCCCTACCCGTTATGGGACAAATTCAGTTATGCGCTTTCCAGCCTGCCGGTCATACTGGAAAGCAGCGAATTTCAAACGGCAGTCGATGCGATGCTGCTCATCCGGGAAAAAGATGTGGCGTCGGTTTGCGCGCAAATCACCGCGTTGTCTGACAGCAAAATTGATTATTTACAAACGGATACCTTTTTTTATCCATGGCCGGAAACTGTGAATCCCTGATTTTCGAAAATGCTTTGTAAAACCGTCCTTTCGAATGCCATCGAAAGGACGGTTTTGTTGCTTATCAGCCGCCAAGGCAAATGGATTTAATCTGAATGATCCCTGATTTTATACCTTCAGCCAAGCCAACGCCCGCGGCAGCAGTTGTTCATATTATATGCGCGCGCCATGCCATCGGAAAGCGTTAAATCTTGTTCCATTGGCGCTATGCTGTTTTTCTTTTTTCTATTGTTCAGCGGCAACAGAGCCTTATGCTTCAAGGCCTGCATTCTTTTTATCGCCCGGGCATTTCAGGCTTCCTGCAAGGCATATTTCCAGATCGCTTTAGCCAGACCGTTTTCATCATTCGTATCGGTCACGCAGTTGGCCTGCGCCTTTACATGATCGGGAGCATTTCCCATTGCAACACCCCAGCCAGCCGCGCTCAACATGGGAATGTCGTTTTCATAATCCCCGGCCGTCATCACATTCTCAAGCGAAATACCGTATATAGCCGCCATTTCCGCCACGCCCGATCCTTTGTTGATCCCTTTAGGCATGATTTCAATATTATCGGGGCCTGACGACGTCCATGCAATGCCATCTATCCGGCTCAGCTCCGCAATCAGTTTTTCACGGGTCGTCTCATTAAAATGATAAACCAGAATTTTGTTTACCGGCTGCCGAACGGCCTCGGCGACCGCCTGCAAACCAAGCGGATAGCGCATGCCATATTCGTTTTCCATCTGCCCGCCATAGCGCCGCTGAGAGGGATGCCTGTGTTCAGCATCGCTGGAAGCGAGCAGCGACCGGCCAAACACATAGTATGGCGCACCGATCTCCTGCAGAATGCGATGGATTTCCAGCGCGTCTTCCGAGCGCAGAGCATGCTCTGCCATAAAGGTTTTCGTTTCTCCGTCCCATAGAACGCCGCCGTTGCAGCCGATAATCGGGCAAACAATCCCTTCGTTTCTCAAAAGCAAGCTGCCATACTCCGGGAATCTTCCCGTGCAGATGGTAAAAAGAATGCCGGCAGACTGGGCGGCACGAACTGCTTCAACCGTTTCGGGCGCAAGCGTGCCATCGGTACGCAGCAATGTTCTGTCCACATCGGAAGCAATCATTTTAATCTTCATAGATTTTACCGGCTTTCTCTTTGTATTTTAGAATATCGTTTAAAGTTCTATTGATCTTAGTTTTTCAAAAATAGACTTTAGTTCTTTATCTTTTGAATTTTGTATTACTTTTCCATCAATTTCAGGAATTTTTCCGCATGTGTCTATTTTTAAGCGCACGGCGCTGAGCATCAAATGGTTCATTCCCGTTTGTTTATTCAACGCCCGATCGCCATACAGATCGTCGCCCAGGATCGGATGCCCAAGATACGCAAGGTGCGCACGGATCTGATGCGTGCGCCCCGTATGCAGCCGCACTCTGAGCAGCGTTATCCGACCGCCTTCCAGCGTTTCATACTCCGTTTCAATCCGCTTGGCCCCTTCACATTCCCGCGCGCTGATTTGTACGCAGGCATGAACGGGATCCTTTTTCAAATAGGCCAAGCAATCCGCGCTGGCGGGCTGCGGTCTTCCCGCGACCAGGCAGGCATATTCCTTTTCTCCGCTGCGCCTGGCAAACATCTCTTTGAGCGCTTCTTCCGTTGCCGTATCCTTGGCCAGCAGCAGTACGCCGCTTGTTTGATTGTCCAGCCTGTGACAAAGCCTGGGAAGGTATCTGCCCTCCGCGTACAGCTGCGCCCATTTCAAAACAGTAACGCTGCCGTACGCATCCTCATCTGCGCTCACGCCGGTCGGTTTATCAACAACCAGCAACCGCTCATCCTCATACAAAACAGGGATCATCATTTTTTGCGGCGTATATACCGTTACTTCCGCACTGCCGGGAACCCGCTCCCCGTGTTTTGCACGCGCGCCATTGATCTTAACGTCGCGCGCCGCCAGCGCATCACGCACAGCGCTTGGCGACAGGAGCGGAAACGCTTTGCGCAAATAACCTTCTATGCTGATACGCGGCACATTTTCCGGGGTCTGGACTGTATATCTGTACATGTTTTCCCTCTTTCCGCCGCATTTTGCGGGGTACGCCTCTTAATATATACTGTTCTCCCCCGGCAGTCAAGCATAATCACGGAAAAAAATATGCCGCCACAACGCATCCTACCGTCCAGCCCGCAAGGGAAGCCGGAATGATATATCGGCTTTTCTTTACGCCGGCAGCACCCAAATACAGCGCGCAGGTATAAAATACCGTTTCTCCCGACCCCATCATGGTGCTGGCAACCAGCCCGATACGGCTGTCCGGGCCGTATTTCTGCAATATTTCGCTCAGCAGCGCCAATGAAGCCGAGCCGGAAAGCGGGCGCAGGATAAACAGCGGCAGCGTTTCCGCCGGCAAGTGCAAAAGATTTCCCAACGGCGTGAGCGCGCGGCAAAGCGCCGTCAGCGCGCCGCTTGCTTCCATAACGCGCAAGGCAACCAACGTTGCCGCCAGGCACGGAATAATATTTACGGCATTTTCCAGCCCCTCTTTCGCACCTTCCGCGAATGCGTCAAACAAATCAACGCCGCGGATAAAGCCCGCCAGCACCGTCAGCAGCAGCAAATACAAGATCATTTTCCGCGGCCCCTTTCGCAGATTTTGCACAGCGCGATCCCCACCGCCGTGGAGGCACCGCTGGCTGCCAGCATAGGCCATACAATCGCTTCCGGAGCGGCGCTCCCGGCCGCCGCGCGCAGCGCAATAACCGAGGCAGGGAACAGCTGCACCGAGGTTGCGTTCATCACCAGCAGCAGACACAAAGCCGCATTGGCTTTTTCCATTCCTTCCGGATTCAGGAGCCTAGCTGCTTTCAACCCCATCGGCGTTGCCGCGTTGCCCACGCCAAGCATGTTGGCAGAAAGATTCATTGCGATCGCCTGCATCGCTTCCAGAGATACCGAATTTCCAAACAACCAGCGCAGCGGCCGGTTAAGCATCCGCACCAAAAAACGCACAACGCCTGCCCGCTCCAAAATGCGGATCAGGCCGCTGAAAAACATAAAACCGCTTATCATCGCGAGCACAGTGCTGACAGCGTCGCCGGCTGCCTGCATCGCCGCCTGCGCGGTCGCGCCGACGCTGCCGTTGAGCATACTGCAAACGCATCCAACCGTAATCATAACCAGCAGCGCAGCGCTCATCTTTCCCCTCCGTTATGTCCATTTTGTGAATGCAGTGTAAAAAAATGGACGTTTTCGCTAAAACAATTGACATTTCCCTTCCAATATGTATAAAATGAGATTGTTTCCAGTTTATCACTGCAAACAGATGGAGGTGTCAATATGAAAGCGACAGGAATCGTACGCAGACTGGATGAGTTGGGCCGGATCGTTTTGCCGATCGAATTACGAAAAGTAATGGATCTTTCCACCCGCGATGAAATTGAAATCTTCATGGAGGATGACCGCATCATTCTCAAAAAATATCACCCCGCATGCATATTCTGCGGAGAAGCGCAGGATGTTGCCTATTTTCACGGCAAGCTCATTTGCCGCAGCTGTCTGCGCGAGCTTGAACACATGACGCCTCGCCCCTGATACATATGCGGGACGCAGAAAACTGATACGGATATTTTCCAGCGGCAAAACGCCTCCCGTTTTTGCATTCACGGGAGGCGTTTTGCTTATTCTTTTTTATCAAACGTCAAGCGGTCATCCTGCGCGCCGAGGTGAACGGCATCGCCGAGCTTCAGCCGCCCGGCGATAATCTCCTCGCTGAGTGCATCCTCCACTTTCCGCTGAATGGCCCGGCGCAGCGGACGCGCGCCAAGCTTTGCGTCAAATCCCGCGTCGGCCAGCAGGCTCACCGCCGCTTCGTCATATGTCAGCTCAACGCCCAAGCCATACAGCCTTTTTTGCATTTGGCCCAGCATAATCGCGGCAATCTGACGGATTTCCTCCTGGTTCAGCGCATGGAATACCACCGTTTCGTCCACGCGGTTCAGGAATTCCGGCCGGAATACCCGGCGCAATTCCTCCATTACGCGCGCTTTCATGCCTTCATATCCGCCTTCGCCGCTGCCGCCGAAGCCAACCACACGACCATCGTTGATTGCATGCGCGCCAGCATTGCTCGTCATCACGATCACGCAGTTGCGGAAGCTGACCACCCGGCCATTATTATCCGTCAAACGGCCATCCTCCAAAATTTGCAGCAACATATTGAACACATCGGGATGCGCTTTTTCAATTTCATCAAACAGCACAACGCTGTATGGCTTCCGACGCACGGCCTCCGTCAGCTGCCCTCCCTCTTCATAGCCCACATAGCCCGGAGGGGCGCCAACCATGCGCGACGCCGTATGCTTTTCCATATATTCGCTCATATCCAGGCGGATCAGCGCGCTTTCATCCCCAAACATCACTTCACCCAGCGCGCGGCAAAGCTCCGTTTTGCCAACTCCCGTCGGCCCCAGGAAAATAAACGAACCGATCGGACGTTTTGGATCCTGGAGTCCCGCCCGTGCCCGACGGATGGCCCGCGATACCGCCGAAACGGCTTCATCCTGCCCTACCACACGCTGGTGCAGGATCTCCTCAAGACGCAGCAGCCGCTCGCTTTCGCTCTCCGTCATTTTTTCAACCGGGACGCCCGTCCAGGCGGCAACCACCTGCGCAATGCTCTCCTTGTTCACCACATCGCTGCCGCTTAACTTTTTCTTTTCCCATTCCGAACGCTTTCCGGCAATTTCCGTGCGGATCTCATGCTCGCTGTCGCGCAGCCGGGCAGCCCGCTCATACTCCTGATGATCGATTGCTTCCTGCTTCTCGCGCAGGATTCCGTCCAGGCGCAGCTGCTGCTCCTTCAGATCGGGCGGCGGCGTAAACGCTTTGATCCGCACGCGCGAGGCGGCTTCGTCCATCAGATCCACCGCTTTATCGGGCAGATAGCGATCGGTAATGTACCGATCAGAAAGGTGAACGGCCGCCTGCAATGCGTCATCGGTAATATGCACCTTGTGATGCGCCTCATACTTGTCGCGCAAGCCGCGCAGAATCTGCACCGCTTCCTCGATCGACGGCTCCTCCACCGTAACCGGCTGAAATCGGCGCGACAGCGCCGCATCTTTTTCTATATTTTTGCGATATTCGTCCAGCGTTGTTGCGCCAATGCATTGCAGCTCGCCGCGCGACAGCGCCGGTTTGAGAATATTGGCGGCGTCCATAGCGCCTTCGCCTTTTCCCGCGCCGATGATATTCTGCAATTCGTCAATGAACAGAATCACGTCGCCCGCCTGCGCGATCTCTCCCATGATGTTTTTCAAGCGCTCCTCAAACTCGCCGCGAAACTTTGTGCCGGCAACAAGCGCGCCCACATCCAAAGAAACCAGACGTTTCCCTACCAGCGTTTCCGGAATATTGCCGGAAATGATGCGCTGCGCCAGCCCTTCCGCCACGGCGGTTTTGCCGACCCCCGGTTCACCGATCAATACCGGGTTGTTTTTGGTGCGGCGGGAAAGGATCTGCACGATCCGCTCTATTTCCTTTTCGCGTCCGACGACCGGATCCAGCTCGCCCTTCTGCGCGCGCTGCGTCAGATCGCTGCCAAAGGTTTCAAGCGCCGTGCGCTCGCCGTTTTTTTCTTCGCTTGTCTGCTGCGCGCGGCCCTGTTCCCTGACAATGCGGTTCAGCACGCTTTTGCGCAGCTGTTCGCGGTCGCAGCCCGGCGTAGTCAAAATACGCGCGGCCACGCCCTCGCTCTCTCCCAGCAGCGCCAGCCACAAATGCGCGCTGGTCACATAGGGATGACCCAGCCGCTGCGCCTCGTGCACGCTGTTCTCCAGCATTTTCTTGGCCCGAGGCGTTAGCTCCACCGCTTTTTGCAGACCTGTTCCGTTGCCGATAAAAATCCGGATGGCCGAGCGCACGGCATCTTCGGTCAACCCTTCCGGAAGATCGGGCACGTCGTCGCGCGCCTCGCACATCAGCGCCAGCAGCATATGCTCCGTCCCTACGTACGGATGCCCCATCGCCTGCGCTTCCCTTTGCGCGATTGAAAGCACGCGCTGCGCGCGCTCATTAAACTTTGCATAAATCGCCATTCAATTTCCTCCATCCAACAGGTGATGCATACGCCAGGCGCGAAACGCATCCGGCGCTTTTTGTACCGCGTGCGCCCGCTCCTCCGCTGTCTCATCCGGCAAATTGGCCAGGTTCCACATCTCCTCCAGCGCATCCGGCGCGCAAAATCGCATGCCCAACGTGCATCCCAGCGTCAGCGCCGACCACAAGGATAGCGTTTCTTCCTGGCTCAGCAAATGCGCATAGCGGGCTATGCCGTATGCGCGCTGCACCTTATCGCGGATCAGATCGTTATGCTTTTCCAGAGCGGTTTCCCGCAGACGCGCTTCGTCCTCGCAAAGCTTCCGGGCAAAGCGCTGCATTGCGTCAAGGATCTCCTCTTCCGTTCCCCGTGCGCCGCGGTTTTCCAGCAGATACAGGCCGTTTCCCTGCAAAGGCGGCGTTTGCATCGCGTCCAGTGTGAAGCCTTCCAGCGCCGCCGTCTTTGCCGCCGCTTCCGCATGCTTGAGCAAGGCAGTCGCCGGCAAATGCAGCAAAAGCGCAGCGCGCAGACCGCTCCCGGCATTGCACGGCAGGCAGGTCAGATACCCAAACCGTTCGTTCCAGGCCATGCGGCCGGTATTTTTAAATTGCGCTTCCAGACTGCGGCAGTTTCGCAGCGCCGCTTCCAAAGAAGCGTCCGCGGAAAATGCCGAAACCGCGATATGATCCTCTGCCGCCGTTTGCACGCATACCTTGCCGTCCGCGCGCAGATAAGTCTCGCCATAAAGCGCGTCCGCCGCATGCTCCGGCAGCAAACGCCGACGCTGCAGATCGCGCTTTTTTTCATCGTTCATAGCAGAATACGGCAAATACAGATAGCTTTCCCCGCAGTTTTCCAGGGCGACGGAGGCCCTTTCATTGACCCGTTGCGCAGTTTCCGCGCTGCGCGCCGCGTCAAATGGCAAATCCTCATAATTACGCAGCAGACTTACGGAGGCATTCAAATAGTAGTCTTTCATGCTTCCGTCCCCCGCTGTTCAGCCTGCAAAGCGCGGATTTCATCCCGCAGCTCTGCCGCTCGTTCGTAATTTTCCGCGTTCACGGCACGAAACATTTCCTCGCGCAGCGCATCCAACCGGTTTTCTTCCTGCCTTGAGACTTCAGCCGCCGCGCCGTCCATGCTTTGACGTCTTCCACTGCCCAGCTGGCCGATCACCGTTTCCAGCAGCGGCGCAAAGGTCTGATAGCAAACCGGACAGCCCACGCGCCCAGTAAGACGAAGCTGCCGTTCGCTGCGCCCGCACGCCGGGCATTGGCGCTGCGCATCCTCCTGCTGCGGCAGCGTACCCAGCAATGTCATCTGGATCGTATAAGCGCTTGGCCGCCGCAGCCGCGCCATGCACTGCGCGCATATCCGCCGCGTTGTGCTTTTGCCATTGCTGATCATGGAAATCACGCCGCTGGCCGGGCGCAGGCCGCAAACATCACACTTCATGCCCTTGCTCCTTTCCCGCATTTCCGCGCTGCGCCGCCGCAAGCAGCATGCTGCGCAGAATCTTGGCGCGCAGCGTATCCTTCAGATTTTCCGGCATCGGGACGGACAGCGCGGCATTGGAAGTTGCCGAGGCCATCAGCAGTGCGTCATCCCGGCTGAGCATGCCCCGCTCGGCCAGCTGCATGCACAAAATCTGCGCTTCGTTGGCCGTTACCGCCGTTCCTACCCGCTCATTCAGCAGATAGGCCAGATGCTCTTCCTCGCTGCGCACAATGCGAACGATGCGGATATAGCCGCCGCCGCCGCGCTGAGATGAAGTCACATAGCCATGATCCGGCGTAAAGCGCGTGGAAAGCACATAATTGATCTGCGACGGCGCACAATGAAAGTATTCCGCCAACTCGTTGCGTTTCAATTCGATGCCATCCTGAGGCTCGCCCTGCATCATTTCTTTAATAAAGCGTTCAATCGTATCGCTAAGGCGCATGTTCTCTCTCCTTATTTGCTCGAAAAAGTCAAATTTTTCTGACTTACTTTGACCATTAGAATTTTAGCATATACAACCGCAAAAATCAACAAATTTTTTTCAAAACCGTATTGACACGCGGACATGAATATGGTTTAATCTATATCGCCATTCAAGTTTAGTAATCCTAAACCTGAATGTGTCACAAAAAGTTTAGCTGCGCTAAACTGCCGGCAAGGAGCGCATAGATGATGGATATTGGCGAAAGGCTGCGCAGACTGCGCATCCAGCGCAATCTTACCCAGGAAGAAATGGCAAGCCGCTGCGAACTGAGCAAAGGCTTTATTTCGCAGGTAGAACGCGATCTCGCCTCCCCTTCAATCGCCACGCTGACCGATATGCTTGAATGCCTCGGCAGCGATCTGAAAACCTTCTTTTCCGAAGCGGACGCCGATGAAAAAATCGTTTTTGAACCGGGCGACATGTTCGAAAAAACGGATGACGAAACGCTGCGCGGCAGCATTCTGTGGCTTGTTCCCAGCGCGCAGAAAAACAGCATGGAGCCCATTCTGATGAACATCGGCCCGGGCGGCTGCTCGCAGGAGCTTCCCCCGCATGAAGGCGAGGAGTTTGGCTACGTTCTTTCCGGGAGCGTGACGCTGCATCTTGGCGACGAAAAGCTGCGGGTCAAAACAGGCGGGAGCTTCTGCATCCATCCGACCGCGCCGCATCATCTCGCCAACAAGGGCAAGCGCCCGGCCAAGATCCTGTGGATTTCCACCCCGCCCAGCTTTTAAGTATTTTACCAATCATGATTGAGGAGAAAAATCGCCATGAGTGAACAGCCGCGCATGATACATTTGGAGAACGTCTCCAAAGAGTATGACGGTGTGACCGTCCTGTCGGATATCAACCTTTATATTCGCAAAAAGGAATTCGTCACGCTGCTGGGGCCCTCCGGCTGCGGGAAAACCACTACGCTGCGCATTATCGGCGGTTTTGAGTACCCTTCCTCCGGCCGCGTGATTTTCGAGGGAAAAGACATCACCAGCATCCCTCCCTACAAGCGCAGGGTCAACACCGTTTTCCAGAAATACGCGCTTTTCCCGCATCTGAACGTGCGCGACAACATCTCCTTCGGCCTGAAAATTAAAAAGATGAGCCGCGGCGAAATTGACAGGCGCGTTGACAAGATGCTGAACCTC
>JAHZHX010000036.1 GCA_019420065.1 Clostridiales bacterium | reverse complement strand
CCGAGAGCGAAGCGGTCGGCATGGTGATTATTATGCAAGATCATATCGTCATTCTACATTTCCCAGGCTCGGACTGGGGCAGCGATCTCGTTTGCTTTCATTTGCCGAAAAAAACAAGCGCCTCTCAACTGATGAGCGAAATGGAGCTGCAGCGCGCGGATATGAACAGCTCCGACTACGATACGCTTCAGGACATGGCCGACGATCTGTGTACAGAAGTTGCATCTTGCCTGGGCGGCACATGGGAATATGTATCGCAGGCTGGAGTTTTTGAAATCAAACAGGAGCCCTGAGAAAAATACATACTTGTGGGAGGAAAATAGCCAGTGGCAGCCCTAAAGTACATTCTTCAACCCAACGGCAACAAAGACCTGTTCTATTCCGGGAGCGACAGCGAAACCCGCTGCATCGGTCATCTCCGTATGGACTTTGGCAGCGGCAAAGAGTTTTGGACAAGCTGGCACCCGCACGCCGCCGGAGAGCACAACAACGCCGCCTTCAGCGGAGAATTGCAAAGCCTCGTTAGCCAGCTCCGCAAAACCCTGCTTAGAAACCGGGCGCGCATGTACAAGTATCTCGCAGAGTATCCCGCCGCAGTGTTGGAGGACGGCTCCCTGCGATATTATGGTTACTGCGTGCGTACCGCCCGCTATGCATTCTATATACGCTGCACACCGGAGCTCGGAAACTACAGCTATATCTACTGCTATCTGCGAGAGGAAGGGAACACGAATGTGGATCTACATGAACATGGAGATTGACCCTGAAAGCTTGCCCACGAAGAACGAACTCATTGCCTTTCTGCGGGAGGAGGGCGGCACAGACAGCGCACTGGCCAACCTGCGGGAAGAACAGTATGAGAAATATGGCAGCGAACTGGACTGGCGCTACACCATCAGTGAGGGAAGCGCCGCGGGCGGCTTCATTCTGCCTGTCCGCGAGGGCATCCTCTGGATTCCCTTTGATGAAATGGAAATAGAAGAAGGCGAAATCCTCCTGTTGGACGACGCGGAGCTGCTGGACGTGGACGCCTGTAAAATCATGGAGGAAAGTTTCCGGAGCTACGCCGACGCCCTGCGCGCTGTGCTGCGCGAGGCGGCCGTCATCTGCGAGGGACTTAACCTATGATGATACTTCGGCTCAGCAATAACGCGCAAACGCTGATCCGGCGTGCAAGTAGGCACGGACTGTACTTTGACAAGCTCGAATCTTACAAAGGAGCCTTGCGCTTTTTTACACAAGCACCCAATGGAGCAGTGTACTTCTCGTCGTGGAAAGAACTGCGAAATTACCTGCGGGGACTTTGCGATTGATGGAGGAGGTATATGGGAAAAGAAACTTGGGCCGCCTATTGTCAATACCTGCGAGACTGGGCCGACAGCCATCGAGATGTCGGCTTTGAAGGCTGTTGCCCTTCCTGCTATGACGAATTTCTCGATGGGGATTTGCAATTTTGCGCGGAGGACAAGCCGTGACGAAGGATATGCTCTGGCGGCTGCGCATGGGAATCTGCTTATGCTCTCTGTACTATGCGGACTATCGCAATTCATTTGACATTGACGAACATGCTGCAAGTAATTTTATGGATGGATACGCCGACTATCTGTCGGAACTTATGAACGCTGACAGTCCCAATCGTGGCGACAACCATTTCTTCGATTTTCTGGATTAATACGACACCCCGGAGAACTTGTGGAATTGGTACTGCTGCTTTGAAGAGGATCCCCTGCCGGAACCCGAGATGAGCAAGGAGGCTTTCTGATGGCAAACTATTACGGTCATACCCGAACCAATTACTTTCGTGTGACGGATGCCGGCCGGCTGAAACAGATCATCGACAGTGCCCGCTCTGGAGAGGATACGATCTCTTTGTTCCAGCGCACCATTGGCGATGAGATATACTATGGCTTTGGCTGCCATGATTCTATCAGCGGGCTCTGCGAAAACTGGGAACAACCCAATGCCTGCAACAACACCGATGAGTTGGATGATGACGAGCCGTCTTTTGACCTGTTTATCGAAGAGCTGAGCGAAATCCTTCACCCTGACGACGCCATCATCATCACGGAGATCGGGTACGAGAAACTGCGCTATCTCATCGCCTGGAGCGTGGTTATCACCCGAAACGATTCCTTTTATATCGACCTTCGCAGCGCCTCCCTTCAAAAAGCAAGGGATATGCTGCAAAACCCCGGCTGGAATACGGCAATGGAATACTGAGGCCATCAGGACATACCGAAAGGAGATGCCGTTGATGTATGCAGCAACCGAAGGAAAGTATACGCTCCTGATTCTGGAGGACAGCGATCCTCTGAATCCCCGCAGGGATTATTCCAATATGGGACGCATGGTCTGCTGGCACCGCAAGTATGATTTGGGAGACCAGCATGACTATGCCGATCCGATTGAATTCCTTCAGGACATGGCCATGACGTTTTTTAAGGAAAAGCCCGAACAGGTTTTTGAATACATCAAAGCCGGCAGGGACAGTGAAGCGCGTCTTGAATACGACGGCAAACACCGCAGATGGCGCCTGATGGAGCTGTGCAGCTTTGGCGGAGAAGGCAAATGGTATGAAGTTGCCAACTATGATCAGCTTATGCAGAACAAGCACATTTCGAGCGATGCATATTACGATGTAATCCACGCCATGTCGACACATGGTTTGATAAGCATGCTCGAAAGCATTGATGGTTTTGTGTTCCTCCCTCTTTATCTGTTTGATCACAGCGGTATTACCATGAACACATCCGGTTTTTCCTGCCCATGGGATTCCGGGCAGGTTGGCTGGATCTTCTGCACGCCGGATAAGCTTCAGGCGGAATACGGCGAGATTACGCCCAAAACCATCCAACAGGCCACGGAGGTGCTGGAAGCAGAAGTCAGAATTTACGACACCTATCTGCGCGGCGAGTGCTATGGCTACCGGCTATATCTGAGCGGAGAAGAAATTGATTCCTGCTGGGGTTTTCTCGGCGGCGCCGAAGAGATGAAAGCTGACCTTCGTATGAATCTGCCGCCTGAGGCTGCTTCGCTGGTAGACGCGCTGGAATACACCTGTGAATCGGAGGCTTCCTATTTACTCAATCATACCGTGAGTTAAGGAGAATGGCTCATGATCGAAATAACTCGCGACAATATCAGCATCGATCCCTGTCTGGACGTGGATAACAACTGGAATCCACCATGCATCGTCGCCTACATCGAACTCTTGTTTGAGGCGGATGAGAAATTCGGAACACACACCCGCAATCGCGACGATGCATGGATCAATCTGTATGCCATGTACAGCCCGGTATACAAAACCGTCCAACTCGAATATTACATCGAAACAGACACATCGGTTTCGGGCCCGCATTCATATGCGCCCACCGCTTCGGAATGCCGCATCATCATGGAAATGATCGAAGAAAAGTGCCGTGAGGCGGAAGGCTATTCCTGCGTAGAATTACTGTTGATGGAGGGATAAACATGCATTCCAGAATTTTTCAGATTGAGAGCTTTCCGGTTGATAAGGACTGCCGGATTACCGAAGACAATTACATCGGCGACCATTGGTTCGTGTACAGCATTGCGGATTATGTGACCGAAGATGAAGACCGCGAAAACTCCCTGGAATGGCTGATGGACACGCTCTCCTGCGCCGAATCGTTTATCGAGTTTTTTTCGGATGAAGATGGAAGCGGCTTTATTCTGCACGACGGGTTTCATGCCGCATATTTTCAAAAGGAGTATGAAGGTTTCGCAGATACGCTCAAAGCGCTCACCGACACCGCTTCACCGAAGGCTTTTGCCGCGGGCGATCTTGAATCCAAAATGTTCGCCCTTGAAACTGCCTATGATGACAGATATGGCTTCTATGTGGACTGTGACGAAACCGGGCTTGTCACGCTGAACCGTTTTCTCCGCCATGCCAGGCCTGGGGTACGTTACTATTTCGGCGGAACAGTGGACTATCATATCTGATTTTTTTGAGCGCAAAAATTGACTTACTTTAATCTACAGGAGGTTCGTCATGGGACAGTATTACATGCCCACCCTTATTTCAGAAGATGGTACAGTCCGCACGCTTTATTCCCATGCCTACGACAATGGACTCAAGCTCATGGAGCACTCCTACATTGGAAACAACTTTGTGAATGCTGTGCTGACCTTGCTTTGGGAAAGCCCTTGCCGTCTCGCCTGGATCGGCGATTATTCCGACGAGCAATACGGCGATCCGTATGAAGCAAAGCTGCCCCATGAAGACTTCATGCAGTATTACGAGGCTGCATGGGGTGATAAACGGAAAGAGGTGCAAATAAAGCCGGAACCCAGAAACATCTTGACAATGGAATCCACTGATACATATCTGGTCAACCACACGCGCCGCTGCTATATCCATATCGGTGAGTACATCGCTGCCAATCAGTGGACAAAATCGGGCGAGTGGATCAATGGAAGATATGATCCCCATGCAGCCTCCAAGTGGTGCATCAACCCCTTGCCCCTGCTCACTGCCTGTGGCAACAATCGTGGCGGCGGCGATTATTACAATGGGCATCCCTGCTTTGATGATGTTGGAACATGGGCTTTCGACCTCATTGAGGTCACTGACAAGTGTCCAGAAGGCTATGAAAAGGTCAATTTCCGCTTTAGCGAACAGGAGAATGTTGCCTGACACACAAAGGAGGCGCTGTTATGGATTACTTCAAGCTCATTGGGAAGCCTTTGAATTTGGACAGCACCTTCCGTTTTCGCTGCAAACAGTGTGGAAACTGCTGCCGCAATCGGGAGGATATTCTTATCTCGCCCTATGACCTTTTCCGGATTGCCCGACATCTTTCCATGACGCCCAAAGATGTGATCGACAGATACTGCCACTTCTACATTGGCACTGGCAGCCATCTGCCGGTTGTTCTTCTGAAGGCTGTGGGCAGGGACAAGCATTGTCCATTTCTCCAAAGCAATCGCTGTTCCATTCACATCAGTAAACCGACTGTTTGTGCGCTGTTCCCGCTGGGGCGCTTTGCTGATGCCAGCAAAGGTGTCGGAGAAATGCAGTTTTTTCTTCAGCCTGTGTCCTGCGGCGGAAAGGATGAGATCCATACCATCCGCGAATGGCTGAGCTCGTTTGATTTGCTGGAAAGCAACACCTGGTTTCAAGCGTGGCAAAACGTGATCCTGGAACTCTCACCTCTGATGAATCGGCTATGCAAAAGCCTGCCCGAGGATGTTCTGAACAAGGCTTACTCCATTCTGTTTGCGGAAATGTATCTTGCATATCAGCAGAATGTGGACTTCCTGCCGCAGTTCAAAACAAATATGGAAAAGGTCACGGAGCTCCTAAAGAGTGTGGAAAACATAAGCCGGTAAAAGTCAGGAGGAGATGTCATGAGAAGAAAAAAGATCGGAGTCATGGACATTCAGCGTAGCGTGGACATCACCGATCCCTGTTATGATCGGGATGTCTGGTGCAGAATGGACGGCGTTCCCATCAAATCCGGCAAATATACCTGCATCATATGGCGGCACAGGGAGTCTTATGAAATCGATGATGAACTGCACATTTCCAATATCGTGGGCATCATCGGGATATATCTCAATGGCGTCATTCCTCCACAGAAATCCATGGAGAGAATCGGAAGCATCGGCGTCGATGCGGGGTTGGCGGGTTTCTTCCACAACAAGCCTAACTTTACTGATGCGCAATGGTCTGCCTTCTGTGAACAAGTCAGAAAGGGAGACGCCTGGATTACCGATCTTGGTTTTTTCAGTTCGTCCGGTTATGGCGATGGTGGGTATGATGTGTTTGCCGCCAAAACCAACGGTGAAAACACGGCTTTGGAAATCAGGTTTGTTTAAAGCAGGGAGGTGCATCCATGGACTGCCAAAGCTATATTGCCGGCCGTATCAGGAAGGATGAAGCGAAGTGGACTACCTGCTCTATGAAGTAATCCATCTGCCGGAATGGGAAGCGCCTCCTGCATGTACTGAGGAGGCGCTTATGCATCTTGCCCGGTGGGATTATGGCGAATACTGCGCAGAACCGGTTTCTCAATACGAGGCGAAGCCGTCGTCAGTCCAGAGCATTGAGAATCACGACTACTTTCTTGCACGCGATATCACCGGAGATATGACGCTGTACCGCAAATGGTACGCCGAACCACTTGAGAAGCAAGGAGGGCATCACTATGAGCGTCAAAATGCTGATCAATCAGGAACACAACGGCTTGGAACTGTACTTTCCGGAGAAGCCGGACAGGTCTGTGCTGACTGCGCTCAGCAATGCCGGATGGCGCTATCACCGCGTGAAGAAGTGCTGGTATGCCAGGCACAATGACACCAATCTGGCTTTTGCTCAAAAGCTGACCGGCTCCGATCCACAGCGTTCTCCCTGTCAGCCCGACGAATCCGGGGTTTTCTTCCCCGCTTATGACACTGTGGACGGCATTCCCATCTGTCGCTCTTCCGATGTTTCCTGCTGGGAACAGAATGACGGGTATTTTCGGGATATCAACGCTTATGTGGAAGTGAGCACTCAACGTATCGCCATTACAGATCTCACCAACGCCATGCTGCCCGGAAAAACCTGCAAGAGGATCGTTCTCCAGCCGGAAGACGAGTATTCGCCCAACGTGATGCACGCCGGTCTTGATACGTTCCGGGCAGTCTACGATACGTTTTTTGTGCGTGAAGAAAAGCCTGATATGGAGTGCCGCATTTGGAAAAGCGATCTCAAAGCCTCCAGAGTCTTTTCTCCTTTCCGCAAGATCAGGCCGATCAAAACGCCTGAAAAATGGACATTGCCGCACGTTTGGAAGGCCATCCTGTCCGGGCAGATCTACATGGGCCAATGCGACGGACGCTATACCGATGACTACGCATACGATGCGGCCGTAGACTTCAAATCCGGCATGGAGCTGCACCTGCCTTCCTTTGCCAGGAGGCTGATTGAAGAACCCTCCGGATGGCATGTCTATCCCGACAAAACCCGGGGCAATGTGACGTATCTTTCTGTCAACTGCTACAGCTTCAACCTGAATACGCTCCATTATGATGCGGCATGCAACTGGGCGGACAACATCCGTCGCAAAAATCAGCGCGAGCGGGAACGGTTGGAGTACAATGCCGGTATGGAAAGCCGGAAGATATCCGCTCAGGAGGTCGAGGAGCTGATCGGGGATCACCGGCTTATTGATGTGGAGTACCTCAAAGAAAATGACAACACGGACAGATATGAAGTTGAAAGCAGGCTGATGCTGCGAAAGAACCTGTTTCATCGCGGCGAACTGACGTATCCGGTGATCTCCGCCGCTCCTCACCCCATCGACGACGCGGCACTGTTTGAAATCAACTGCGCTGCCGGGCTGGAAACCGACGCTCGCGTCATTCTGACAGCCGACGGCTCTGTTGTCAGCGGCAAAGCGCTCAAAGAGCTGCTCTCCCAAAACGCGACATTTGATCTGATCTTTGACGTCTGTGTTTCTCGCCAAACCTGGGGGCAGCTGAACGAGGAGCTGATTCGTTGGCGCGACGGACAAATCATGCGGCTGCTTTCTCCCATTCCGCAGGAGCGATTTGTCAAATCCCTTGCGCGGCTGGAAAAAGAAAAGGAACGCTGCCTGAATGCCGCGCCTCAGGGAGGTGATGTCCTTGTCCGGGCATGAAGGAACCTTTGCCGGCTATATCGGCAAAATCGTTGTCAGCCATAAAACAAACTATCTCTGCGTCGCGCTGGAGAACGATGCGCTGTTGCTTTTGCAATTGCGCGAAGATGGAACACCGCTGCAATTCATTGTAGCTCACCATCCAGATCTCTACAACGATGAGCTTGTATGGAGCAACGGCGATTATTTCCCCTTCTTTGCATACCACAACAGCAGTGCGCCTGTTGCAGAGGCCCTGCGCGATTCGGGGTTTGCCATGGGTGGGGACCAGGTGTACGCAGCCATGGTGGATGATGAACTGGGCGTGCGCTGTGCGGGTATATTCACACGATATAACGCAGCCCGTCATGCGCTGGAATGCCTGATCGCCAAAGATGAAACCGCTCATGAGTTCATCAAACAACCCGGCGGCAGCAGGCTTACTCTCTCCGAGTACAAACGTCTCTATGATCAATACTCACTTGATAACGCGTACTGGATCGAAGAAAAAACAATGAACTGTGCGGACCTATCTTAAGGAGGCACAAAATTGCTGTACTGTACCCAATATAATCAGGCTTATCACGACTATATTGTTCGATGCGATGCACTGGATGCCAAAATTGAGATCAAGCAAAAGCAGCAGGGCCGTCTTTCTGCCCAGATCGCTCAACTGAAGAAACAAAAGCGAGCCCTTGTCTTTCCCAACTGGATCGACTCCGTTCTCCGTCCCCTGGCAAAGGATTTGGAGGCATACCTGGATAAGCCGGTGAACGTGGCGGGTCCCTTCGGACTGCGTGCAGAAGTTTTGTTGCGTGTCTTCGACAACCCGGAAACGCAGGCTCCTTCCGCATACCGCAGTCTGACAATCGTTCCGGATTTCAGCAGGGGAACGCTGGAATTACACTACGACACCGGCCGCGTCGTCCGAGAATGTCCGCCCGGATCCATCGGCGCCCTCAACCATATTGGCAACGAAACACTACCGCTTCCTGATACGCTCTCAGAGATCGCCTTGCTTTTGCACGCCGCAAATCCCTGAAAGGAGACACGAATGATGAATCCTGCATCTGAATCTGATATCCTCGCCTTCCTCGCAGATCGGAACATTCCTGAATTGGCCTTTCAACTTGAGAATTGGAACCATTGCCTTCTTCGCAGCTATTATGACGACGAAACGGACTTCATTTATATATTGTCAGGCTATAGAGCTACCCATGAGCTGAACGGAAAAGCAGATCTTGCAGGGATCTACAGCCATGTGCGCAAGGCTCTGTATGCTCCATGCTATTGTCTTTCCCGGATACTTCCGACAGAGGGCAGATCGCTTCAACAGATCCTCCAGAATGTCGAATCGCTCGCGACAAAGCTGGTTATTTTGAAGGTAGACGGGAAGCCGGTTCCTGAGACAGACGAGAGCGCGTCTCCATGGTATGGCAGGGAGTTCTACATGCAGCATCAGCTTGCAGCAGAGGCCAGAACCTGTTTTTACAATCGGTCAACCCCTATTTTTGATCCTGTTGTAAAAGCGAATGATCCATCCGCACGTTTCTATGTACAGGCCATCAATCACCCGGACGCACTCGCTGAGCAAATGGCGGATGAATACCTTGTCAAGAACGCAAAGCGCATCAACCAGAGACTTTGGGAGCTTGCGCTCCTTACAGACAAAGTCAGCGAACTGGAAGCCTCTCCAGGCGAACATCATCTGCGCCGTCAGATTGCTGAAAGCGTTGATCCTGAATCCATGAAAATGGTTGCGCTTGAAATTCTTAAGGAGGGCAAGCGCATGTCCTGCAAAATGGCCGCATCGTCGTTAGCTCACGCGAACGATTCCGACTATTCGCTTTGGCGCATGGATGCTCCGGGCCGCGCCTCCTTTGCAAAGCTTTACGGCAATGCAGGGAGGCTCTTTGCTTCGGATATTCAACAGATCAGCTATAAAAAGAAGGTCTTGTACGAACGGCAGCTCCAAGCTTGACCGGCCTGCAGGTTGCTCTCAAACTGATGTCGCCGGGCAACACCTCGGATGACTGGCTGCGCAAGAAGAAGAGCATCACCAGAAAGAGCGGTGCCTGCTGTAAAGAAGCTGTTGCTCTCGCTTCCCTGGAAGCCACTACGATGTCTGTCAGGATGTTTCTCTCGCCGGAAAGGAGTAGACAGGTTCAGTTTGTCATGGCCGCCGGATCCGTCCGGCGGCTATGGCCATTCACCCGAGCCATTGATCGCAGGCAGATGGAGCTTCATGTACTTGATTTTCCGTCTTCGTCATGATAGAATACGAATAGATAAATATCAGGAGGATGATATCCATGAGCGAATTCTGTACCCCAAGCGTGCTGACCGTAAAACCGTCCACCGCAATCCGGTCGGACTATAAAGGCTTTTCTGAACTGTGTCATCGGACCGACGATCCCATTCTCATAACCAATAACGGGGAAAACGATCTTGTGGTCATGAGCCATGAGGCATTTTGCCGCCGGGAAGCGTGGTATCGCCTGCAAATGAAGCTCGCTGTCGCAGATCGCCAGATCGCCGAAGGCAACGTCGCCAATCATGAAGATGTCATGCAACGCCTGAAGGAGCGGATTCACAATGGCTGACTTCCGAATCCGCTATGCCCGACAGGCCATTGATGACCTCGATGCGATTTTCGACTACGTCTGTCTGGAAAACCCCGCTGCGGCAGAGAAGCTTTTATCCGCTTTCGACAGCTCCATCAGCCGGCTGCAGACTACCCCTTATATGGGCGCTGCCTTGCGAACGGATCAACCGATGTTCGTCGCACAGGGCTATCGGTATCTGGTCGTTTCGCCATATCTGGTTTTTTATCGTGTTGATGGACGCGACGTCTACATCGGCCGTATTTTGCACAGCCGTCAGGATTGGCTCTCTCTTCTCTTTGGCATCCGATAATAAGCCATTTGCCATTCAGGCTATTCTAAACCGAAGCCGTCCGCATGTTTCGCCAGTGCAGGCCCCCGCAGCATAAAGACAAAACAGAAAAGCCTTTATCGCAGACCGCCGGATCCGTCCGGCGGCCTTTTTCACTGAATAACGGTTATGAATGGAGGTGGCGCCATGATCTTTTGGAATATTGAAGCTCTTACCGGATACAAACCCATCACGACCCTCTGGCAGGATTTTTCCATTGCTGATGCGTTTGGTGCGGATGCCGTGCGGGATACTTATAACCGCTCCTTTCAGGAATGGAAAGACGACTATCTGTATCTCACCGAGCTTGTCCTTGTTCTCAATCACAAGCTCTGGCAGCATTATGAGCATAATAACGTTCTCGCTCAGATCTATGATTCGTTGTGGCGGACGACGGATCAATATGCCATGGATACCCTGACCGGCGAGGAACTCCGTTACTACTACAGGATCACCGACTGACCCACAACCTCATTTTGCTTTCTTTGTCCGGACTGCTGCAAATGCGCGGCAGTCTTTCTTTTTATGGAGGTGAAGCCCATCACTCTGATAATCTCCGACAGACTGCTGGAACAGTTTCTCTATGCCCATCGAATCTCCTTTGATTCGCAGCACAGGAAAAACGGTTTGACGCACTGGTGCTATTCCGTGAACACAAGGCTGTTGGATGTGCTCCGTGAATACCTTTCGCTCTATCAGGAGGATGGCAGCTGTGACGACACCCATCGATTTCTTTGAAGCGCACCTTGGCGCAGAGGACAAACGTCCGGCGACCGTGCGCCAGTATGGAGATCTCCTGCACCGCTTTGAGCTTTATCTGCAGGAAAACTACCGTTTGAGTCTGACGAGCAACGATCTGGCGCATATTACAGGCATGCATCTGTCCGCGTACCTCCAGCATCTTGCGCACGACCGGGAGATCAGCACCCGCAACAACTACATTGTAATCCTCAAACGCTTTTTTGGATATATGCTGTCCATCGGCGCGATCCGTCAGGATCCCTCTCTTGTGCTGCATTGCATCAGGGAGAAGACGACGCCGCAGACGATCGAGCGCAGCGCAGGGAAGCGATATTCCACAGAGGATGTCAAATTGCTGCTCCAGGAGATTCTCGGCGCCAGGCCGCGACGGACGGATCTGCGCGACGCCGCAATCGTCGCCTTAATCCTGGGCAGCGGACTTCGGGCGTTTGAAGTCTGCGCGCTCAATGTATCTCAGATGGAACAGATTCGGTCAGGCACGCTGTTTTGTCTGCGCAAGGGCGGGAGCTGGGCGCATGTCAGCGTCGCCGGCTTCGTTCCCGGCTATATCGAACCATATCTGCAAAGCCGTGGCCCTGTCGGGCCCGACGCCCCGCTGTTTGTGTCCCAAAAGGGCGGACGATTGGACCGCAAAGCGCTGTGGAGCGCGTTGGCGGCAAAGCAGTCTCGTCTGGAGCTGAAGACAGGCGTGCATATCTTCCGTCATACGCTGCTCACCGCCGTGGATCAGAATGGAGGTTCAGCGTTGGCGCGCGATATCGGCGGACATACGAGCGTACACGTGACGAATCGATACATGCATTCCAGCATGGAGGAACGGCTGGATGTGCTTAACAGCACCGAACTGGCAAGGAGCCTTGCCGTCTCCTCCAAATGATTCGTCAGGGCCTTTGCTTCGCGTTCCCTTTCATTATTTTCCCCAGGGCAAAACATGCACCGCAGCGGTACAAATTGCTTCATTGTGGGCTCAGGTATACGCTGCTATAATCGTGTCCATCAGCATTGCAGGCAAAAGAAACTTTGCAAATCTTTTCCGATCCGGGTGAAAACAAATCGGGAAAATGCCTGTCTTGTAAGCGAGACACAAAACGAAACGGAGGGAACGGCATGGCGATTCAAATTCAAAAGGCCAAAAGACAAATGGCGCGCCTCAAAATCGGCGTTGCGGGCAGCTCCGGCAGCGGCAAGACGTAGAGCTCATTGTAGCTTGGGTATGGTCTGATCCGCGCCCAGTATCCGGCGCTTACGGATGATGCGATATGGGAAAAAATCTGCGTCATCGACACGGAAAACGGCTCCGGCAGCCTCTACGTGGGCGCCGCAGCCGGAGGCATACGGGTCGGGGAGCATCTGACCATTCCTCTGGAGGCGCCCTTCAGCGCCGCGCGTTATCTGGAGGCCATCGATGCGGCGGAGGATGCAGGCGTTGAGTTTCTCATCATCGACTCTCTCTCCCATGCATGGTCCGGTGAGGGCGGTCTGCTGGACATGCAGGCCAGCATCGCCAGGCGCAGCGGCAACAGCTACACGGCATGGCGGGACGTGACCCCGCTTCATAACCGGCTGGTAGACAGGATCCTGCAATGCCCCATGCACGTTGCCGCCACGCTGCGAACCAAAACGGAGTATGTCATCGAAGACAACGGCAACGGCAAGAAGAGTCCCCGAAAAGTCGGAATGGCGCCCGTTTTCCGCGAGGGGCTGGAGTACGAATTCAGCGTATTCTTCGAGCTGGCCCAGGATCACAGCGCGTCGGCAACCAAGGACCGAACCGGTTTGTTCGATGGGCAGTACTTCATCGTTACCCCGGAAACGGGAGCGAAGATCGCCGGCTGGCTTGGCGGCGTCGCCGACAGCAAAGCCCCGCCCGCAGGCCGCAGCGAGCCGCTTACGTGGGCGGAGCGCGTCGATCAGCTCCTCAAAGCGCGCTGCGCCGGCCTGATGCCTGAGCAGAAGGCACAGGTGGCCGCGCGGCTCAAGGAGATCGCAGGCACGGCAAACTATCGCACGGTTACGGATGAAGGCACTCTCATGGCCATCTACAACGCGTTTAAGGAGGAAAGCGCATGAGCATCAACAAACTGACGGTCACCGGCCGGCTTACAGCCGATCCCGTTCTTTCGCAGGTCGGCGACTCCAATTCCGCATCGTTTACGCTCGCCTCCGACACGCGGACCAAAGACGCAGGCGGCGAATACATCACGAATTTCTACCGTTGTACCGCATGGCGGCGCCTTGCAGAGATCGCAGTCCAGTATCTGCACAAGGGCGACAAGGTCACCATCGCGGGCGACCTGTGCCTTCGTCCATATGTGGATAAGCAGGGCGCCCAGCGGCTTTCCGTTCAGGTAAACGTGACGGATTTGGAGCTGCCCGCAAAAGTGCAGGCCGCACATTCTTCAGCAAGGCCGGCAGCAGATGATGATCTGCCGATCTGATACGGGAGGCATGGTATGCAGTTGTCGCCATTTGAAGAGCAGGAATTCCTGCTTTCCCACGAGGCAAGGCTGCGCTTTCTGGTGCTGGGATACAGGCGGAGAGCGGGATATCGGATGCCGGACGATACGGAAGATCTGATGCAGGAAGCGAGATAGGCGCTGTGGGCCCGTCTGCGCGACGCGCCGTCCATGGAGGAGGCGGAACGGTATTACTTCAACATTCTGCGCGCTCTCCATTGCCATGTCAGGCGTATGGCGCCTGTCCATTGCTCGGAAAAAAAGTTTTCCAGCGTGATTCGCTCCATCTGTATTTTGCCCCTTGAACATATGGAGACGGCGGAAACCCAGGAGACATTCGAAGATGCGCTGACCGAAGCCATCGACGCCCAGCGCTTTCTTCAATCGCTCCAGCCGCAGGAACAAACCGTGTTGCAAATGAAGCTCGGCGGTTATACGCAGCGCGAAATCGCCAGCAGCATCCGCAGCAGCGAAAGCCGCGTCTCGCGCATCATTCATGGCATTCGTCACAAATATCTGCTTTATCTGGAGGACTCGGATCGTGCAAAATGATCTCCTGCGCTTTGCCGCGGCTCACCTGTCACCGTACAGAATACGCGGCGATGAACTAATCCCTGAGCTGTGTCCCTTCTGCTACGGCGGTCAAAATGCAGACCGGCATACATTTGCTCTCAATCTGACGGACGGCGTTTACGTCTGCAAGCGGGGCGGCTGCGGCGCTCGTGGAAGGTTTGAACAGCTGGCGGCGCATTTTGGAGAGCGGGCGGAGCCGCTCCGCCCCATCTCCAAAGGCAGAAAGCAATATGCGCTGCCGGATATCAGGCTCCAGCCCCGAACCGACGCCATCGACGCCTACTTCGAAAAGCGGAAGATCGGCCATGAAACGCTGGACGCTTTCCGCATCGGCAGCGACAGAAACGGAAACATCGTCTTTCCCTTCTATCGCAGCGACACGCTGGAGTATGTGAAGTTCCGCGCGCCGCACAAGCCGCAGCCCGGGGAAAAGAAGGAGTGGCAAGCCGCAGGCGCCCGTCCCATTCTTTTTGGCATGGATCTGTGTTCCTTCTCACAGCCGTAGATCATCACGGAAGGGCAGATAGACGCCCTCTCGCTCTACGAGGCCGGCGCGCGCAATGCGGTATCCGTCCCTTCCGGCTGCGGAAACCTTGAATGGATCGATCACTGTTGGGACTGGCTGGAGAAATTCCAGTCCATCATCCTGTTCGGCGACAACGACGAGCCCGGCCGCAAGATGGTGCGCGACGTCGCGCGGCGGCTGGATGAAGCGCGATGCAGCGTGGTCGAGGCGTATCCCGACCGCCCGGACGGCGCGCCCTGTAAGGACGCCAACGAGATTCTCTTCTTTCATGGCGCGGAAATGCTGCTTGAAACGCTGAACAGCGCCCAGCCCGTCCCGGTCAGGGGCATCATCCAGTAGGCGGAAGTGGTTCCCTACGATCCCGCCGCTGTGCCGCGCATCCGCACCATGATTCCTGCGCTGGACGAGCTCATCGGCGGTCTGGCCGAAGGGGCCATGACGGTGTTCACCGGGAAACCCGGTCAGGGAAAGAGCACGCTCGCAGGCCAGCTCCTTCTGGCGGCGATTGAGCAGGGATACTCCGTCTGCGCCTATTCCGGCGAGCTTACAAAGGAGCGTTTTCAGGAATGGATCAATCTGCAGGCCGCGGGCTCGGAATATATCGGCCTCAAGTACGACGCCGTGCGGGGCAAACAAATCCCCTGTGTATCCTATTCGGTGCAGGAGCGGCTCATGGACTACTACCGCGACCGCTTCTACCTGTTCGACAACAACGAGGTGTTCGAGGCCAACCAGTCCGACAGCATCCTCAGGGTGTTCACCATGGCGGTGCGCCGCTACGGCTGCAAGCTGTTCCTGGCCGATAACCTGATGACCGCACTCTCCGACAGCGATGAAGAAACCAAGGCCCAGAGCCGCTTTGCGAACGCCCTCAAAAAGTTTGCCACGCGCTATCACGTCCATGTGCTGCTGGTGGCGCATCCCCGCAAGGTCAAGGCCGGGGAAAAGCTGGGACAGGACGACATTGGCGGAAGCTCCGCCACCATCCGGCTGGCGGACAGCGCCATCGTGGTGGAGCGCCCCAACCTGCGGATCATCAAGAACCGCGAGGGCGGACTGTGCAGGCTCATCGAGTGCTGTTATTGCCCGGACAGCCGTCGCATCTATCAGGCGGACAGGGGTGATCTGTGCCGGTTCTCGTGGGATACCGAGGGGATCGCTTCCCCTACCCCGCGCGCGGACAGCCTGCCGGAATACGCGGTGCGCATGGCCGAAGCGCCCCAGCCGGTCGAAGATGGAGGAGATCTGCCATGTGCATCATCCCGGATGATATGAAATGGAGTTTTTCTAAGCTCCAGTAGTTTGACCAATGTCCGCTGTCCTTCAAGCTCCAGTACGTAGACCGCGTATCGCAGGAGAACAACGCCTACGCCGAGTACGGCACCCATTGCCACAGCGTTCTTGAACGCTGGGCCAGGGGCGAACTCATGGCCTTTGAACTGGCGGAGGTCTATGAAAACGAGTATGACCAGGCGGTCAAGCACTCCTTTCCACCCTTTCCCCGCGGGCTGGCCGGAAAGTACTATGAGGAAGGGCTTGCCTACTTCAATACCTTTGACGGCTTTGGCGAGCAGGAAATTCTCTCCGTGGAGGACCGGTTCGAGATCGACATTCGTAGCAGCCGGTTCGTGGGCATCGTCGATTTGATCCTGCGCGACCGGAACACCGGCGCGATCTCCGTCATCGACCACAAATCAAAGTCCATGCAGTCGCTGACGAAGGATCTGCGCGCCAACAAACGGCAGCTCTATCTGTACGCGGCGTACGTCCGGGAGAAATACGGGGAATTTCCCGCGCTGCTGCGGTTTAATATGTTCCGATACGGAGAATGGGTCGACGAGCCCTTTGATCCCAAAGCCTACGAGGAGATGCAGGACTGGACGGAGCAGACCATCCGCCGCGTCCGCGGCGAGCGCGACTGGCAGGTGTCGGCGTCGGGATATTTCTGCAAAATCCTCTGCTCTGTGCGCGGCCATTGCCCTGTTGGCGAAAGCATCATCAATAGCGGGAGGCATAAATGATCTATCAGAACTACCACAAGCACGACGATTTCTCCAATCTCATGCTGACGGATTCTGTGGCGACTTAGGAGGACTACGCAAAGCGCGCAAAGGCGCTGGGGCACTCCATTCTGTCCTCCTGCGCCCACGGCACGCAGGGCAACTACCGCCAGTGCGCGCTGATCGCGGAGAAGTACGGCCTCAAGTGGCGCTATGTAGCCGAGGCGTACTTCGTCAAGGACCGCAGCGAGAAGGACAATATGAATTGCCACATCATTCTGGCGGCTAAAACAGAGAAAGGCGTGTACGATCTGAACTTTGCCCTCTCCGAGGCCAATCTCACCGGCTACTATTACCGCCCGCGCGTGGATATGGAGCTGCTGCTCGACCTCGATCCGAAAGACGTGTTTGTCACCACCGCCTGCATCGCCGGGGTGTACAAGTACGGCCTGCCCGAAGCTGAAAAGCTGATTCTGCGGCTCCATAGGCATTTCGGCTCGTCCATTATGCTGGAAGTGCAGTATCACGACACTGAAAAGCAGAAGGAAATCAACCGCTTTATCCTCTCTCTGTACCGCAAATACGGCATCCCCCTGATCTTCGGCGCGGACAGCCACTTCATCCTGCCTCAGGACGCCGCACTGCGCGACCAGCGGCTGGAGGCCAATCACATCAGATACGAGGATGAGGAGGGCTGGTATCTCGACTACCCGGACGGCGAGGAGGCCGTGCGCCGGTTCCGCCGGCAGGGCGTGCTCTCGGAGGCGCAGATCACCGAGGCCATGGAGAACACCAATGTATTTCTCTCCTTTGAGGACGTGACCTTTGACCGTTCAAAGAAGTTGCCGACGATCTATCCAGATCTGACACAAGAGGAGCGCAACCAGAAATATCTGGACACCGTATATGCCGAGTGGGCTCGCTATTCGCAGGGCATGAGCGAGGAAGAGAAGGCGCCCCGGTTGGAAGGCATCCGCTACGAGACGGAGGTCGTGACCTCCACCAACATGGCCGATTACTTCCTGCTGGACTACGAGATCGTCCGCCGCGCCAGGGCCATGGGCGGCGTCATCACCCCCACGGGGCGCGGCTCCGCCGTCTCGTATTTCACCAATATGCTGCTGGGCTTTTCCTCGGTGGATCGCTTTTCCATTCCGGTGGAGATGTTCCCAGACCGCTTTATCTCCGCAGACCGGATCCTGTCCGGCAGCCTTCCCGACGTCGACCTGAACGTCGCCAACGAGGAAGTTTTCCAACAGGCGCAAGCCGAGGTTCTGGGTCCGTGGCGCAGCGCGCCCATGGTGGCGTTTGGCACGCTCAAACGGCTGTCGGCATGGAAAATGTACTGCCGGGCGGCAAGCGTCCCCTTTGACGTAGCCAACCGTGTGGCCGGGCAGTTGAAGGCCTGCGAGCAGGCCGTGCGCTACGCGGAAGAAGACGTCCGCGACTCCATCCAGGTCGCGGATTATGTGCCGGAGGAATATCGTGACCTCATCGCCCGCTCGGAAGCGTACATGGGTATGGTGGATTCCATCGCCCCGCATCCCTGCGCGCACCTGCTGTGCCGCGAGGATATCCGCCGGGAAATCGGCATCATCCGCCTCAACGGTAAAGGCGGCAAGAAAAAGACGATCTACGCGGCGTTCATCGACGGCGCGACCGCTGAGACATTCGGCTACTTAAAGAACGATCTGCTGCATGTGGATGTGGTCAAGGTCAACCGCGAGACCTTCGACCGCGTCGGGAAGAAGATGCCGGACGTCGGCGAGCTGCTGAGGCTGACAAAGAACGATCCCGCTACGTGGCGGATGTACGCCGAGGGCTTCACGATGGGCCTGAATCAGGTGGAGCAGGAAAAGACGAGGGAAAAGGTCATGCAGTACAAGCCAAAAAACATCACGGAGCTGGCCTCGTTTGTGGCCGCCGTTCGCCCGGCTTTCAAGTCCATGCTGCCCGTCTTCCTTGCGCGGCGGCACTTCGACTACGGCATTTCGGCGTTCGACCGTCTGATTCAGACGCGGGACATGCGCTCCAGCTTCATTCTCTTTCAGGAGCAGACCATGAAGACGCTGCAGTACGCGGGCTTCACCGCGCCGGAGTCCTACGCCGCCATCAAGGCGATCAGCAAGAAGCATCCCGAAAAGGTGCTGCCGCTGAAAGAGCGGTTCCTGACAAACTTCGGAGCGAAAACAGACGCGCAATCCGCCGGGAAGGTCTGGCAGATCATCGAGGACGCCACCAGCTATGGCTTCAACAGTTCCCACGCGGTCTGTGTCGCGCTGGACTCCCTCTACGGTGCGTACCTCAAGGCGCACTACCCGTAGGAGTATTACGTTACGCTCCTGTCGGGCTACGCCGCCAGGGGCGACAAGGACCGCATCGCACAGGCCAAGGACGAGATGCGCCGGGGATTTGGCATCCGCGTTGTCCCCTGCCGGTTCCGCCAGGACAACCGCTTCTTTTACATCGATCATTCCGCCAATACCATCTCCGACGCGCTGACCAGCGTAAAGCACATCAGCAGCCGCGCGGCGGACGCGCTCTATCAGATGCGCGGCAACGATTACGGCTGTTTCACCGATCTCCTCTACGACATGGAGATCCGCCCGGCGTTTGACGCTCAGGTCGTTGAGATCCTCATCCGCCTCGATTACTTCAGGGAGTTTGGCATGATGGGCAAATTGTAGAAAATCTTTCACGAATTTCGGGATGGGAAATCCCGCATCTCCAAAGCGCACGTCGACTCCACGCGTCAAAAGCGGCTGAACGCCCTGCGCTGCATGGAACGGGAATTGGCTGACGAGAGCATTCCCGCTTACGAGCGGCTGCGCTTTGAGATCGAATACTGCGGCGCTCCGATATCCACGTTCTCTGACCTCAGAAACGAATATGCCGTTCTGGAGGTAGATGAGCGTTACAGTCCCAAGGTACGCCTGTGCAGCATCGCCACCGGCAGAACCGGCCTGATGAAGATCCGCAAGGAACAATTCAGACGTCAGCCGCTTGGGATCGGCTCCATTTTACGACTTGATTCCTGGGAGCGAAGGCCCTGTTATCGTTTTGTTGACGGAAGGGCCAGGCCCGACCACGACCGTGCTGAGCTTTGGCTCACGGAGTACGAGGTGCTCGCGTGAGACAGCTTTGGATTCCGAAGCCCTTCGGAGTCCGTCTTCGGGAGCGTGGCGGAATTGGCTTACGCGGGAAGCTCTAAACTTCTTGCCTTTGGCATACGAGTTCGAATCTCGTCGCTCCCACCACCAATCCTTGCGTCATACCGCAGGATGATCATCTTACCGGACAAGGAGGATCAACCATGACCAGCATCCCTTAGAAATTCATCCATGCAGGGTTCGGGAATGTCGTCTGCGCCAATCGCGTGGTACTCCTGATGAATCCGCAGACCGCCGGCGCGCGCCGGCTGGTAAAGGCGGCAAAGGAAGCCCGTCGCCCCGCCTATGTGGACATGAGCTTTGGCCGCGCGACGAAATGCCTCATGCTTTAGGATGACGGCACATAGGTCGGCTGCGCTTTGACCTATCGCACGCTCATGGCCAGATTGAACGCAGAGGCCACGGAACTGGAGGCCGAACTGGAGGAGGAAACAGCATGCACATCATCCGGCAATCCGCAAAGATCCTGATCCCGCACGACGGCAGCGCAGCCCTCCGGCAGATTGAGCACGCTGGCAGAACATGCTATGCCTCCCAAAAGAAAATCACGGAGGACAGCGCGCCGGCCTTCGTGCGCTCGCTGATCAGACGCGGGCACCTGTCTCCCCTGGAATTTGGCGATATGACCGCGGAGTAGATCACCTCACGCGATGTCATGGCAGAACTGACGCGCCACCGGCTTGTCAGCTTCTGCATTGAAAGCCAACGGTACGTCTGCATGAATGGCGAAATCGCCTTTATCCGCCCCGTCTTCTTCAAGGAAGCCGATACGGCGTCCAGATTCTGGGCTTTCAGCATGGAGGATGCCGAAAGCGCCTATCGCTACATGCTTCGTTGCGGATGCCGCCCGGAAGACGCCCGCAAAGTGCTGCCCAATTCCGCGGCAACTCGCATCGTCATGAAGGCCAATCTCCGTCAGTGGAGGCATATGCTTTCGCTTCGCACTGGCAAGGACGTATATCCTGAAATGAAGCAATAGATGGCGTCGCTGCTGAAGCAGGCAAAGCTGCGGATTCCCATAATCTTTGACGATCTGGAGGTGGCGTCATGATAACGCTTGGTTCCCTCTTTTCAGGGAGCGGGAGCTTTGAGCTGGCAGGCATGCTCAACGGCATGACGCCCGTCTGGGCTTCGGAGATCGAACCGTATCCCATCGCGGTGACCACCAGCCGGTTCCCGCAAATGAAGCACTTGGGCAGCGTCATTGACGTTCGCGGGGATCAAATCACGCCTGTCGATGTTATAACGTTTGGTTCGCCCTGTCAGGATTAGTCCGTCGCCGGCAAACAGGCCGGACTTCACGAAGGCAAACGCAGCAGCCTTTTTTTTGAGGCAATCCGAATCATCCGGGAAATGAGGTGTGCTACCAGTGGAAAATATACCAGATTCGCCGTTTTCGAGAACGTCCCCGGGCTGTTCTCCTCCGCCAGAGGCGCAGACTTCCGCGCCGTCCTCCAGGCGTTCGTCACCCTCTGCGACGATACCCTTTCTGTTCCTGAACCTCCAAAAGGAAAGTGGCTTCGCGCCGGGGAGATCGTGGGAGATCATTTCTCCATCGCATGGCGCGTTTAGGGGGCGGAATAC
>JAHZHX010000035.1 GCA_019420065.1 Clostridiales bacterium | reverse complement strand
ACCCTCAACAAAGGTTTTGGAGACCCACGTGTTACCATTACACCATGCCCCTACAACAGAAATGATTATAACATATATATGTGATTCTGTCAACCTTCATTTATATCTTTATTGCAGCTCAGCAATTCATGTTTTTATCAAAATTCTGTTGAAAGGCCTGCCTCTTTTTCCGAGAAAAGCGCAGCTGTCTTAAAGGTTGCGTCAATTTGACAAAAACAGGAGCAGAAAGCAGCACTGGAATAGACAGCAGCAAGGCAAGAAAAATCAAAAACGCATTGTTCTGCGTCCTTATCCGTTGCGAGAGAAAACGCACGATAAAGCCATGAAATAAAAACACTGTCATTGTATTTCGCCCGCAATAGGTAAGCCATGGGAGGCGGCGCCGCGGCGCAAGGATCAGCAAAACGGCAATCCAGCTCCAAGCAATTCCAAGCATAGCGGCGCGATGAACAACGGTAAACTCTTCCGTATAGGCATACGAATGATAAAGCATGAAATTTGTTATCCGATCGCTGCTATGTACCAGCAGATACAAAAGCACAGCTCCCACTGACGCGGCGGCGATCCGACTGGCCGGCGGCAAAACTTTATACTTTTTCGGCATCAATTTAACATAATGACCGCCCAGAAAAAACGGGAACAGCGTAAACGTGCGGGAGAGCGAAGCATAATAGCCGATGGTTTTATCATATCCTGCCGCAAGGGATAGCGCAAGCGCTCCGGCAAACACCAGTATTCTATATCTGATATTCTGGACCAGCGCCAGCATCCCCGTCCACAGCAGCAGAGACAGCAAATACCATAAAAGCCAATAGGGGGTCGTATACTGCCAAGCCGTCGGCGCATGCAAAATATAGTTGGCGAAAAGCAGGTACAGCGTTTGAAACACCACATAAGGATATACAACACTGCACAGCAGCCGTTTAGGCGTACATGAATCAAGCTTGCAGCAGTATCCGGAAACATATGCAAATGCCGGCATATGGAAAGAATACAGCACAACATATAGTGCTCTGCTGTATTGAAAGGATATAATCTCCAGAAGATGTCCCGCCACAACGCAGATCATCAAAAATGCCCGCAAATTATCAATCCGAGCATTTCGTGTTTCTGATACCGATTCCGTATTTTTCACAGCACCTTGCGCAAAAACTCCTGCGCGCGCGGGGTTTGAGTATGGTTAAAGACCGCGTCGGGCGTTCCCTGTTCCATAATAACCCCTTCGTCCATAAACAGCACGCGGTCGCCCACCTCGCGGGCAAAACCCATCTCATGGGTCACGACCACCATCGTCATCCCCGTTGCCGCCAGCTGTTTCATCACCTCCAGCACTTCGCCCACCATTTCGGGATCCAGCGCGCTGGTCGGCTCGTCAAAAAGCATGACTTCCGGCTCCATGCACAGCGAACGTACAATAGCGATGCGCTGCTTCTGTCCGCCGGATAGCTGACTTGGATAGGCCAGCGCGCGATCAGCCAGACCGACGCGCTCCAGCAGTTCCCGGGCCTTGCGCTCCGCATCCGCTTTGGATTTGTGCAGCAGCTTCACAGGCGCCAGCGTCAGATTCCGCAAAACCGTCATATTGGGGAAAAGATTAAAGTGCTGAAATACCATGCCCATACGCTGCCGGTGCAGATTGATATTGACGGAAGCATCCGCAATATCCACGCCGTCAAAAATAATCTGCCCCGCGGTAGGACGCTCCAGCAAATTCAGGCAGCGCAAAAAGGTGGATTTACCACTTCCGGAAGGTCCAATGACCACAACTACCTCGCCGCGGCGAATCTGCGCGTCCACGCTTTTAAGCGCAACAAAGCTGCCGCCGTTAAAAGCCTTGCTCAGACCTTTGACCTCAATCAACACATCAGTGCTCATTATTGCGCAGCCTCCTTTCCAGCATACCAACCAGCCTGGTAAAGATCATCACCAATACCAGATAAATCGCCGCCACGGCAATCAACGGCATGAAGGATGAAAAGGTCACGCCGCGGATGCGGTTGCCGGCATAGGTCAGATCGGCCACCGTTACGTAGCCCGCGACCGAGGTTTCTTTCAACAGGGAAATAAACTCGTTCGCCAAGGAAGGCAGAACGTTTTTGACCACCTGCGGCACCACAATGTAGGCCATCGTCTGCACATAATTGAATCCCAGGCTGCGCCCCGCTTCAAACTGCCCGTTGTCAATGGACATGATTCCGCCGCGGACGATCTCCGCCACGTAGGCACCGGAATTGAGCCCAAAGGCAAATATGGCTACCAGCACGCCATTTTTCGCTGAGGCAAAAATAACGTAATAGGCAATCAGCAGTTGGATCACAACGGGCGTTCCGCGGATCACCGTCAAATACACGCGGCATATGCCGTTCATTGCCCGCAGCACGCCGCGGCCAAGGCCGCGCCGCATTTCATCCTGATTCTTGTCCCAGGTGGAACGGATCACCGCCACCACCACGCCGATGGCGATTCCCATCAGGCAGGCAAACAGCGTAATCAAAAGCGTATTGCCCAACCCGTTCCACAGCAGCTTCCAGCGATTTTTGGTGATAAAGTTCTGGATAAATTCCGCCTTCACCCCAGAATACCAGCCGGAAATATCCGCCCACCACCGCTGCCAGAGCGTTCCTATACCGGCAGTCACCCAATTCATCACGTTTGCCTCCTTTTGTTCACCAAAACCGCACGAAAGGGGGGCGCAGCAACGTCGCTCCCCTTTTTATGCGGCAATACCCCCGCGCTCACTCGGCCGGAATGTATTTGCTTACGATCTCATCCACCGTTCCGTCGGCCATCAGATCCTGCAGCGCGGCGCTGACCTTGCCCAGCAGCTCCACATTGTTCTTGGAAATGCAGATGGCATAGGACTCCTCGGCATACTTCGTTTCCAGAATCTTCAGGCCCTCGTTGTTGGCCACAAAGGATTTTGCCGGCTCATTGTCGATAATCACGCAATCCACCTTGCCGTTTTTGAGCGCTTCCACCGCCTCAATGCCGCTGTAAAACTGCACGGCGCTGTCGCCAAACTCATCGGAAACATAGATATCGCCGGTGGTGCCCATCTGCACGCCGATCTTGTAATTGCCGCCCGCCAGATCATCCACACTGGCAATAGGCGAGCCGTCCTTAACGATAACCACCTGAATACCCGTAGCGTAAGACACGGTGAAATAGATATTGGCCATGCGCTCGGACGTGGCGCTCAGGCCGGCCATGCCGATATCAGCCTTGCCCGTCGATACCTGGCTGATAACGCTGTTGAAGTCCATATCGTTGACTTCCAGCGCTTCATATCCCATCTTTTCCGCAAGCGCCTGCGCCAGCTCAATATCAATGCCGGCATAGTTGTCGCCATCGATAAATTCATACGGCGGGAAATCGGCGCTGGTAGCCAGCACCAGCGTATCGGCCAGCGCGGCGGCGCAGGAGAAGGTCATCATCACTGCCAGCAGGCAGGCAAAAAGCTTTTTCATCATCGGTTTCCTCCTGAATAAAAATCAGCATTTTTGAATATCCCGTATAGGAACGGTCAGTATCATACCCCATTTCAGTCATTGTGTCAAGGGCATTTTGAATTTTTATGCAGAATATTTTTATTTTCTTTATTTACTCATACAAAAACGCATACAGCTCCGTCCGGCAGCGTTCCAGTTTGGGCACGATATAATAGGTATCGTTGAGCATCTGGCTGCGGTACGCACCGTCCGCCGGCACGCGCATGGCGCGCGTTTCCACCTCACCCGCGCTCAGTACGCTGGTCAGCAGCGAAACGGCCTGCGCCAGCGTTACGTTGGTATCCACCCGGCTGATATTCTCCGCAATCACACGGGTCAGGGTCATCAGCTCGGCGCTGCTGATCTGCTTGAAAATAGCCAGGATCACGCGCTGCTGCCGCTGTACCCGCACAAAATCGCTGTCCAGCTTGCGAATGCGCGCATACGCCATGGTCTGCGCGCCGCTCAAGCGCTGATACCCGGCCTGTTCGAGCAATCCTTCCTTTTCCGGCAAGCCGCGCAGATAATTGTAATACTCCAGAATGCCGTTCAATTTTTTGACTTCATCCTGACTTACTTCCAGCTCCACGCCGCCAATCCCCTCGACCAGATCCGCCATCAGGGCGTAGTTCACCGCCACATAGCCGTCAATATGCACGCCGAAGCTCTTTTCCAGCGTTTCCAGCAAAAGCTCCGCGCCGCCATAGGCATACGCGGCATTGAGCTTGTTGTGCCCATGGCGGGGAATAGCCGCATACGTATCGCGCATAAAAGAGGCCAGGCGCAGTTCCGCCGTGCGGGCGTTAAAAGACGCCAGCAGCATGGTATCGCTGCGGCCGGTGATCGCATCGCCTGGATTATCCACGCCAATCAGCAGCAGATTGTAGATCCCCGTCTTACCCACCGTCGGCGTTTCATAATCGTCAGGTAATACCATAAAATCCGCATCGCCGTTTTCCGTCTGATAAAGCTCCCAAAGCAGGCCGGTGATTTCATCATCCGTCAGCTGCCCCTCCTCCGCGCACGCCAGGGGAAGCAGCAGCAAAGTCAGCAGCAGACATACGCACCTTTTAAACATGATAATAATCCTTGTCAAAATGAATCACGCAGTGATACCGCTCGTCCAGCGCGCGCACGCAGGTCTCGATCTCCCCGCGCAGCGCCTGCGTATCGCGGAAGGAGGGCGGCGTATCCACGTCAAAAACCAGATTGATCTGTTTTTCCCCGGGAACGGTGCGGAAATCATGCAGCTTCATGGGCGGCTGGTAGCCCGCCAGGAAGTCGCGCAGCGCATTTTCCGCCTGGCGAACGCTTTCATTCGCCTCCACAACAGGATCCATATGCACGCACAGCGGCACATGCAGCTCGTCAAAAATATCGCGTTCCATCCGGTCAATTTCCTCATGCATGGCCACCAGATCGCCATTGGCTGGAACCTCCACGTGGATCGAGGCCATGCAGCGCCCCGGACCGTAATCGTGCATAACAAAGTCATGGATGTCCTGCACATACTGATACGTTTTCACCCGGGCGATGATGCGGTCGCCCAGCTCCTTATCAGGCTTGCCGCCCAGCAGGCGGTTCACCGTATCGCTGATGACCTGATACCCTGCGCGCAGCACCAGCAGCGATACCGCCACGCCGATATACCCGTCAATATTCCAGCTTGTAAAGCGCATCACCAGCATGCTGACGATCACGGCGCCGGTCGCCGCGCAGTCGCTGAGCGAATCCTTGGCCGCCGCCAGCAGCGCCGTGTTGTTGATCGGTCTGCCAATGCGGCAATAAGCGAAGTACAGCCACACCTTTGCCAGCACGCTGACAATCAGCAGCGCCAGAGACAGCCAGGAAAAGGTCACCGCCTCAGGATGAAAAATGCCCGAAACACCAGACTTGAGCAGCTCAATGCCCATCAGCAGGATCAATATCCCGACGCCCAGCGCGCCGATATATTCCATGCGGCCGAATCCAAAAGGATTTTTGTCCGTCTCGTGACGTTTGGCAATGCGCACGGAAAGCAGCGACATTACGCTGCCGCCCGCATCGGAAAGGTTGTTCACGGCGTCCGCAGTGGCCGCCACGCTGCCGCTGAAAACGCCTACCAGAAACTTGACCAGCGCCAATACCAGATTAACGCCGATCCCCGTCAGCGCCCCCAGCGTACCCCAGGCCGCGCGGCGTTCCTGCTCGTCGTCCCCGACCCGGCGCACGATCCTTTTTTCACAATAATCATATAGCAAAGTTCTCGCCTCTTTCTGTAAAAATGAGTATATATTATATCACGCATATACGCGGTAAGGCAACGCTTACCGGCAAAAACGTCCGTTTCAGCCTATGCGCTGCCCATATTAAAAATGCTTGTCGCGGCGTATGACTTTTTCTTGTTTTTTGCTGGACAAACCCTTCCCGCTGCGCTATGATAGAAGGCAGGCTGTCCTATAACATACATGAAAGGATATTGCAGCACATGTTCCGCAAACACGCAAAACCCGCCGCGGGCGTAAACGGCATTACCGAAGGCATCATCTGGAAACAGCTACTGTTCTTCTTTTTCCCCATCCTGCTTGGCACTTTTTTTCAGCAGCTTTACAACACGGCAGACGCTATCATCGTTGGCAAAGCCGTCGGCAAGCAGGCTCTGGCTGCCGTTGGCGGCGGCACGGGTACGCTGATTAACCTGATCGTTGGGTTCTTTGTCGGTCTGTCTTCCGGCGCAACGGTCATCCTTTCCCAGTTTTACGGCGCGCGCAATCAGGAGCAGACCAGCCGTACCGTGCATACCGCCATTTCCATGGCCCTGTGGGGCGGCTTGCTGCTCATGATCGTCGGCCTGGTTTTCTCCCCCACCATCCTGCGCTGGATGGACACGCCGGAGGATGTAATCGATCTGGCCGTGGTATATACCCGTATTTATTTTTGCGGCATGATCCCTTCGCTGATCTACAACATTGGCTCGGGCATCCTGCGCGCGGTGGGCGACTCGCGCCGGCCGCTGTATTTTCTGATCGCCGCCTGCCTGACCAACATCGTGCTGGACGTGGTACTGGTGCTGGGGCTGGAAATGGGCGTTGCCGGCGCTGCCGCCGCCACCATCCTTTCCCAGTGTGTCAGCGCCGTGCTGGTGCTGCTGACCCTCAGCCGCGCGCCCGGCGCTTTGCGCCTGCACGCAAAAAAGCTGCGCCTGCATCTCGACCTATTCCGCAGCGTTGTCCGCATCGGTCTGCCGGCCGGGCTGCAATCGGTGCTGTACTCGCTTTCCAACCTGGTCATTCAAACATCCATTAACGGCTTTGGTACGGATATGATGGCCGCCTATACGGCATACAGCAAGATGGACGGCCTGTTCTGGATGACCATCGGCGCGTTCGGCGTATCCATTACTACCTTTGTGGGACAGAACTTTGGCGCGCAAAAATACGATCGCGTGCGCAAGAGCGTGCGCGTATGTATCGCCATGGCCGCGGCCACGACGCTGGCGCTCAGCGGCCTGCTGCTGCTCCTCGGCCGACCGCTGTTCCATCTGTTTGCCAATGAAGAAATTGTGATTGAACATGGTCTGATGATCCAGCGCTTCCTGGTGCCCTTCTTCATTACCTACGTGTGCGTTGAAGTGATTTCCGGCGCGGTGCGCGGCGCAGGCGACTCGCTGATCCCGATGCTAATGACGCTATGCGGCGTATGCCTGCTGCGCGTGCTGTGGGTGCGTTTCATCGCTCCCGCGCAGGGCGACAGCATCCGCTTCATGCTGATATGCTATCCTTTAAGCTGGACGCTGACCTCCATCATGTTTGTCGTCTACTACCGCTTCGGCGGCTGGCTGCACCGCTGCCGCAAAAAAGCCGGCCTGGAAAGCTGAGCATTTTCGAAGAACCGCTCCCGGAGCAATCTCCGGAAGCGGTTCTTGGTTTATAGCACTGCGATGAAGCGCTTGAACGCCTCGCGTCCCGCCGCGTCACATTTGAACACGCCGGCGCATGCCAGCACCTCCGCAAATACCTGACCGATCTCCTCTCTGATAATGGTTTCCGCATTCTGCGCATTCAGCTCGGGACGTCTGGGGAGCCATTCCTCCACCCAATCCGCATGCTTGGCCAGCGTCTCGTCCGCGCGGATATCCGCTCCGGAAAGCAGCGCCTCCCTGAGCTGCTGCATTTCCGCCTTCAATCGACCGGGCAGAATGGCCAGCCCCATCACCTCGATCAGACCGATATTCTCTTTTTTGATATGGTGCAGTTCAGCATGCGGGTGGAACACCCCCATGGGATGCGCCTCGCTGGTAATATTGCAGCGCAGCACCAGATCCAGCTCATATTTGCCCGCGCGCATGCGGGCAATGGGCGTAATGGTATTATGCGGAACGCCCTCCGTTTCCGCATAAACGCCCGCCTGCGCATCGGTATATCCGCGCCATTTGTTCAGAATGTGGCCCGCCAAATCGCATACCTGGCCCTTATCCGCGCCGCTCAGCCGGATAACGCTCATGGGATACTTCACCACACAGCATTCCACCGCATCGTACCCTGGCACGGCAAAAGAGAATTCCGCCCCGGCCCGCTCCATCGGGAAGGTATGATGCCCCCCTTGAAAATGCTCATGCGCCAGAATGCTGCCGCCCACAATGGGCAGATCGGCATTGGAGCCCAGAAAATAATGCGGAAACTGCTCCACGAAGGCAAACAGCTTACCAAACACCGCACGGTCAATCACCATGGGCGTATGCTGCGTGTTCATAACGATGCAATGCTCATTGTAATAAACATATGGCGAATACTGGAAACCCCAGACCTGCCCGCAGATATCGACCGGCATGACCCGGTGATTCTGCCGCGCCGGATGCGTAATCGTTCCGGCATAGCCTACATTTTCCACGCAAAGCAGACACTTGGGATATCCCGCCGCCTTTTGCAGCTTGGCAGCGGCAATATCGCGCGGATCCTTTTCCGGCTTGGAAAGGTTGATGCTGATCTCAAGCCGTCCATACCGGGTATCCGCCGTCCAATGCTCGTCGCGGGCGATACGGTCGCGGCGAATATAGTTGCTGTCTTGGCTCAGTTTATAAAAATACGCCGTTGCCTTCTCCGGGCTTTCCTGATACAAACTGCTGAATTTCTTGTTTACCTCGCTCGGGCGCGGCGTGACAATCCCCATCAGCATCGTATCAAACAGATCGCGGGCAGCCGCCGTATCCCCGATGATCCCCCGCTCCGCCGCATAATCGCAAAGCGTTTCCAGACACTGCGGAAAGCCGCGCTCCGCCTCCTGCCGTTCATAATCCTCCATCTTCAATGCCGCAAGCAGCGCGTTTCTCGCCCAGGTCTCATCCATAGCCTCCAGCAATCCGCAATCCTGTGCATACCGCAGCAGTCCGTCAACCGCCGCCCAGGCCTCTTTCGCCGTCCGATTCATTGGCATACTCCTTATGCCGCTTTCAAAAAAAGCAGTAATATGGCCGCCGCGCCGTTTTCCGGACGCGACGACCCTTTCTTTTTCTCTGAAAAACACAAAATCCCTGCATCCGCTCACAGGAAATACAGAAAAAATGCCATTTACCCCCAAATATTGGTAAGGACGATAGATCGTCAAAGGTCATGAAAGTCCGCAAAACAAAAAAACGAACTTTCAGGCAAGACGGTTTCTCAGATACATGCAAGTCAGCCTTTATGCGCTTTTTTGATACATTGATGCGGTACTTTCCGCCCTTTTTCATGTTTTATTTAATGTAAAAGGCTCGCCGCGCCATGTTGCGGCAAGCCCTTGATTATTTGATTTTGCTGCCCAACCGCAATGCCTGCCTCCATTCGGGCGGCATTCCGTCGTCTCCCCAATACTCGTCCACAGCGTCAATCTTATCTTCCCGCATGCGGATAAATGAAACAGCATGGAAGGAGGGCTCGCCTTCCGGCGCATACACATGCACCGCGGCAACATACCCGTCCGGTGTAGGAATACACCGTTCAATTTCCCCGCGCCATTTTCCGGGATAGGCACAGTTTGCACGGATAAATTCCTCCGCCGTAAAATGCTCATTGGTATTATGCCAGTTCACATAGGCGTCCTCATGGAAAAATCCGCGCATCCGCGCCGCATCCTGGCACAGCACGGCGTCCCAGAAGGCATTGATATCCATGCGTTACGCCCCCGCAAATACCGTGCAGAGCACCGCCACATAAGCGGCATAGCATACAAGCATCACCGCACCCTGCGCGCGATGGAATTTTTTCAGCAGCAGCGGCGGCAAAATCGCCAGCGCCGTAAAGCCCAGGCACACCGGAATGTCAAATATCGCGCTCTGGCGCACAACCGGCAGCGCTTTGCCGGAAACCAGTGCGCACACCGGCATAATCAGCGTCAGGTCGATCACGTTCGCGCCAATGATATTGCCGATGGAGAGCGAGGACTGCTTGCGGGAAATAGCGGTAATAGTGGTCACAAGCTCAGGAAGCGACGTGCCGATGGCCACGATCGTCACGCCAATGATCGCCTCGGAGATCCCCAGCAGCTTGGCAATTTCCGTGCCGTTGTCCACCAGCAGCTGCGCGCCCAGCGCAATACCGGCAGCACCAGCCACGAAGGAAAGAATCATCCGCGCAACGGTGGCCTTGTCGCGGGCCACATTCTCGCTTTTCTCGCTGCCCATCTGCTTTTTCGCATCCAGCACGTTGTTGACAACGTACACGGCAAACACCGCCAAGATCAGGCAGGAGGCCGCAATGCTCAGGCTGCCGCCAAAGGAAAAAGCGCACAAAAGGGCGCAGGCAAAAATCATCAAAAGGCCTTTGAACGCAATGCTGCCGCGTTTCACAGCCCCCGGCATACATACGATGGAAATACCCATAATCAGACCAATATTCGCCGTGACCGAACCGACTGCGTTGCCCACGGCCATGCCGACGCTGCCTTTGGCCGCCGCCATCAGCGATACCAGCAGCTCCGGAATGGTAGTCGCCAGCGATACCACCGTCGCGCCTACAATGAATTTGGGAATGCCCGATACCTCGGCAATCCACACCGCCGCGTCCACAAACCAGTCGCCGCCCTTGATAATAAGTACCAATCCCAGCAAAAACAGCAATACGATAACCACAGTACTCATACATTTGCTCCTTTATCTTCAGCGCAATGCGCAGAGAATTGATTTTGTTTGCCCCAGCACCGTTCCATCCAGGGCGACCTGCGCCACGGTGATTTCCTCCCCCTCGGAAACGCTGTCGAACAACCCGGGCACAGCCACCAGCACATCGCTGTCAATATAATAGGTTTCCAAGGGCCGCCCCTGCGCATACACCACGCTGTCGCGGGTAAAATTCTGGCCGCGCACCACCACGGCTTCATCGCTGCGCTGCGCGCCGGTCAGCGTGATGGGCTTTACGCCCATGCGCATTTCGGTCCTCTGATACGGCATATCGCCCTCATAAAGGTATTTGTCCCCATACAGCATGTCATATTCCAAATCATGCAGCGCGGTCAGGTAGTCCGCATCCTCCGCGCACTGCTGGTGGAAGCGCATCAAAATACCGTTGTTAATGCCATAGCGCCCCATGGTATAGGCTGTCAGCTGATAGGCATGCAAATCGCGCGTTTCCCGTTCAATGCTGCCGTCATTGCTCCAAATCACATACTCCGTTGCCAGCATGCTGCCGGACCGCATCCATTCCTCCGGCAGATTGATGGCCGGCAGATGATCGCCATATACCACCAGCACCACCGGCTCGGGGAATTCCTGCAGCGCCGATAAAAGCTGCGCCAGAAAATCATCCGTTTCCTTGAGCTGGCTGACGTAATATTCATACTCGTTTTTCAATGTTTCATTGTCTTCCAAACCCGTTACCGTAATTTCATAGGGCGTTTCGGGCGCCTCGGACTGATATTTGCCATGTCCCTGCACCGAAACGGTGAAAATCACATCGCGCGCCTCGTCTGCCCTGAGCGCGTCCAGAATGCACCCAGTCAGCGCCTCGTCGCGGCACCAGCCAAGGGCATTGGTGGTATAATGGTTCATATATTCGATCGGCGTGAACGTGTCAAAGCCAAGGCAAGGAAAGACCTGATGCCGTTGATAGAAGGTCCCCGTATGGCTGTGAATCGCATGGGCCGCATAGCCCAGCGCCTTCAGGTCATGGGCAATCGATTCGCAGGTGTTGCTTTGCAGCACCGTACTGTAGGGATATTCGCCCGTACCAAAGTCATTGAGATTCATGCCTGTGAGCACTTCAAATTCCACATTGGCCGTCCCGCCCCCGATGGTGGGCACATACAGATAGCCGCTGCTGCACTGCTCCTTGAGCCGCGTGAAGGTAGGCACCGGGTTTTCCGAGCATGAAATCCCCGTCACATTAACCGGGTCCAGAAAGGATTCCAGCTGCAAAAAGATAAAGTTGGGCGTTTGCGACGCCAGCGCAGGCTGCGCGTCGTCTCCGGCCGCAACATCGGTCAGGATATCGTCAATCACAATCTTATCATATTTTTCCGGCCGTGATACACCGCGGCTGACAGCGCTGCGCAGCAGGCTGTAAGCGAACCCATACTGGGCATACGCCTTGGACGGATCGGTATAATCACGGCAAAACCGCGCATACGGATAGGTACAAGCCGCCGTAAGCATGCATAAAGCCGCCAGACAGCAGGCTGCCAGCCGCCGCCTGGGCACGCTCTTTGCCGCCCGGCGAAAAAGCAGCGCCAGTCCGACCAGCAGCGCCAGCACGCATATTGCGATCAACCCCATCTGCCAAGGCTTCACATAAGAATTGGTGATGGAAAAATTCTCAACAAAAATGACAAAATCATAGAAGTTCAGCGGCGTAATACGCATCACGCGGGTAACGCAGTTCACGACGCCGAGCACAATCCAGACCGTGCTGATCAGGACTGCGGCAAACACCCGGCGGCGGAAAAAAAGCGCCAGCGACAGCGTACAGGCAATCAGCAGCGTATTATATATAAAGGTCCATGGAGCGGTAAGCAGCGTTTTCAATGGTGGCAGCGGCGAATGCTGTGATAATGCTTCTACGACAAAATTCAGCAAAAAAGCCAGCAGCAGGCACCCAAGCGCCTGCTTTCCAAAAGCCTTCAGCGCGGCTTTGCGCTGACATGCATTCTGCGACATGACAAACAAGAGCCTCCGTTAAAACAATAAAATATCCTAACTTTATGCTTCAGGCAGCATCAACCGGTACGCATGGCGCAGCGTTTTCAGCCGCACCTCCTTCCCGGCGTCAGCGCGTTCGCCGTCCAGCGACCAGGGCATATCCTCCGGCATGTGGAACACCGCGCCGGAAATATGCCGGCATTCAATCAAGGGATGGTCATAGCGCCCGCAGGCAATGCTCCACAGGAAGGTCAGCGCCTGAAAAATATTTTTCGGCTCGCGCACCAGCAGCAGCTCATGCAGGCCGTCATGGAGCGCATCCTCCCCCACGGGCAGTTTGAGCGCGCCGCCCAGCGAACGGGTATTGCATACCGCGCCAAAAAGGAAATCGCCTTCTATCGTTTCTTCCCCGCATTTCACACGCACGGGATAAGGACGGATGTTGTTAAGCTCCTTCGCCCCAGTGAGAATATAAGCAAAATGCCCCAGTTTATTCTTCATTTTGCGGCCCGTAATATAGGATGTGCGCGAAAAGGCGCCAAAGCACGCCACATACGAAAACACGCTGCCGTTAAAAAGTCCGGCGTCTATCGCCTGAGGCCGGCCGGTCAGCCCGCATCGCGCCGCGTCCAGCGGTTTTTTGGGCAGTCCGGCCGAAATGGCCAGATCGTTGGTGCTGCCCAGCGGCACATAGCATACCGGCGGCATGTCAGGCAGTTCAACCAGGCCGCTCAGCGTTTCCGAAAGCGTCCCGTCCCCGCCCACGCACAAAAGCAAATCAAAGCGCGCCGCGTTTTCCTTTGCAAAGCGCGCCGCGTCTCCCGCCCCGGCCGTCTCAAAGCAGGTACATTTCCAGCCTGCCTGCTCATAAAGCGCGGCGATTTTATCCTTTAACAAATGCCCTTTGCAGCGGCCCGCGGCAGGATTCACAATCATCAAAAGCGACTTGCTCATAGCCGTCCTCCGGAAAAATGAGAAAATAGACATCTTATTATATCATTTTGTATGAAAATTGTCTATACCACGCTGACCACTTGCACCGTAAAGGGTTTGATGCTACAATATGTGCGTATATATGCAAAAAAATGGAGGTATGATGGATAAATGGAAAAAACAAATGCCTGGAAAAACTATGACAGCGCCGCGCTTGCCGCGCTGGAAGCAACCAGCGCGCGTTACCGCGCCTACCTCGATAACGGCAAAACCGAGCGCGAATGCGTACATGAAACAGTCAAAATGGCGCAGGCCGCCGGTTATACTGATTTGGCTGAGGCCGTAAAGGCAGGGAAAAAGCTCAGCGCCGGGGACAAGGTGTATTCCGTATGCATGGACAAGGCGGTCATGCTTTTCCACCTGGGCAGCATGCCCCTGGAAAAGGGAATCAACATCGTTGGCGCGCACATTGACTCTCCCCGCATCGATATCAAGCAGAACCCCTTCTATGAAGACAGCGAAATCGCCTATGCCGACACCCATTACTACGGCGGCATCAAAAACTATCAGTGGGTTGCGCGCGCCCTGGCGCTGCATGGCGTAGTGGTCAAAAAAGACGGCACGGTGGTAAACATCGTCATCGGTGAGGAAGAGAACGACCCCGTAGTGGGAATCTCCGATCTTTTGATCCATCTGGCGCAGGAGCAGATGAGCAAAAAGGCCGGCGAGGTTGTCAGCGGTGAAAATCTGGACATCATCATGTGCGGCAAGCCCCTGGCTGATGAAGAAAAAGACGCGGTCAAGGCCGGTCTGCTCAAGATCCTCAAGGATCGCTATGCCATTGAGGAAGCCGATATGCTCTCCGCCGAAATCGAGGCTGTGCCCGCAGGCAAGACACGCGACTTTGGCCTGGACCGCAGCATGATTCTGGGCTATGGCCATGACGACCGCGTATGCGCCTATGCCGCCATCGAAGCCATCCTCTCCCTGGACAGCACGCCCGAATACACCTGCTGCTGCCTGCTGGCCGATAAGGAAGAAATCGGCAGCGTCGGCGCCACTGGCATGCGCGCCCGCTATTTTGAGAACGCCATGGCCGAGCTTGTCAACCTGACCTGCGACGCTTACAGCGAGCTGACGCTGCGCCGCGCCCTTAACGCCAGCCGTATGCTCTCCTGCGATGTGAGCGCCGGTTACGACCCGCTCTACGCCTCCGTATTTGAGCGCAAAAACGCCGCCTTCCTGGGCTGCGGCGTATGCTACAACAAATTCACCGGTTCCCGCGGCAAAAGCGGCTCCAACGACGCCAACGCCGAGTTTATCGGCCGCCTGCGCAAAATCATGGACGATAACGGCGTCACCTGGCAGACGGCGGAATTGGGCCGCGTCAATGTTGGCGGCGGCGGTACCATCGCCTATATCTGCGCGCTTTACGGTATGGAAGTGATCGACAGCGGCGTGCCCGTGCTCTCCATGCATGCGCCGCAGGAAATCATCAACAAGGCAGACCTGTATGAAGCCGTGAAGGCGTATGCCGCGTTCATGAAGAACGCCTGACCTGCTGCTTGAAGATTCTCCCGATCCATGCTATAATAAGGCAGTCTGAAAGACAGCAAAAGGAGTGTACAAAACAATGGCTAAAGTATTGGTAGAAACCTCTGCGCGTCACGTGCATGTGTCCCCGCAGGATCTGGAAACGCTTTTCGGCAAGGATTATCAGCTGACGGTGAAAAAGGAATTATCCCAGCCCGGTCAATATGCCTGCGTCGAACGTGTTGACGTGGTCGGCGAAAAAAAGACCCTGACGGGCGTGAGCATCCTCGGCCCCTGCCGCAAGGAGACGCAGGTGGAGCTGAGCCTGACGGACGCGCGTTCCATCGGCGTGAAGGCTCCCATCCGTGAAAGCGGCGATTTGGAAGGCTCCGGCGCCTGCAAGCTGGTCGGCCCCAAGGGCGAAGTGGTGTTGGAGAAGGGCGTCATTGCCGCCAAGCGTCACATCCATATGACCCCTGCCGACGCTGAAGTGTTCGGCTGCCAGGACAAGGACGTCGTTTCCGTAAAAATCGATTCCAACGGTCGCTCGCTGGTCTTTGGCGACGTTGTTGTCCGCGTCAATCCTTCCTATGCCCTGGCCATGCATATCGATACCGATGAGAGCAACGCTGCCTGCGCCGCTCCCGGCACGATGGGCGAAGTTATCAAGTAATTTCCGGATGCATATGCGCTCCCGCTGGAAAGCAATCGTTTTCCGGCGGGAGTTTTTTTATGTCATTGCTTATTTTATACTATTTTTCAGATAAAACATTCTATATTCTATAATATTTATGTGAAATTATTTTATCTATCCTATTGTACAGACCAATTTCTATCCATCGTTCGGTGCTGCATGCCAATATGACAAATTAAAAATCCAACCGGAAGAAAACCGGTTGGACTTTTGAGCCTTGCAGCGCACTCAGCACGCTTGAGAAAACACCTGTTTTTCTATCAGCCGTTCAGCGCCTTGAGCGCGTTAATATCATTCACCATCAGCTCGCGGGTAATATGCGCGCCCGGCGCGTATTCAAGGATCCATTCTGCATCCGGCGAATATCGATTTGTCAGCTGCAGCAGCTCGCGCATTTCTTCAGCCGTATAACGGTTTCCCGCCTCAAAGACCGGCCGATGGCTATCCTTGCAGCCGCTGTTGTTATGCAGATGATAGGAACGGATACGCGTGTTCAGCGCATGCACCACATGGAAGATATCCCAACGGTTAATCAGCGCATGTCCCACATCAAGCAGGCAGCCCATGCTCCGCGGCAGCCGGTCAAACAGGGCAATAAACTGTTCCTCGTTGAACAGCACGCTGTCCCATATCCAGCTGCCTACGTTTTCCACCGTCAGATTTGCCTTGTAAGGCTCTGCCATTTGAGCCACCTGTTCCAGAGTAGCCACGGTATAGCCGCGCAAATTTTCCTTTTCCGCCTCCGGAATATAATGCATTTTATGCGTGTGCAGCACCATCGAATGCGCGCCAAAAGCCGCATATACATCCAGCGCCTCACGGTACGCGTCCAGAAATTGCTTGTTTTCCAGCGTTCCCGGCGCAGAGGTTGCCTCCACATTGATGAAGGGACCATGCAGCGTCAGCGGAACCTGACTGAAACGCAGCCGCTGCGCGTTTTGCGCGTGCATGAACTCCGGCTTATCGTAGCAGACCGCCAGTTCCACCCCGGTCTGCGTCTCCTTGGCCACATCCAGCAGAAAATCATATCCATCATATCCCGTGCAGTATGCGGCATTGATAATCTGATGCATTGCTTTGGTATCCTTTCACTCAGTTATTCTTGTCGCGTACAAACACGCGCACAATTTTCCGTAAAATGCGGGGAAGCTTCACACATACCACCCGAACAGCCATCTTGCACCTCCTATTTATGCAGCAGCAGCACGCCGATGAAAATCAGCACCGCGCCAATCAGTGCCAGCCATGCCCACAGTGGAACGCACAGCACAATGAGAAGGATGCCTGCGGCAATCAGGATGACGCCCGCGATCCGGGCAATCCTGCCGCCCTTGGATGGATAGTTTGCCGAATATACGCCCCTGTCCGGTCCGCAGTGCATAGACGACACCTCCTTGTGCCTTTACCCTATGCTTCCATGCGGTTGCTTATGCCTTGATGCGATAAAACGTCATGGCGTTGCGGGTCGTAATCTGCGCAAGCGTTTCCGCGTCCACGCCATGCAGTCCGGCCTGTTTTTCAAGTACGTAGCGAACAAAAGCCGGTTCGTTGCGCCGCCCGCGCAGCGGCTCCGGGGTCAGGTACGGACTGTCCGTTTCAATCAGCAGCCGATCCAGCGGCACAGCCTGCGAGGCCAGCGCCACGCTCTCCGCCTTTTTGAAGGTAACCGGCCCGGCGAAGGAAATATAGAAACCCATCTTCAAATATTCACGCACCAGTTCCGCGCTGGCGGAGCAGCAATGAATCACGGCGCGGGGCAGATTCCTGCCGCGGGCACGCAGCAGATCATACATATCGCCATGCGCGTCCCGGATATGGAAAATGACCGGCATATCCATTTCTATCGCCAGATCCAGCTGCTCCTGCAAAACGCGCTTTTGCACATCGCGCGGCGATAAATCGTAATAATAGTCCAGACCGATTTCGCCCAGCGCCACTACCCGCTCTTCTTTCAGCAAAGCGCGCAGCGCGTTTATATAGTCTGCCGGCGCGTCCTTAGCCTCATGCGGATGAATGCCTGCCGCCGCATAGATAAAATCATACTGCTTGGCCAGCGCCAGGCACCGCTGCGAGGAAGGCAAATCGCTGCCCACGCACACGCAGCGGGAGACAAGCGTCTCCCGCATGCGAAGAATGGCCTGCTCTCTGTCCCCGTCAAACTTGGCGTCATCCAAATGGCAATGCGAATCAAACAGTTCCATTCGGCCTGCCTCAGCCCACTTCGGCGCCCGAGGCAATATCGCCGTCCACCGTCAGCACGCGCAGATACTCGCTGCCGTCTTCCTTTTCCTCCACGGCAGAAAGAATCATGCCGTTGGACTCCATGCCCATCATTTTGCGCGGCGGCAGGTTGGCAATAATGACCAGATTTTTGCCCACCAGTTCTTCCGGCGTATAGTACTTGGCAATTCCGGAAAGGATCGTGCGCGTTTCCGCGCCCACCTGCAGCTCGAATTTAAGCAGCTTTTCAGACTTTTTCACTTTTTCGCAGCGAAGCACCCTGGCAACGCGGAGCTGGCATTTGGCAAACTCGTCAATGCTTACACAGCCCTCCGGGATCTCCGCCTTTTTGTTCTCCTTTTTCTTTTCAGGCTGCTTGGGCTGCGCCGCGTCCTTTTGCTGCGGCTTTTCCGCTTCCTTTGTCCCGGACAGCGCCTCCAGCTCCTTTTTAACGTCCAGGCGCGGGAAGAGCGCCTCGCCCTTCTGCACCTTGACGCCGGCAGGCAGGCTGCCAAACGCCGCCAGCGAATCCCAGGTTTTAAGCGTTTCATCCGTTACGCCCAGCTGAGTGAAAATACGCTCCGGCGTATGCGGCATAAAGGGAGCGATCAGCACCGCCACATAGCGAATGCATTCCGCCAGCATCAGCATTACGTTGGCCAGGCGGTCTTTCTTTTCCGGATCCTTGCCCAGCACCCAGGGCTGCGTGGCGTCAATGTATTTATTGCACTCGCCAATCACCTTCCAGATCTCCGCCAGCGCCTGGGAGAACTGGAGCTTGTCCATCTGTTCTTCCACAAGCGCCGGAAGTTGGGCGCAATGCGCGCGCAGCGGCGTATCCAGCGCTTCATCCACCGTTTCGGTCCAGGCAGGCAGCACACCGTCAAAGTATTTTTCAATCATTGCCACCGTGCGGCTGACCAGATTGCCCAGATCATTGGCCAGATCAGCGTTCATGCGGTTCAGCAGCGCCTCGTTGGTATAATTGCCATCGGCGCCAAAGGGCATTTCGCGCAGCAAATAATAACGCAGCGCATCGCAGCCATAGCGCGCCACAATCGGCTCGGCATAAACTACGTTGCCCTTGGACTTGCTCATTTTATCATTGCCAAACAGCAGCCAGCCATGGCCAAACACCTGCTTGGGCAGCGGCAGCCCCAGCGCATGCAGCATGATCGGCCAGTAAATGGTGTGGAAACGCACAATTTCCTTCCCTACCAGATGCACATCCGCAGGCCAGTATTTCTGCATCAGCGAATCATTTTCGCCCATATAACCCAGCGCCGTGATATAGTTGCTCAGCGCGTCAATCCATACATAGACCACATGCTTTGGATCAAAATCCACCGGAACGCCCCATTTGAAGCTCGTGCGGCTGACGCACAGATCCTGCAAGCCAGGGCGCAAAAAGTTATTCAGCATTTCATTGGCGCGGGAGGCGGGCTGAATAAAGTCTGGATGCGTCTCGATATAGTCAATGAGCCAATCCTGGTATTTGCTCATGCGGAAGAAATAGCTTTCCTCGCGCACCAGTTCGGTCGGTCGGCCGCAGTCCGGGCAGATATTGCCTTCCTTCAGCTGCGTGGGCGTCCAGAACGCTTCGCACTGCGCGCAGTACTGTCCCTCGTACTCATGCTTGTAAATATCTCCCTGCTCGTAGAAACGGCGGAAGATCTTCTGTACAGCCTTCTCGTGACGCGCGTCAGTCGTGCGGATAAAATCATCATATTCAATATTCATCAATTTCCACAGTTCTTTGGTCTGTGCAACGATGTTATCCACATACTGCTTGGGCGTCACGCCGGCTTCGGCGGCTTTGCGCTCGATTTTCTGTCCATGTTCGTCCGTACCGGTCAAAAAATAAGCGTCATAGCCCGTCATCTTCTTGAAGCGCGTCATGGTATCGGCAGCAACCGTCGTATAGGTATGGCCAATATGCATATTGCCGCTGGGATAATAGATCGGCGTAGTAATGTAAAAAGTTTTCTTTTCCGGCATACGGTACTCCTCCAATGCTTTCCACATAGTATAGATGATGTTAATTATTCGCTGCGCTGATTAAATGTATTTTCCACGCCGCGCAGCTGACGGATAACCGAACGGGTATACACTACAAAAGCGGTATACGCCGCGCCCACGCCGATCCACAGCAACGTAATATGCGGCTGAAAAGACATATCCGTAAAATAATCGCTGAAAAAGCTCAAAAACAACGATACGCACACCGCCGCCTGCGCGAATTTACCCACAAACAGCGCATGCACCACAATTTTGCGGTTGAACAGCACAATGCTGCCCAGTACCATCAGCAGTTCCTTGCCGCCCAGCAGCGCCACCGGCTCCCAGGGAAGGATTCCCCGGATCAGCAGCGCCGCCATGACTGACAGCACCATCAGCTTGTCCGCCAGCGGATCCATCAGCTTGCCAAAATCCGTTATCTGGTGATAATGCCTGGCCAGATAGCCATCCAGCACATCCGTCATCGTTGCCAGGACAAACACGGCCAGCGCCCAGTGGTTTTGCTGCAGCCCCAGCATGACCACCCAAAAAACAGGCACCAGCAGCAGACGAAAAACCGTCAGCATATTGGGCACTGTCCACAAAGCCTTCTTGCGTTCGGACATCATGCACGCTCCTTTGTTTGAAATCGTTCCCATTATATCACAATATGTTTTTCAATGTAAATGCATCACGATGATGTAAATGACCGAAATTTTCCAAACAATCGCCATAATACAGCAAAGCGTTCATTTCATCCTGCAAAGAAATTGCGCTCATCAGGCCACGCAGCGCCTGCGTAACGTTATCCGTATCCGCATGGTTCACCCACAGCTGCACCCAGCCGCTTTCCCGCGCCCAGGCGCTGGATATCGCCATCGTCATTGTCTCCGCCTGTTCCCAACGGCCATCGCCCAGCGCCACACCCACTTGCAGCATAGCGTCCTGATACTTCTGCGATACGCGCTGGTTGCCCCACTCGCACAAAACGCCCAATCCCAGTACCAGCGCCGTTACCACAAGCAACAATATCAAGCTGCGTCTCACGCTTTTCCCTCCTTCAGCGACACGCGCAGCGCCTGCGCTCCCGCGCGGCAGGGCTGCAAAAACACCTCACCCTTCCCATCCAGAGAGCACAGCAGCACCCGCTCATTCTCCCCAATGCCCTGCGCGCGCAAAAATGCATCCAGACGTTCCCGCGTCAGCCCGGCCTGCGCGATTTCATTTTCTCTATATATGCCATCCGCGATCAGCACAGCCGGCATTTCCTCTTCCTCAACATGCAGCTTCAAATCCCTGGGAGTGACAGGCCGGTCCTGCGCGCGCGGGAAAACGCTGAGCGCTCCATTTGTTTCCAGCACAGCCGTGCCTACCTCGCTGATATTCATCATCCCATTGGCGCGGACAACCTCCAGCAAATCAGACACCGGCAAACATACGCGCTTCAATTCCTCATACTGAATGCTGCCATTGAGCACCAGAATTCGGGCGCTGCCATTGAGCAGACGGCGAAAACCCGGACTTTTCATTCCCAGCAGCCCTACAGCGCTGTGCAGCAGCACCAGCGCTGCAATCGGCACTACGCCGTACAAAAGCGGCGTTTCCGCACCCGACATGGGGCCAGCCGCCAAATCGGCAATCAAAATCGCCGCTACCAGCTCATATGGCTGCAGCTGGCCGATCTGCCGCTTGCCCATCAGCCGTACAGCAAACACCGAAACGCCATAGAGAATCACAGCGCGGAAAAAAATCGTCAGCACACACTTTCCCTCCCAACATCGTTGGTAGTGTGCCGAGAATGCTCGTTTTCAAAACATGCTTCGCAAAATTTCCGTGGCACATATTAAGTCAGAACATTTTCTTATTAGGCGAATAAAATATGCCGCCAGCCCAGCAATTTCAATATGGAGCACGAATTTGTACCAGTGCTCTTTATTCTTTTGTTTGTGAATTGTCAAGTCAAGCGCAACACTTTTCCGAAAAAAACTTCAGCAGGACA
>JAHZHX010000034.1 GCA_019420065.1 Clostridiales bacterium | reverse complement strand
GCGCCCCTTCATTGCATCCCGGCAATGATGTACCCACTTTGTTGATGGTCTGAACAAACCCCTTGCGGGTTTGTGACGCAGCAACAGCCAATAAGGCTTGCGCAGTGGCGCGCCTAACAATCGCCAGGCGCGCGGACAGGGGCAAAAGCCGCCGCCCCAGATTCTTTTCTCCTATCCACAATAACGCAAACCCACTCAAAAACTGACTGGTTTTTGGGTGGATTTTAAGGGTACTTTTGGAAGCCCACATTACATGCTGTTTTTACAGGGCGCTGTTTCTGACTTGCAGATAGTTGCGGGGATCGTTGCACAGCGGCAACGTCACTCCCAGTGAAACGGCCTTTTGAACCTGCTCCGGGCTGTCGGCCGGCGTGCAGACAATCGCGATGCCATGATCCCGATACAGCTTCACATGCGCCTCGTCTAACATATTATAGGGAATGCAAATACCCCACATATAGCGGAAGCTGCCTTGCGCGCCGGGCTCGTAATTAACGCGCCACGGAAAATCATGCGGCGCGCTGATCGTGCGCTTGCCGTAGGTTTCGCATAGATAGCGCACCACGTTGCAGTCAATGCAGTTAAACACCGACCGCTCCATCATGCCGCTGCGCTCCATTAAAGGCATTACCGTGCGCACGGTATCCATTGTGTGCGGATATACCTTAAAATCAATATCCAGAAGGATCTCGGGATAATTCTTCATATAATCCAGAAATTGCTCCAGCGTGGGTAGATGCAATCCCTCATAGGCGACGCCGCGATGTATGCCAAAGTCAAGCTGTTTGAGCTCTTTAAGCGTATAATCACTGATCAATCCATGGCCGCTCGAGCAGCGCTCCAGCACATGATCATGCGCAATCACCGGCACGCCGTCGCGGCTGAGATACACATCGACCTCGATCAGATCTACGCCTAACTTGCAGGCCTCCTGCACCGCCAGTATCGTGTTTTCCGGATAGATTTCGCTGAAGCCGCGGTGTGCGCCGACAAACAGTCCCTTTTGCGCCAGCAGATTTTCAAGCTTGCTCATCGAGCTTATTCACCTCCCATGCGTTTTTGCATCCATGCAGCAAGCTTAGCCAGATAGCGAATGGCTTCCATCTGAATGTCCTTGTCCATCCCGGAGCACGCATGGATTTCCAGCATACCGCCGCCCTTGTAGCCAATTTCATTGATGGCGGCATACACCTTTTCCCAATTCAGATTGCAGTTATAGGGCGTAACATGGCAGTCATTGAAGGTGTCATTATCCGACATATGCAGCGCAATCAGGTGCTTTTTGCACATGCGCAAGGCGTCGACAACGTCTTCCTTCATATAATGCGTGTGCGCCACGTCAATGCAGACGCCCACGTTTTCGTGATCAATGGCTTCCACCTGCTCGATAAGCTCTTCCGTCGTGGTGCAGCAGCGCTTGGTCAGGCCGCCGTCGAACAGGCGATTGGAAAGCATATTTTCGACAGCAATTTTCACGCCGTATTTCGCGGCGATATCGGCCTGTCTGCGGAAATAATCGCGGTTGGCAATTCTGCTGCCTTCCCGGTCGTATTCCATGCCCGGAGGGGCGATGGGATGCATCACGGTGACGGGGGCGCCGACCAGCGCGGTAGCCTCATAGCACAGCTCGGTCTGCGCGGTCAGCCATTTGTTGTATTCGTCATCGGCAAAATAATTGGGGAACACGCAATGCGTCTGAATAAACTTCGTGCCCTTGTCCTCCACCGCCTGACGGATTTCTTCACACCATTTGCGCCAGTCGCCATGCACAAACACACTGTTTTCACGCACGTCTGCATGCTGAAATTCGCGGCTCAGGCCGTAATCCAGATATTTGAATCCGCCTTCGCACAAACGCAGCATGGCTTCCTTCTCAGTGAGCTGAAAAGGCGAATTCTGCGGCGTAGCCAAGCAGGTAGTAATCGCCAGCTTCATAATGCCCTCCATAATATTTAAGCTTGGAAAATGAGCTTTCTCGCGCGGAGAAAGCCCATAAAAGAGGCTGTGGTCAATTAGCCCTTGACGGAGCCAACCATAACGCCCTTGACAAAGTACTTCTGGATAAAGGGGTAGACGCAGAGGATCGGCAGCGTGGTAATGACGATGGCCGCGCATTTGATGGTGTTGGACGTCGGCATCACCTCGATATTGTCGATCATAATGCCAAGGTCTTCCATCTGGCCGGAAGCCGCTACGATGATTGAGCGCATGATATTCTGCACGGGCTGCAGCGACTTGTTGGTCACATACATTACGCCGGGGAACCAGGCGTTCCAGAACGATACGGCGTAGAACATGGAAATCGTCGCAATGGAAGGCAGGCTCAGCGGCAGAATGAGCTTAACGATAATTTGCAGCTGGTTTGCGCCGTCCAGGCAGGCAGCCTCTTCCAGCGAATCCGGGATGGCATAGAAGAAATTGCGCATGATCAGCATATTCCATGTATTGCAGATATAGGGAAGCACCAGCGCCCAGCGCGTATCCAGCAGGCCGATTTCCTTGATCAACAGGAAATTCGGGATTGTACCGGCGTTGAACAGCATGGTAAAGAAGACCATGCCCAGAATGGCATTGCGGCCGCGCAGATCCTTTTTGCTCAGCGGGTAAGCCAGACTGATCGTCAGAATCATGCTCAGCGCCGTTCCCATGATAGTCACAAACAGCGTGTTAAGATAGCCGCTGTAAATGCGGTCGGAGTTAAACAGCATATTGTACGCCGAAAAGTCGAACTCCTCCGGCCAGAGAATGAACTGACCGCGGCGGGCAACTTCTGCAGCGCTTACGAAGGAATTGACCACAACGCTCGCAACAGGAATGATGATTGCCAACGACAGGAGAATCAGCAGGACATGGGCCGCGATAATAAAACCCTTTTCGCCTTTCGACATAGTGCCCATATCGTCACCATATTCCTTCCTGTCCCATCTTCTTGGCAATGAAGTTGGAACCAAGCACCATCACCAGGGAGATTACGGACTTAAACAGATTCACTGCCGTTGAGTAGGAATAGTTCATGTTGGTCATACCTTCGCGGTATACATATGTGTCGATAATGTCGCCCGTCTCATACACGGAGGAAGAGTACAGGTTGAACGTCATTTCAAAGCCAGCGTTCATCAGCTCGCCGCAGCGCAGGATAAGCATCAGGGAAATAATGGGCGCGATAGCAGGCAGCGTAACGTGCCAAATTTTATGGTGCCAGTTCGCGCCGTCAACCGTGGCGGCTTCATATAGCTGCGGATCAATACCCGTCATGGCCGCCAGATAGATGATGGAGCTCCAGCCGACTGTTTTCCACAATTCCGTCACAACAAGTACGCCTTGGAAATACTTGTTGCTGCCCAGGAAGAAAATCGGCTGACCGCCGAACAGGGTAATGATGTAGTTGATGATGCCGCCATCCGTCGTTGTAACGGTACGCACGATAGAGGCGACCACAACCGCGGAAAGGAAGTGAGGCAGATAAGAAATGGTCTGCACAGTTTTCTTGAAGCGAGTCCCCGGAACGGCATTAAGAAGAATGGCTAGGATAATCGCGGAGGGGAAGCAAACAGCCAACTTTTTCAGGCTAATCACCAGGCTGTTGCGAATCAGGCGTTTGGCATAAATGGATTTAAAGAATTTGCGGAACCAATACAGCCCGACCCATTTCGAGGAAAAAATCCCTTCAAGCCCGGAAAACGGGCTGTATTTTTCAAAAGCAATGGTGATACCAAGCATTGGCAGATACTTGAAAATCGCATACCACAGCACGCCGGGAATGAGCAGCAAATACAGCATGTAATATTTCTTGAACGACTTTCGCCATGTAAGACGCTCATTCACAGCAACGGACTTATTCTTGCGCGCCAAGAATTGATGCCTCCCTTCGTAATTGCAGAGAAGGGGAGGAACGACCTCCTCCCCCTCCGCAATGCATTCCGTTACACAAGGAATTACAGACCTTTGATTTCCTTATACTGGCGGGTCAGTTCGTCGCAGTATTCCTGCAGCTCGAACTCGTCATACAGGCGCTGAATGAACTTGTTCCAGTTTTCTTCGGTCAGCTCATAGCCGTTCTGACCCATGTAGAACTTTTCGGTCTCTTCTTCGATAGCGGTCTTCAGGTCGCTGTACATCATCACGGCCTCGCGGATAGCGCCGTCGTTGTAGGTCACGCCCTGATCGAAAGCAGCCTTAGCCGCAAAGGTGTCGCCCTGGTGGCGGATGTATTCGTTCTGCATGTTCTGCACGCCATCGCCGTCATACATGACGCAGTCGGCTTCGGTAGGCAGGCCGATGCTGAACCAGAAGTCCATGGAGTACTTGGGCTGAGAAGCAGCCGTGGGGAGGGTCTTTACGATATGCAGCGTCTTGGCTTCTTCGCCGTATTCTTCGGTGTTGTAGTCCCAGTACAGGCCCTGCAGACCCACCTGAGAGGAATAGTTGTTGGCCCAATCAGAGTGCAGGAACTCCAGCACCTTGAAGTAGGCTTCTGCCACTTCGTCAGGGGTATTCTTGTTGAGCATCATGGCGGCGGAGTCGCCCTTAATCTGGCTTTCGCACAGTTCGCCATTGCGGGTCATGCCGTTGACAGAGGCCCACCACTTGGCTTCGGGAACGTTGGTGCGCAGGTTGATGTACTGGTTGCACAGATCGGTGGAGTAGGCGCCGGAAGCAGCGACGCGGCCGCTAGCTAGGTACTCTCTCACCTGGTTGGTGCTCCAGGAGGGGTTCTCGGCGTTGATGATGCCATCCTTGTACCACTGGTTCATCTTCACCAGGAAGTCATAGTAGCCATCCGCCAGGTAGTAGGGCTTGATGGTACCATCCTCGTCCATCCAGTTGGAATAGCCGTATTTGGTGAAACCGCCCAGGAAGTGATATTCCATGGTGGTCATGTTGTTACGGGTGATCAGGGGGATCACATTCTCAGGAATCCCATTGGTGCCGGCGGCAGCCTTTACCTTGTACAGGTATTCTTCGAAAGCTTCAAACGTGGTGGGATACTGATCTTCGGTGTAGCCCAGCGCCTTCATGAAGTCCTCGCGGATGAAGGTCTGATAGAACACACGGTCAACGTTGCGGGGCAGGCCCCAAATGTTGCCTTCCAGGTCAGTCACCAGACCCATGGCGTTGTAGCCTTCCCAAGCAGCCACGGCACTGGGAGCCAGCTCCAGAAAGCGGTTGATGGGCTGGATCATGTTCATTTCCTTCCAGTAGGACCAGTCCATGGTAGCGGAGCCCCACCAAATGTCGATGCGGGTGTCGCCCATCAGCAGCGCATTCTTCTGGTTGGTATCATCGGTACCGTCCAGGGTGATGGCGTTTACCAGAACGCCGGTTTCCTTCAGGATCCAGTCCTGAACCATCTTGTAGCCTTCGGCGCTGGAGCCAGTGGCGGAAGACGGGGGGATGACGTTGACGACGATCGGATCTTCTGCCATCGCAAAGGAAACGGCAGTGCAGAGCATCACCAGCATCATGACAAACGCAAGCAATTTTTTCATATGGGATCCTCCTCTTTCGATTTTTGATGTCTAAATTTTATCTCAAGTGCTCCATATTTGCAATATTTTCGCTCACTTTGAAGCAATACTTGACACATGATCTTTTTCGCAATATAATTCAATCGTTTTATGATTATAGTTAATCATTTTTGGAGGAAAATATGAGACTGAGCGAACGGCAGCAGCAAATTCTGAGCATCATCAACAGGGATAAATTTGTCACAGTAAATGGATTATGTGGACAATTATTTTCCAGTCCAGCCACAATACGCCGTGACTTGCGTGTTCTGGAAGATTCGCATTCCATTCGCCGTGTTTTTGGCGGTGCCGTCCCGATCAGTGGAAATGATCAAGAATCGCCATTTTCCATTCGTCTGCGCCGCAATAATCCGGAAAAGATTGCCATCGCGCAAACAGCCTCCCAGTTTGTCGAAAACGCATCCACGATCATTCTGGATGCCAGCACCACCACAACGTATCTTGTGCGGCATTTAGAGTCTTTTCAGCACCTGACGGTTCTGACAAACAGTCTTGAGGCGCTCTCCGTTTTATCCAATATGTCCAAGGTAAAAACAATAATGACCGGAGGCGTTGTTGTAAACGGCTATGAGCTGCGCGGCATACTGACGCAACGTAGCATTGAACAATACAACGCCGATTTGCTCTTCATCTCCTGCGGCGCGGTTTCCTGCGAAAATGGCGTCAGCTACACAAGCGAAGATAGCGCCAGCATCCGCCAGCTGATGGCAAACCATGCAAAAAAGAAAATCCTTTTGTGTGACAGTTTCAAGTTTGATCGTTCGTATTTCTTCCGTGCCTTCTCTATAAAAGACTTCGATCATATTGTATGTAATACCGCTCCGCAGAATCAAAAACTGCGCGACCTGATGGGCGACAGGCTGGTCTGCAGTGATGATTCGCATAAAATCTGAGAAACAAAAACCTTCCCGCTTACAAAAAGTAATGAGGAAGGCTTCACCATAATATTCAGAAAAACAATCCAGCAGCATAACACGCGCTCAGTCAGGGGCGTATTCGCTTGCGAATGCGAAAGCGGCACAGCCGCGGCCGGTGAAACGGGCATATGCGGGAATGCTTGCATTCTCCGCACTGACCGTAAGCCTGCCGCCTCCTGCCGTCAAAAACGTAACCCCGCCCCACAGCCGATTGATTTTCGGGCGGGGTATAAGGCGGGGCAAAAGCCGCCGCCCCAGCGTCCCCCTAACGCCTTCCTAACGTCCCTCACTTCGCCATCCGCTTCACCAGCGCATGTGTCTGCGCGCAAAGAATCTTGAGCGCGTCAGCGTCGCTCACCTTCTTCTCCAGCGGCAAAAACAGCCCGGGAATGCGCGCGGCGGAAAAACGCAGCAGGCAGTCCTTTTCCATCGCCGCGCCAAGCGCGTTCAGATCGGGCATATAGCGCGCCTCAAAACGCAGCAGCACGCCGGTGGGCTGGCGCAGCACCACGCTCACCCCCAGCCGCACGCACATCGCGCGCAAAAGCGCCACGTCCAGCAAGGTCATCACACTCTCGGGAATATCGCCAAAGCGGTCGATCAATTCGTCAATGATGTCGGCGCGGTCGGCCATGGAGCGGATCATGGAAATGCGTTTGTATACCTCCACGCGCTGGGCGCTGCCGCGCACATAGCTGTCGGGCAGGAAAGCGTTGACCGAAAGATCGACGCGCGGCTCGAGTTCGTCGGGGGGCGCCGCCTCGCCCTTGGCCTCGCGCACCGCCTCCTCGATCAGCTTGCAGTACATGTCGTAGCCCACGGTCGAAATATGCCCGCTCTGCTCCGGGCCAAAGATATCGCCCGCGCCGCGGATCTCCAGATCGCGCATGGCAATGCGAAAGCCCGCGCCAAACTCAGTAAACTCGCGGATGGCTGCCAGGCGCTTTTCCGCCGTTTCGGACAGCGATTTTTCCGGCTTGACGGTAAAGTAGGCATACGCCACGCGGTTTGAGCGCCCCACGCGCCCGCGCAGCTGATACAGCTGCGACAGGCCAAAGCGGTCGGCGTCATAAACGATAATGGTGTTGGCCGTGGGCACATCCAGCCCGTTTTCAATGATGGTGGAGCACAAAAGCACGTCGTACTTGCCGGCATAAAAGTCCAGCATCACGTCCTCCAGCGCATGCTCCTGCATCTGCCCGTGACCGATGGCAATGCGCGCCTCGGGCACCAGCTGGCGCAGCCGCCCGGCAAACGCGTCAATGTTCGCCACGCGGTTATAAAGGAAGTAAACCTGCCCCTGCCGGCCGATCTCGCGCAGAATCGCGTCGCGGACCACGCTCTCGTTGTAATCCATCACGTATGTCTGCACGGGAATGCGCTCCTCGGGCGGCGTTTCCAGCAGACTCATATCGCGCACGCCCACCATGCTCATATGCAGGGTGCGCGGAATGGGCGTGGCTGACAGCGTCAGCACGTCCACCGTTTTCTTCATATTTTTAATGCATTCCTTGTGCGCCACGCCAAAGCGCTGCTCCTCGTCGATAATCAGCAGCCCCAAGTCCTTGAAATGCACATCCTTGCTCAGCAGCCGGTGCGTGCCCACCAGGATATCCGCCTTGCCCTGCGCCACGCTGCTCAGCGCCTCGCGCTGCCCCTTGGCGGTGCGGAAGCGGCTCACCACCTCCACCGTGACCGGAAAAGGCTCAAAGCGTTTTTTGCAGGTATAGTAATGCTGCTGCGCCAGGATCGTAGTCGGGGCCAGCAGCGCCACCTGCTTGCCGTCGCTGACCGCCTTGAACGCGGCGCGCATGGCCACCTCGGTCTTGCCATAGCCCACGTCGCCGCACAGCAGGCGGTCCATGTTGCGGGGAGCTTCCATATCGCGCTTGATGTCCTCGACCGCCCGCGCCTGATCAGGCGTCAGCTCGTAGGGCACGCCGTCGTCAAACTGCGCCGTCCAGCTGTTGTCGGGCGCAAAGGCATGGCCGGGAGTGGACTCGCGCGAGGCGTAGAGCTGCACCAGGTTGAAGGCCAGCTTTTTCAGCCCGGCCTTGACCTTCTGCTTCTGCTTCTGCCATTCGCCGCCCGAGAGCGAATTGACCGGCGGCGGCGTTTCGGTGGAGCCGATATACTTCTGCACCCGGTCAAACTGGTCGGTAGGCACGTACAGCCGGTCGCTGTCCTTATACTGGATCAGCAGATAATCGCGCCACGTTCCCTCGGTCTGGATGCGCTTCACACCCATGTACACGCCCACGCCGTGCATTTCATGCACAACGTAATCGCCTTCCTTCAGGTCGGTAAACGCGTCAATGCGCTGGCCGGAAGACTGCGCTGCGCGCGATTTTTTATGCGACGCGCCGTATATATCGCCGTCGGCAATCACATACAGGCCGATCTCGCCCCAAACAAAGCCGCGCGACAGCGTTTCGGGCAGGATCCGCACGCCCTCGTCCAGCCTTGCCTCCACGCCCGCGAGCGTTTCCCGCAGCCGCTCGCCGCGCGACGCGCCGCCGGAAAGCAGGTATACCTCGCCCCCCGCCCTGCGCCAGGCGGCAATATCCGCCCCCAGGTCGCGCACGCTGCCATGATACTGCGGCGCGGGCAGCACAGGCAGCCGCATGGGCTGTCCCTGCTTGAAGCCTGACGCGCCGCGCAGAAATTCCTGCATGGTAATCATGCTGTACCCGTTTACCCGCTCCTGCGCCTCGTTCGCGGCAAGCAAAAGCGTCTCCTGCGCGCCCGCCGCCTCCTGCCGCTCCACGGCCAGCGTCAGCTCGCTCAAATATCCGTTCAGGCTGTCCTCCATGCGGGTACGGCACCGCTCGGGCGTATCCACCAGAATCAGCGGATCGTCCATATACGCGCAAACCGTGCAGGTCTCCGGCAGCGCAATGTGCGCCCACAGGTCGATGGAGCGGCACATGCCGCCCGCCTCCAGACGCGCCGCCTCTTCCAGCAGACCGCGCAGCCCCTCGCGGGAGGCCGCGTCTCCCTCCAGCGTGGTATGTACCACCTGCGCCTGGGGACGGTTTTTCTGCACGCGCGCAATCGCCTCCTCCAGCGCCGAGCGCATGCGCGCGCCCGCGGCCGCCCGCTCCTCCCGCGGCACAAGATACTCGCCCGCCGGGAAAATGCGCACGCTGTCCATATGCCGCACGCTGCGCTGGCTCACGCAGTCAAAGGCGCGGATACCATCCACCTCGTCGTCAAAAAACTCAATGCGCACCGCGTCGCGCCCGTCGGGCGGATATACGTCCACAATCGCGCCGCGCAGGGCGCACTGCCCGCGTCCCTCCACCATGTCCACGCGCTCATAGCCCGCCTCGCTCAAGCGTTCCATCAGCGCGGAGGGCGGCATGACGTCGCCTACAGCCAGGCCCACGGTCATTTTTTCGATCACGGCGGGCGGCGTCATACGCCACTGGAGCGCATCGGCAGACACGCACAGCACCCGCGTTTCGCCTTCCAGCACGCCCCGAAGCGCCGTCAAGCGCTGCCACTCGCCTTCGCGGCTGGCGGACGCGCGCACAAACTGCCGCGCGCGGGGAAGCAGCGTGCCGGCATGCACCTGATACTGCTGCACATCCTCGGCTACGCGCGCCGCCTCGCGGTCCCCCGGCGCTACATAAAGCATCTGCCGTCCCGTTTTTAACGCCAGCGCCGCCGCCAGGGCCGCTTTTGCGCCGTCGCATACCTCATAGAGCATCACGCCCGCGTCCGTTTGCGCTGCTTTTTCAATCTCCGTTAACAGCGGCGCGCCCAGCAATCGCTCCAGCATCGCTTCTCCCCTTCTTTCCACACGCAAATATGCCCGCCCAGAAGCCATCCCCCTGCGCAGGTGTTAAAAGTATAACAGCGGCTTGCCGGAATGTCAAACAAAAAACGGCTCCGTTTTTTCAAACAGAGCCGTTCAAAGCATCGGCAAACGCCCGCAGGACGCGAAGCGCTTTCGGCAAACCGGTCATTCACTTCGTACAAGCGTCGTGTTGCGCATGAACACGCCCGGCAGATACAGCGCGCCGCTCAGCGTTTCCGGCTGTGTCCCGCCGATAAAAAAGCATACGCTCCGCACCGAGGGCAGGTTGCAAAGGGTGTTGACAATGGCGTAGATCAGCAGCCGTTCCTGCCCCTCGTCCAGCCCCTCCGCCGCGGCGGCAAAGCGCTGCCCCCAGTTGAGCAGTATCGTTTGCCCATCCAGCGCCACCCCCAGCAAATCCGCATCCGCAATGCCTGCGGGCAGCACCGCCTGCACGTTCCCCACGCTGTCGCAGCTTTGCGGGCCCTGCATGAGACACCCCAGCAGATACCGCGCCGAACGCGTCTCATAATAAGGAACGGGACGCTCCACAGCGCGCAAACGCCCCTCGCCATCGCTGAAATACAGCGTGCAGTTGGACAGTAAAAAATGGGAAAAATCGCTGCGGCGCATGATGCCGCCGGCAAAGCTCACCGTTTCGCCCGCGCCCTCGTACACGCCGTTGGGCACCACCGCCGTCACCTGTTCATCCCCGATATAAACCATGACGCCGCTCAGCCCCGGGACGAATGAGGTAATGGTGTACGTCAGCGCCGCCATCATTACCGAGCGCGGCACGCCGCATTCGATCAGCGCCTCGTTCAGCCGCTGCCGGAAACGCAGCACGGCGCATTGCCCGCCCGTCACGGCAATTTCCTGAATCTGCGGTTCTTCCGCCATCAGCCCCAGCAGATCGGGCAGCGCCGGCGTATTGGGCAGTTGGTTCGCCCCCCGGGACAGCGCCGCCAGAAGCGAGGAGATCATCTCCCCCTTATCGCGCCCTTCCAGCGTGATCACGCCCGCCTCCGCCAGAATGCCCTTGCCCGCATAAGCGGGAAAGTACAGCGCCGCCGTGAGGCTCTGCCGCCTGCCGCCCGCCGCCTGGGTTTCGGCAGCGGCCGTCAAAGCGTCGATCGAATCGTTCACGTTCTGCGCAAAGCAGCCTGCCGGCACGCTCGCGCCCACATCCAGACCGGGCTGCATGGAGCTGACCAAAACATTGACATAGCGGATATCGCCCCACTGCGTCAGCGTGTTGGCGATCGCCTGGCAGATCACATACAGCTCGCTATGGCTGAGCGACAGCGCGGACGTGCCCAGGTTCACCGTGGCCACGTCGCCTGAAATCTCCACGGGATTTACGGTGGACAGTTGCAAACGCGCCTCCCGGCTCAGCGGCCGGGCGCTGTCCGAACCCTCAAAGGCCAGCAAACGCGACAGCGCCGCCTCCGCCGGATGCCGCGCGGCCGACGCCGTCAGCCGCTCCGTCCGAGCGATCAGGCGCGTTCCAGCGGCGTTTGGCACATACAAAAGCACGTTCTGCGCCGTTTCCTGATTGGTATCCCCCGTGGGCGCGCGATAGGAAACCGCCGCCGGCGGCAGAGTGACCGAGGAAGTATTGTTGATCGCGTCAACACCCGCCGTACATCCGCTCAGGCACAGCGCCAGCAGCAGACAAAGCCCCGTCAAAAACCGTTTTTTACGCATCCCCGGCCTCCATGAGCATTTCCGCCTCCGCCGCGCTCACCTTCCAGGCGCCGTCCTCGCGCGTCAGACGCAGCGGATAGCCGCTTTTATGATATTCCCTGCCCGCCTGATCGAAAAGCGTCAGCTCCACGCAAAGCACCGCCCCTCCGCCGTCGGGCGATACCGTGGCTTCATGCGTTTCAAAGGCATGCAGCGCCGGCGACTTCGCCAGGCTTTCAATGCTCAGCCGCTCGCCGCGCTGGGACAGAAACAGCTCGCAGCGGCTCCAGTCCCGCTCCTGCCAGGCCTCCAAAAACGCCTGCGCATAAGCGGCGGGCGTGGGCAGATACGCCCCGTCGCGCGTCAGCGGTTCGAGCAGCGCATCCGCCGCCAAACCCAGATAGCTGCCGCGCAGCCGCATGGATTCGCCCACGCTTTTCTCCGCGCGCACCAGCACCTGTACGGCGCGGCCGCTGCCGCTTTCGGTCAGCGTGGCCGTGAGCGCCGCCATGGCCAGCCGCCGCCGCTGCACGCTGTCGTCCCCGTCCCGGTAGCGGGCATAGAGCGCCTCATTAAAGGTTACATAAACCACGCCGTCCTGAACCAGGGTGGAAAGCACCTCGGTCTTTTCCGGGAACAGGGCGCTGCTGCCCACCTGGAGCGAGCCTTCGATCAGCGCTTTGACCAGCGCCTTTTCCCGCGTTTCGTTAGGCTGCAAAATGATCTCGCGCGCTTCCTGCCGCAGCAGCGCGGTATCGGCATAGCGGAAGTACAGCGTGGCCGTAAAGCGGCGCGCGTCCCCTGTTTCCGGCTCCGCGGCGATATGCAGCCCGCTCTCCGGCAGCGCTTCCCCCTGCCGCGGCATCGGCTTTTGGGCGCAGGCGCTCAGCAGCAGGCAGCAAAGCAGCAGAAGCAGCCCCAATTTTTTTCTGTTCATGTTTTTTTCTTGTCCGGCTCCTCTCCCACGCACCAGCCGCGCAGCTTGGTCACGGCGCGTTCCAGCGCGTCGCGGCTGTTGTTCCAGGGCTTATCGGCATTGCGGTAGTCAAATTTGAGGGTGAACCACTCCAGTTCGTCCTCCACCCGCTTCATATTTTTTTCCGTCAGGCTGGCCAGGTCCGCGGCAAAATCCGCCTGTTTTTTGGCGTCCAGCGCATCGGCCGCCATACGCAAAAGCAGCGCCGCATCCTTAAGACACACGCCGTTGCTCTCCTGGAACGCTTTACGAAACGCCGCGTCGCTGCCGTACAAATGCATAAAGGTGTACGCATACCGGTTCATATTTTCTTCGATGCTCTCGCACAGAATGCAGGTTTGCGTCAGCCCCTCCAGTTCCGCCGCCGCTTCCCGCAGCGCGTCCTTGCCGCCGCCCTTGCCCAGGGCGCGCTTCACCAAGGGAGCGTTTCTCCCCGCCTGCGCCCCGCTTGCCGCCGCCTTGAGCAGCTCCTGCGCCTTTGCGCGCGTCTCCCGCAGGTGGGTATGCGTCATCAGCGCATGCCCCAGGCGGTTCTGCTGCGCATACAGCAGCGCATGATGCCGCTGGCAAAAGCCCTTTTCATTCACGCGCACGCGCGTATCCGGCTCCATCACCGAGCCGCCCAGAAACCTGTCCACATCGTTTCGTTCAATGGTGCGCCGCAGTGTGCAGAGCATGCACTCCCCGCCTCCCTTGAGCGCATCCCACACGGGAATGGTATCGATATGATAACGCATGCTCTCCTCCTGTATACATTGAAAAATGCTGTTTTATTGTAACACATTTGCAGGCATTCACGCAACAGCGCGCGCATATGCTGAAGGGCAAGGGGGGAACTTTTATGCGTGAAAACGGACTTGATACCATCACCTATAAGACGGGCGGCCAAATGCGCCGGGCAGTTTTATGCATCCTGCTGGGCGCGGGCATTCTGTTTGCGTCATTCAGCCTGCAGTCCCGGTGGGGCGCGCTGCCCTTCTCCTTATCGGCCGCGCCCACCGCCGTGCCGGAAAAGACGCAGTCCCACGCGCGGGAAACGCGCGAGCTTTCTCTCTCCGCCCACAGCTGGTATACCCTGCAGCTGGGCGCCTTTACCCAGGAGAATGCCGCCCGTCAGCTGGCGCAGGAATTCATTGCCCGCGGCGCCGCCGGTTATGTATATCACGACGGCTCCGCCTACCGCGTGCTGGCGGCGGGCTATCCCACCCGCGCCGAGGCGCAAAGCGTGCAGCAGCGCCTGAACGGGCAAAGCGTGAGCACCTATATCCACCCGTTTTCTTTTTCTGAGCTTGCGCTGCGCGCCGGAGGAGAAAAGGAGCAGGTGCAGTCGCTTTCCGAAACGCTCTCCTATCTGGACAGCCTGGATGAAAAGCTCTACGCCCTGTCCATCGCTCTGGACGCGCGGGAAATGGAGGACGTCGCCGCCCGCGCCGCGCTGCGCTCCGAGGGAAGCACCTGCCAGGCGCTGCTGCGCGCGCTTTCCGCCGCCTTTGGCAAGGACGCTCCCGCCGGGGTGCAGAAGGTATGCGACGTTCTTACCCTCATCGCCGCGGAGAGCGAGGCCCTTGGCAATGAAAACAGCGCCGCGCGGACAGGCGCGGCGCTGAAAAGATGTCAGCTGACGGTATTTTTCGGTCTGCTCGACTTTACGCAAAGCCTGTAATCAGGTACGGCCGGGCGCGCTGCACTTGCCGCAGGGCTGGAGCTTTTTGTATGCCTCGTCATTGAGCTGACTGTATTTGAAGCTGCCCTTTAGCGGCAGGTACTTGTTGCTGACGCTGGTACACTGGTCGTTGGCGTGATAGAAACTACCGCCGTCGGGATTGTAGTAAAGCGTCTGCCCAGGGTCGGGCGAATAGGTGGGCATGAGCGTAAAGGTCACGGTGGGCGTAGGCTCGTTTTTGATCTCCGTTGCCGAGGAAAGCGAGGCGGGATCGACATACCACACGTTGTTGACCCGCAGCATCAGCACCTCGTAGCGGTAATCCTGCGGGGCTTTGCCCGTGCCCTTGTCGATGCTGGCCTGCATCGTCACCGTGCGGGAATCGTCGGCGTTGCTGCCCGAAACGGCCATGATCTCATAGCTGACCGGCGTTGACGTGCCGCGGATTTTGAAAATCGCGTGCTGCGGGTCGGCCTGGGCGTTGACCCAGCTGGGCGTGCAGTAGGACAGCATGGCGTTGTAATCCAGGCTCATCCAGCTGTTCATGAACAGCTCCAGCTGCGACTGCACCTCCGAGCGGATATCGGCCGTCGGCTCAGGCTGCTCGCTGTTGGACGGGCGCACCCCCTCGCCGTAATTCTGAATGTCGCTCGCCGTCACATTGTTGCTGAAAAGCGCCATCAAACCGTCGTCAGCATTCTGATTCTGTCCCTTTGTGCGGTCGCCCGCCGGCTGCGTGAACCACAGCGCCGCCGCCAGCGACACGATCATCAGCGCCGCGTATATCAGCGACATGGTCATGCGCGCCTGCGGCACAAAGGCCCGCAGGCCCCACATCGTCATTAGCGACAGCAGCGATAAGCCCAAAAAGGCCCAATGCAGCTCCGTAACGCGCAAAATCATGGCCAGCAGGAACAGAAGCGGCAGCAAAGCCGACATGGCTACCTGCAAAAATACAAAGCTGCGCTGCCCGCCGCCCTGCCTTTTCTGCGGCGGGGGCGGCACCTGAAAACCGCCGCCGCCCCGGGCATGCTTGAGTCCATACAGCGGCGAGGAAGAATATTTTTGCCGGTTCTCGCTCATACGCGCTCCTCCCTGTCATGTTTTATTCACAAGTCAATCTATATTATAACATATCGTAACAAAAAGTAAATATTTATTTTGTTCATGCGGGCGGCAGGCGTCGCGCGCTTCAATCGTCGTCGATCTGCACGCGGGCGCGTCCCAGGGTGTCGATCAGCAGGCTCTCGTCCCGCGCCTGCCGGGCCTGCGCGTTCTGCGTCTGCGCGCCCTCCAGCACCGCTTCAAAATTCGCCTGCGCGCCGCCCTCTTCGCTCAGCACCCGCTCAATCAGCGCCTTGCGTTCGGGCGTATTGACGTAATTGCGGCTGAAGGCCGCCTCGGCCGGGAACACCAGACGGTATGTATCCTGGCTGTACCCGCCGTACTTGCCCTGGTTGATGATGCCGAAAAGCGCCACGGACTCGCGCGCCAGCCGCTTCAGCGCGGCATTCCACACATCATTCGGATTTTTGCCGCCCGGAGCAGGCTCCTCCCGACGGACCGGCGCGCTCTGCGCCGGCGCGGGGGCCTTTTTCTCCGCTGCCGGAGCAGGCGCGGTCCTGACCGCCGCAACGCCGTTTTTGCGCAGCGTCTCCAGCTGGCTGCTCAGGTCCTCCACCTTTGCGGCCAGCGCTTCCACATCGCTGCCGTCCGCCACCCGGCAGGCGCGCAGGGCAAACAGCTCCAGCACGGCGCGGGGCGAGGAGGCGTAACGCGTGTCGGCCTCGGCCTGCATGGCGGTTTCCAGCATGCGCAAAAGGCGCGGCAGCGAAATTTCCTCGCTCTGCGCCTGGAAGCGGCGGGCGTTCTCCCCCGTCATGTCCTGCGCGGTGCGCGCGCCCAGCTTGAACGCCGTCACCTGGCGCACATGGGCGGAAAAATCGCGCAGGAATACCTGCACGTCGCGCCCGGCGCGCATCATTTCGTCGATCATGTTCAGGGCGCGGGTACCGTCGGATGCTGCCAGCGCCGCGGCAAAATCAAACAGGAAATCGCTGTCCGCCGCGCCCAGCGCCTCGCGCACCACATGCTCGGTCAGCTTTTCGCCCGAGCCAAGGCACATGTCCAGCAGGCTCCACGCGTCGCGCATGCTGCCGTCCGCTGAGCGGGCGATCAGCTCCAGCGCCGCGGGCTCGGCCTCCTTCAGCTCAGGCAGCGCGGTCTGGATGCGGGCAATCATCTGCTCCTCGGTCAGACGGCCAAAGTCAAACCGCTGGCAGCGGGACAGGATGGTCGAAGGGATCTTCTGCGGCTCGGTCGTGGCCAGAATGAACACCATATAGGCAGGCGGCTCCTCCAGCGTTTTAAGCAGGGCGTTGAAGGCCGCGTTTGACAGCATGTGAACCTCGTCGATGATGTAAACCTTGTATTTGCTGAACTGGGGCGGATAATCCACCTTTTCCAGCAGATCGCGGATTTCCTCCACGCGGCTGTTGCTGGCCGCGTCCATCTCAAACACGTCCAGCGAGGCGTCCCCCATCAGCGCCCGGCAGGACTCGCACACAAGACAGGGATCGCCGTCCACCGGATGCAGGCAGTTGATGGCGCGCGCCATGATCTTGGCGGCGCTGGTTTTGCCCGTGCCGTGGCTGCCGCAGAACAGGTAGGCGTGCGCGATGCGGCCGGAGGCCACCTGATGCCGCAGCGTGCGGATCACCGCCTCCTGCCCTACCATTTCCGAAAAGGTTCTCGACCGCCACTTGCGGTACAGCGCCTGATACATGGCTTCTTCCTCCTTATCGATGACTACAATATTATGATATATTTTCGCCCGCCTTTCAAGTGTTGAATCGAATTTTCTTTTATGGTATAATCAGGGCGTCATTTTTTCTGCAATACAAAATAGAAAGGGGTCAAAACCATGCAGTATGTACCCTTTGGTTCGCTGGGCTTTGAGATTTCCCGTTTGGGTTTTGGCGCGATGCGCCTGCCCCGCATCGAGCAGGACGGCGTATCCGTGCCCGACGTAGCGCGCAGCGTCGCGCTGATCCGCGCCGGTATTGACGGCGGCATCACCTATGTGGATACCGCCTACCCCTACATGGGCGGCGAAAGCGAAAAAATCGTTGGCATGGCGCTTCGGGACGGCTACCGCGAACGCGTGAAGCTGGCGACCAAGCTGCCCTGCTGGAAGGTGGAAACGCGCCAGGACATGGACCGTTTTCTGGATGAACAGCTCAAAAAGCTGGACGTGCCTTACGTGGACTTCTATCTCCTTCACGCCCTGGACAACGAGGACTGGGAGAAGATGCAGTCCCTGGGCGTGCTGGAGTTCCTTGACAGCGCGCAGCGCGACGGCCGCATCCGCCATCCCGCCTTCTCCTTCCATGACCAGTATCCTGTTTTCCGCCGTATCCTGGGCGCTTACGACTGGCACATGGCGCAGATCCAGTTCAACTATCTGGACATCCGCGAGCAGGCCGGGCTGAGCGGTATCCGCCTTGCCCGCGCGCGCAAGATACCGCTGGTCATCATGGAACCGCTGCGCGGCGGCGCGCTGGCCAAGGCGCCCGCCGATGTGCAGGAGGCCATTGATACCTACCGCACAAAGCGCTCGGCCGCGGAATGGGCCTTCCGCTACGTGGGCGATTTTGGCGAAAACGCCGTGATTCTCTCCGGCATGAGCGACGAAGCGCAGCTGCAGGACAACCTGCGCATCTTTGACGACGTCCGCCCCCACGCGCTGTGCGACGGCGACAGGCGGCTTATTGCCCGTCTGCGCGCCATCTACCAGCAGCGCATGCCCATTTCCTGCACGGGCTGCTCCTACTGCCTGCCCTGTCCCAAGGGCGTGGCCATTCCGCGCCTGTTTGCCGCCTACAATCAAAGCTGCATGTTCGACGATCCATCCCTGCTTCGCCGCCGCTGCCAGAGCCTGGCCGATAGCGAAAGCGACGCGGCTCGCTGCGTAAAATGCGGTCTTTGCGAGGGGAAATGCCCGCAAAAGCTCCCCATCCGCGAGTGGCTTTCCACCGTGCATAAGGCGGCGCAAAGCGAGAAATAATGCCTGTATGAGTGATAAGCTTTTCGGCGTTGTTTCCATCTATGGGCTGCTGATTGCCCTGGCCGTCCTGCTGGCCGTCATCGTGTGCGAGCGCGAAGCGCGCCGCCGCGGCCTGCCGCGCGATACCGGCATCGACATGGCGCTGTGGGCCGTGCCGCCCGCAGTTGTGTGCGCGCGCATCTACTATGTCGTCTTCCGCTGGGATCTGTTTGCCGCCCATCCCCTGTCCGCGCTGTATTTCTGGCAGGGCGGTCTGGCCATTTACGGCGCGGTCATCGGCGGCATTGTCGGGCTGTGGGCGCTGTCCCGGCGGCGAAGCTATCCCCTGTGGACGCTGCTGGACATTGCCGCGCCGCTGGTGCTGCTGGGACAGGCCATTGGCCGCTGGGGCAACTTTTTCAACGGCGAGGCCTACGGCTATGTGATTGAAAACCCTGCTTTTCAGTTTTTCCCCGCCGCCGTGTTCGTGGACGGGCAATGGCACATGGCCACCTTCTTCTATGAATCCTGCTGGAATCTTCTGGGCTTTGTGTTCCTGTGGCGCTACCGCCTGAAAACAAAAACGCCGGGCAACGTGTGCCTTTCCTACCTTTTATGGTACGGCGCGGGGCGGCTGGTGATCGAGGGACTGCGCACCGACAGCCTGATGCTGGGCCCCATCCGCGTATCGCAGCTGCTGAGCCTCATGCTGTGCGTCTACGCCGCCGCGATGCTGCTGCATCGCCGCCATGCAAAAAGGGCTTCCTCCTGAACGGAAGAAGCCCTTCGCCCTGGTTTTACAGGCTCTGTCTCATCTGCTGATACTTCTGCTTGGCTGTCTGCACGTCCTGCGGCTGGGCGGGCTTGGTCTGATACCAGCCCTGGCCGTTCATCACCTGGAAGATCTGCAGCTGATCCTGGCCCATCTGCATGAACATGTCGTTCATCACATTGCGAAGGCCGGCATGGCTGCCCTCCACTACCTCGGAGCTGATGTTGGCCATCAGCGCCTTTTCCTGATAGAGCAGGTCAAAGGCCAGCTCCTGGTCGGTCAGCCCCATGGCGGGGGTCTGCTGGTTCTGCTGCTGGTTCTGATAATTATTCTGCATGGTTTTTTCCTCCCTTACTGACAACCGTTCAGGAACGCGAACAGCGCGTCATACTGCTGGCGATGGTGCTGCGCCACGGTGGAAGCCAGGGTACGCAGCTGCGCGTTCTGGAACTGGGTGGCATAGCCCTGCGCTACGCGGCAGGCCGTTGCCAGGTGAGTCAGCTGATCCTCGATCACCGACAGGTCCTTGCTGGTGAGATTGCATCCGCATTGATTGGGCATAAAATCGTCCTCCTTTTCATTGATGCAATGCCAGTATTCCCGCAAGCGGCCGGAATTATGAGGTGCTTTTTGGAAAAATGGAAGCTGGCGCTTTACCGCGCCGCCCTGCGCTGCCTGCCCGCGGGCGTCAAATCTTATGAAAATCTCGGCCTGCCAGAGGCGCAGGCAAACGCGTTTTTGCGCATTCTGCGCGCGCAGCGCTGCGTGGGCGCGTCTCTGGCGGTGTTTGACCGCGACAATCCGGCGTCCCTGCTGGTGTACGGCGACGCTGCCCGCAGGGATGGCCGCCCCATGCCCGTTCAGCGGGATACGCTGTTCCGCACCGCGTCGATTGCCAAGCTCGTGACCGCCATGGCCGTCTTCCTCCTTGGCGAGGCCGGGCAGATCGATCCGGACGCGGACGTATCGCCCTTCCTGCCCTGCGCACTGCGGCATCCCGCCGCGCCCGATCTTCCGATCTCCCTGCGCCGCCTGCTCACACATACGGCGGGCATCCATGACGGGGCGGTCTATGCCGCCGCCTGCCGGGACGCGCGCCCTTTGCCGGAGGTGCTCGCGGGAGATACCTTTGCCGCCGCGCCCGGCCGGTTTGAATACTCCAACCTCGGCGCGGGCATCGCCGCCTGCGTGCTGGAAGGCATGCTGGGACGTTCCTTTGAGGATATCATGCAGCAAACGCTGTTTCAGCCTTTGCGGGTCAGCGCCACCTTTTATCCGCAAAAAGCGCAGGGCGAGGTGGCGGACGCTTTCCGCGTGCTGCCGCCCTCCCGCGCGCCGCTGCTGGACAACGCTGCCCGCCGCGCCCGGCCGCTGCCGGAAAACGCCCCCGACCCCGCGCGGCATTACCTGCTTTCGCAGGGCAATCTTTATATCTCCGCGCCCGGTCTGGCCCGCGTCGCCCAGGAGCTGATGCGCCCGCGCTACGCGCCCATGCGCCGGCCCGCCGCGCCTTTTGGCCCGCGCGATCCCAGCCTGACGGAAGGGCTTGGCTGCTTCATCCTGCATGATCCCGCTCTTTGTCCGCAAACGCTTTACGGGCATCAGGGGTTAGCCTACGGCGCGGTACACGGGCTGTTCTTTGAGCCCGAGCGCGGCCGCGGCTATGCGCTGCTTACCAGCGGCTGCAGCGAGGCCCGCCGCCATGTGCTGGCCGATATCAACAAACAAATCATAAAGCAGGTGTTCTCATGAATGAAAAAGTAATTGAAATCAAAAAAGCCCTTGGCTGCGCCACGCTGCGGCTGCAAAGCGGCGAAACGCTGCGCGTGCCGCTTTCCCTGCTGCGCGAGCGCCCCGTGCGGACGGGCGAAGCCATCGATCCCATCGAGTATATGTCCTATATCTCCCGCCGCGGCTATGCCCATGCGCTTGACGGCGCGGTCAAGATGCTGGCGCTGTGCGACCGCAGCGAGCATGAGATCCGCGCCCGTCTTTTGCAGGCAGGCTATCCCGAGCTTTGCATCGATAACGTGATTGAAAAGCTTTATGCCGAAAACCTGCTGGACGACGACGCTTTTGCGAAGCGCTGGGCGCAGAGCCGCGCCCACAAGCATGGCCGCACCCGCATCGCCCGGGAACTGGCGCAGCGCGGCGTTGACCGTGAAATTGCGCGCAGCGCGTTATCGCAGCTAAGCGATGAAGATCAGCTGCGCGACGCGGTACGCCTGACCGGCAAGTATCTGGGCCGCACGCAGGGCGACTTTGACCGCAAGCTCTACCAGCGGACGCTGGCCATGCTTGCTCGCCACGGCTATGACGCGGAGATCGCCAAAAAGGCGCTGACCATCATTGCCAATGGCGAGGATGCGGCGGAAGCTTTCGACAGCCCGGAGGAAGAATGATGCTGTCCGGGCGCCAAAAAACTTTTTGACGCCCGGACAACGAAAGTTTGCCAAATTGCAAAAAATATGAAAAAAGCCCTTGACAGAAACGGGAAAATACAGTATTATATAACACGCGGTGCTGATGAAACGGCTTCGCACTCGTGGGGGAGCATAGCTCAGCTGGGAGAGCATCTGCCTTACAAGCAGAGGGTCACAG
>JAHZHX010000033.1 GCA_019420065.1 Clostridiales bacterium | reverse complement strand
GCCCCTTCATTGCATCCCGGCAATGATGTACCCACTTTGTTGATGGTCTGACGGCTGCCGGATGACAGCCGTTTTTGCATGCAACCAAGGCGGTGGGGGATGCGCAGCTCTGCTGCGCAAAGCGGCGAAGCCGTAGCCGGGCCGCAAGACGGGTCACGGCGATCTTGTATCGCCTGAACCGGCGTTCTCCCCCGCTGCCGCCATTAACGTAAATCCACCCGACAACCGATTGGTTTTCGGGTGGGTTATAGGGAGGGGCTTTTGACTCAAAAGCCGCCTCCCTAACGTTTCCGCTTTCAACGGTCTTGCACCGGAATTACGCAGCGGGCGCTTCAATGGTGCGCAGCGTCACCGTCAGGTCGATATACTCGCCTTCGCCAATATCGCTCACGTACTGGGCGGAGAGCACGTTTTCCACGCGGTAGACCTTAACGGAGATCACGTCGCCCTCCTGGTGCTGGGCAAGCACGTTTTGCAGCGCGGTATTGCTGCCGATTACGGTGCCGTCCGCTTCGACAATGATGTCACCGGGCAGGATGCCGGCATTTTCCGCCGGGGAACCGGCTTCAACGGTTTGCACCCATGCGCCGCTGGGCAGCACGCCGCGCGCCACGGCTGCGTTGTTTTGATCCAGGGTGGAAATGGTCACGCCCAAACGGGGACGGTTGGTCATGTCAATGTTGTTGTCCAGGCGGTCGGCCTCCTTGGCCTTCTCGGCCAGATATGCGTCCACCTCTTCGCCGTTGTACTGCTCCAGCGCGTCGCGGATCAGCTCCTTGGCGGAGTTGATGGGAATGCACATGCCGATGTTGTCAATGGAGGTGGAGGAAAGGAAGCTGCTGGTGTATTTGAGGGAGGGGATGCCCATCAGCTGTCCCAGCACGTTGAACATGCCGCCGCCCGAGTTGCCCGAGTTGATGGCCGCGTCCACCTGGATCATGGAGTTGGAAACGGTCTTGCGCAGGCCGTACTTATCCGTGCCCTCGCTTTCCACCTCGCGCTCCAGGGAGGAAACCACGCCCACCGTGGTGGAGCGGAAGAAGTCCTCGCCCAGCGGGTTGCCGATCACGATGGCCCATTCGCCCTCCTGCAGCTGATCGCTGTCGCCCAGCTGGGCGGCGGGCAGGTTCAGCTCGGGGCACAGCAGCACGGCAATGTCCTTGCTTTCGTCATAGTTGACGATGCTGGCCTCGTATTCTTTTTCACCGTCGGAAATGGTCACGCGCGAAGCGTCCTCGATGACATGATAGTTGGTCAGCACATGGCCGTAGGGGCTGATGACCGTGCCGGAGCCGGTGCCCGCCAGGCGTTCGGTCGCGGCGCCGCGGCCGTTGCCGTAGCCGAAACCAAAGCCGTAGCCGAAGCTGTAAGGATTGGAGCCGTAGGAGGTGGTCGTCGTGTAGTTGTTGACCAGCACCACGCTCTCGCGCGCGGCCTTGACCGCCGCCGTGAAGGGGCTGGAGATCATCCCCGCGTCGGTCGTGGTGTTGACAATGGCGTTGATGTCCGCCGTGCTGAGCGTGCCGGCGGCGTTTGCCGACAATATGGCGCACAGGATGAGACTGGCGGAAAGCACCAGCGCGGCAAATCCGAGGAATCTGTGGTTCTTTTTCATAAAAAATTGCTCCTTTCGAGAATCTTTGGAAATATATTTTGATTGCGTTTTTTCCTGAACGCAAGTATAGCATAGCGCGTATTTTTTACATAGGTGTGAACGAAAAATGAATTTCAGGAATTCAGCGGAAATCTTGCTTCGTGCGCGCGGCCGTCGTCGCGCAGGCGGATGCAGCCATTGCCTGCTTTTTCACCGTCCAGCGTTGCATAGGGCGCGCCGCGCACCGCGCAAAGCTGATAGCGGCTGCCGCCATAGCGGTAAAGCAGCGTGCATTCCTCCCACTCGGCAGGCACGCGGGGATTGAGCCGCACCGTGTCGCCGCGCTTTTCAAAACCGAGAAAATCACGCAGAAAAATGTCATACAGCCAGCCTGCGCTGCCGGTGTACCAGGTCCATCCGCCGCGGCCGGAAAGGTATACGTCGCCGGGCAGCGCGTAGGGCTCCACGCGGTAATGCAGCGCTTTTTCATGCGTGTCGCTGTGGTTGTAGGGAAGAATTTCCCGCAGCAGCGTCCAGGCGCGTTCCTGCTGCCCGGTCATGAGCAGCGCGCGCATGAACCAGGGCACGGCATGGGTATACTGGCCGCCGTTCTCGCGCACGCCGGGAGCGTATGCGCCGATGTATCCCGCGCCCTCCTCAGGCGTGAAGGGCGGACTGAGCAGCAGCGTGATGCCCTCCTTTTCCTTGTGCAGATATTCCCAGGCGGCGTCCAGCGCGGTCATCACCTGGTCGCGCGGCATGCCCGCAAAGCAGGCGAAGCATTGGCTGATCAGGTCAATGCGGCTGACCTCGCTGTCCGGCGCGCCCAGGGTGCGGCCGTCCAGATACCAGGCGCGCAAAAACCATTTGCCCGTCCAGGCCGCCTGCATGGCCGCCTGCAAACGGATGCGCATTTCGTCCAGCTGCGCGCGCATCTCCTTGGCGCACAGGGGAGCGAAATCGCGCAGCACCATAATATAAAAGAAGCCCAGCCAGGCGCTTTCGCCGCCTACGCGGTCCATGCCGTCGTTCCAGTCGCCGCCCTGCATCAGAGGGATGCCGTGCCCGCCCAAACGCACGCGGAAGATGGCGCGCAGGCAGTGCTCCATGAGCGTACCGGTTTCGGGCGTGACCTCGGGCGTTTCGTAGCGGTCATGCTCGCCTTCGCTCAGCTCTTCCGAACGCAGGTAGGGCGCGTGGGCCAAAAGCACGGCGGCATCCTCCGTAACCTGTACATAGCGCGCCGTCACATAAGGCAGAAAGAGCAGATCGTCGCTGATGCGGGTGCGCACGCCTGCGCCGCCCGGATGCCACCAGTGCTGTACGTCGCCCTCCACGTATTGCCTTGAGGCGCTGAGCAGCAAGTGGGCGCGAACGCGCTCGGGTTCAGTATACACCAGGGAAAGCATATCCTGCAACTGGTCACGGAAGCCGAACGCGCCGCCGGACTGGTAAAAGCCCGCCCGTGCTGTCAGCCGCGCGGCGCGAATCTGATAGGGGAGGAAGGTGTTCAGATACTGGGAGAGCAGCTCGTCCGGCAGGAAGAATTGCAGCCCCGAAAGCCGATGCTGCCAATGGGCGCGGGCGGCGCGTTCGCGCGCGTGCACGCCGCCCAGGGCGGACAGCAGCGCGGGCAGCGCTTCCTCGCTTTCGGCATAGCCCAGCCAGGCCTCAAGCAAGGCGGTCTCTTTGCCGCGCAGCGTGATCTCGCGGCTGAATACCGCCACCGTTCCCGGACTTTGCGCGTCGGGACGGCGCGCGTCGCGCAAAACGCCGTAAAGGGATTCGCTGACGGTATGGGCGCGGCTGCCGCGCAGCGTGAAAAAGGCCGTTCCCGGCAGACCGCCGCCCCGGCACAGCGCCGTTTCGCCGCCCGCTTCCACGGCCGCGCCGCGTCCATCCTCGCCTGGGGCAAAACGGACGGCACACAGGACGCGCAGCGTCCGCGTTTCAACGCCCAGGTTTTTTAGCTGGATGGCGCGGCCGCCGGCCGGCAGGTCGGGATCGCAAAAGACCGTTAGGAGCGTTTCCAGCCCGGGCATGGCGCTGTGGTAGACCGCCGCGCCCATTTCGTAGCTTACATGGCAGGCGGCGTTGCGCAGCGGCTGCGGGGTCAGCGACCAGGCGCGGCCGTTTTCCAATACAAAGTATTCTTCGCTGGGCATGGTGACGATGCTGTCCTGACACACACGGGTGAGGCGGCGCAGACGGCTGTTGTCAATGTAGGAGTAGAGAACGCCCGCGTCGCCGGCCAGCGTGCCGAAGCGCTCCGAGCAAAGAATGTGGCACCAGGGCGCGGGCGGCGTATGGGCGATCACGTAGCCGTCGCCCGGCAGAAAGCCGCCAAAGCCGTTCCATTTTTGCAGCCGCGGCAGGGTAAGACGGCTGCCTGCAGCGCCGGGAAACAGGCGCGGCGCGTCCGGACAGGCTTCAAACTGGCTGCCAAGCTCCTCCCAGGCAAGCAGGCGCAGCGCGCATAGGGCATGGAGCGGCGCGGCCTTGGCGTCATCCAGTCCCATAAAAATGCGGATGCGTCCCTGGAGGGCGCGCAGCTCCGGGCGCAGGGGAAGTCCCTCGCAGAAGGCGCGCAGCGGCTGCTCATAGCCCGCTTCCTCAGGCAGCAGCAGAATCATCTCGGCCTGCGCGCCGTTTTCGGCCAGGAAGGAAAAGAGACGGGCAACGCGCAGGATCGCGCCTTCATCCTCTTCGCTGCGGGCGGAAAGAAGCAGAATGGGCACGTCGCCGCTTACGCCCAGCTGCCACAGGGCGGGTACCGCGCCGGGAATTTGTCCTTCGCGGGCAAAAAACAGCGCTCCGGCCAGGCGGCAGGCCATGGCGGCTTCACGCGTGTCAAGCTCCAGCAGGCGGCGGGCGGCGTGGGCGCGCAGCGCGCTGAGCGAAAAGGCTTGCTCGGCCATTTCTTCTTCGGCGGGCGTTTGCGAGCCGAGAAGATAGTATTGGATGATTTCCTGCCCGCCGGGCACGGTCAAACCGGCGCGGGCGGCAAGGCAGGGGTCAAGGCAGACGTCTGCCGTCCATTGCGGCGCGTCCAACCCCTGGGGCTGCGCCGCGTCGCCTTCGCGGCCGATGACCAGGGCGCGGTCGCAGCAGAATTCCACGTTCCGCATGCCGAGGGTTCTCAGATACAGCGTCTGCTCGCGGCCGGTGGAACGGTCGCGGCGGCGCAGCAAACAGGCTGTTTCCCCCTGCGTTTCACAGGAGAAAAACAGATTGGAAAAAGCGGTATGCGCGCTGTCCTCTTTGGCGCCGCACAGCGCCGGTTCGAGATACATGGCGGTCGTGAGGGGCAGCGGGTCGCTGCCGGTATTGCGCAGGCGCAGCCGGTATACCGCGCCGCCCGTGGTGGGATCCAGACAAACGCGCGTCTCGGTCCGGACGCCGCGGTGGGTGAGCGTGCATTGCGCGCTGCCGTCCAGAAAGGTATATTCGCCGCCCGTCAGGCGCAGCGTTTCGCCGTCGTCAAAGCGCAGATAAAGCTGCGGGCCGGACAGCGCCCCGACGCGGGGATCAAAGCGTGTGAGCGATACGGCGCCTGAAAACAGGTGCGCGCTGCCGTCGCCGCCGATCAGCAGCGACGTGCCGCCGCCGGAGAGCAGCAGGGCCTCGGGCGGGATGGTACGCGCGGCGCGCATGCGCAGCGGCAGCTCCTCCTTTTGATCGCGGTGCATGCGCAAGGGGCGCGGCAGGCGGGGAACGCGGCGGGGTGCCATTTCGTTGAGCAGCGGCAGGTGCGCGCACATGCGCGGCAGAGAAAGCGTAAGCTTTGGCAGGTAATCGCGGCACAGCACGTTGCAGATGGCGCACAGAAGCATGCCCTGGTGGTGTGCCATGTAGCTTTTGACGATTTTTTCTTCGCCGTTTTCGACGCCGCAGGCCTCATAAAAGCCCAGCTCGCCGTACCAGCCGCGTTTTTTCATTTCGGTCAGCGCCCGTACGGCGGCGCGGGGAGCGCAGCGCAGCGACAGCGCGGCGGCATAGGGGGCGTATACGCCGCTGTCCCGGATGGCGTCCAGCGCCAGGGCGGGTACGCCAAAGGCCTGATAGCGGTAGCGCAGCGAGGGATCCAGCTGCGCGCAGGCGGACTCGGAAACGCCGTAGACCGCCCCCTGACCGGCTTTGCGCTGCATGCGCACGCAGCCGCGCTGCGAGACGTCCAGCAGCGATCCGGGGAAAGCGGGCAGCAGCAGCGCGCTCATCATGTATTCAAACATGGTGCCGCTCCAGGACAAAAGCGCTGGCTGCGGTGCGCGCGTAAAGGGACGCCCCAGCCGGAACCAGTGTTTTTCACCCGTTTCGCCCATGGCGATGGCGGCATAGGAAAGCAGCTGCGCCTCGCTGGCAAGCAGGTCGTAATGCCCGCGGCTCAGCTGGTTTTTGTCCGCGTCATAGCCGATGTGGAACAGCGCCTCCCGGCGATCGTAGAGCCGGTGCAGCTCCATGCGGCGGGCCAGCGCGTCCAATCGTTCGGGGAGGTCCTCTCCCTGTCCGCCGCCGTTTTCGCGCAGCGCGCGCCGCATCCCCTGCGCCGCCGTCAGCAGGCAGAACAGACAGTTGCCCGCGTCCACGGAGGAAACAAAGCGCGGCGGAAGCGGCTCCAGCGTTTTCAGGTCGTACCAGTTATAGGGCACGCCATGCCAGCAGGGCAGCTTTTCCAGCGTGTCCAGGGCATGCGCCATGCGGTCAAACAGCTCCTCGGTTTTCAGCAGCCCCATTTCCCGCGCGGCGCACAGCGTCAGCAGATACAGGCCAATGTTGGTGGGGGAGGCACGCAGGTCGTCCTCCTGCGGTGGGGATACCTGCACGTTGTCCGGGGGAAGAAAATGCGATTTTTCGTTTGCGTGCATGCGGAAAAAGCCCAGCGTGTCGCGGGCGGTTTCGCGCAGAAAATGCTCCTGCGCGGGGGAAAGACGCGCCTGAGGCCGGACGTCCTGGTCAATATACCGGCAAAGCAGCGGGGCGAAGAGCCATGCCGCGCCCAGCAGAAATCCGGGCAGGAAGGGGCGCAGGGCGGAGAGCAAAAGCAGCGCGGCCCCGGCCAAAAGCGGCGGCAGCGCGGCGCGCAGGGTGGAAAGCTCCCCTTCCTCGGCCTGCGCGGCCGTTGTCCATTCCAGCAGATTTTTACCGCTGACAAACTGCCGCCATAGACTGCGCAGGATGGCGTCCAGCGCCGAATACCCCTCCGAGGGTAAAAGCGCCAGACGGCAGAGCGCGGAAACCGAAAATACCGGCAAAAGCGCCAGCACAAAGGGCAGATACGCGCCCAGCGCCGCGCTGATCGTCAGCGTGAGGATGCGCATGGCGGGCAGCAGCGAACGGCGCAGGTTATCGGCAATTTTGATGCGGGAAAGCGCGTCCATACGCTTGTCCGCGAGATAAGGCAACAGCTGCCAGTCGCCGCGGATCCAGCGGTGGCTGCGCTTGAGAAAGCCCGAAACGCGGCGCGGGTGCCCATCGTAGCATACGATATCGTCAGCCAGGGCTGCCCCGGCCAGCTCGCCTTCCAGCAGGTCGTGGGAAAGGATGCGGTTGTCGGGCAGGCCGCGCGTTTTTTGCAGAAAGGGCGCTGTTTCGTAAATGCCTTTGCCCATGAACGAGCCGCGGCCAAAGAGATCCTGGTACAGCTCGCTGGCAGCCGCGCCGTAGCCGTCCGCGCCGCCAACGCCGCCCAGATATCGCTGCGCGCGGGTGCTTGCGTGCATGGGGAGCGATACCATGCGCGGCTGGATGACCGTTACGCGGCCGCGCTGAAGCGGATGCAGCATCGCGCCCAGCAGCTTTTCGGGAGCCGAGAAGGGCAAGAAGGTGTCGGCGTCCAGCGTGATGACATAGCGGTAGCGCCCCTGCATGGCCTCGGCGGGCAGCGTGCAGAGGCTGAGCTGCGCGGATACATCCTCGCCGCAGAGCAGGCGGTTGAGCAGCAGCAGCGCGCCGCGCTTGCGCTCATGACCGCAGAAACGTCCCTGCGCGTTGGGGCCGCTGCGGCTGCGGTGCAAAAGGAAAAAATGTCTGCCGTAGGCGCGGTTGAGGGCGTCAATGGCGGCGCTTTCGGCCTGGAGAAGCGCTTCGTCTGCCGGTTCTTGGGCAGCGCCGCTTTCGCTGAAATCACTGAGCAGCAAAAAGTCCAGCGGCGCGTTTTCATTGCTCAGGTATAATTCCGACAGGTGCCGGGCGAGCTGCAGAGCCTGCTTTTCCCGGGTGACGACGGCGGGCACGGCGACCAGCGCGCGCGTTCCGGCCGGAAAGCAGCCCGGGCGCAGGCGCGCAAGACGGCGCGGCGGCGCAAGACGCGCGGCCAGGCGGGCGGTCAGGCGGTGAAAAAGCTCCCCGATGACGAAAGCAAGCGGAACGGCGCCCCATACCGGCAGCAAAAACAGGCTGAGCGTCAGCGCCAGCAGCGCCTGCGCGCACAGAAGGGCGGCATAGGGGGCAATCTTTTTCTGCGGCGGAAGAAAGCGCTGGCGCGCGCCCAAAGCGCGGTAGAGCGGGGCGCGGTTTTCCAGCAGGTAATAGCCGGCCTGCGCCTGTACGCCCTCCTGATCCCGGCACAGCATGAGCGCGGCCTCGCACACGCGCGTTTCCTCGCAGCGGGCGCGGCGGGCGACGTCGGACACGGCGGTCAGGTACATTTCACGGCTGTCGCGGTCCATCAGACGGAAGGTCTCCTCGGCCATCAGCGCATGGCAGGCCGCGCCGCATTTTTCACGCAGACGGGCAAAATCCAGCCGGGGAAGCTGCAAAAGCAGCGTAACCGACGCGCCTACGGCGGCGGAGGTGTTCTCCAGCTGCTCGCGTGCCTGGCGGGACAGCGCCTGCGGAGCGGTTTCACGGGCGCGCATGGCGCTCTCCAGCATGCGCGCGCCGCTGAGATTGCCGGCGGCGGAAAGCAGGCTCATGGCGCGCCACAGCGTGATTGGCGCGGCGGGCAGCGTTTCCGGGGTCAAATCAGGAATGCGGCTGCACAGCGCTTCGCCTGCCCGCCAATCGCGCAGCTCCTGTTCGACAACGGGCAGCTGGCGGCACAGGCGGCTGAGGCAGCATAAAGAAAGCATGCCGGGCAGCGCCCGCAGCTCGCGTATGGTAAAAGGCGCGTCTTTTTGCTCTTCCTGAATGCGGCGGCGAAGCTGCTCCTCGCGCAGCGCGCCCTGGGCGCTTTCGCACGCCTGACGGGCAAAGCGGCGCAGACGGTCGTATTCACGGCGGCGCAGGTGCGCGCTGTCCTGCGTCAAAGCGCAGGCCGCGCCGTAAAGCGCGCGCGCGTTATCCCGCAGCCAGCAGGCGGCGGGCGGAATATCGCGTCTTTCGGCGGAGCAAAGCAGGCGTTCTGTCCGCCGCAGGGAATGAAGCATCGTTGAAAGTCTGGGAAGATCCGCGTTCATGCGCGCCTCCGCAATCGCATTCATATGCGTTATTTTTGCTTTTGTATTTTGGCGCAAGCAGGGTATTTTCATTCCCGTATGACAGGAAAGGGAAAATTTCGTTTTGAACGGAACGGACTACTTGCTACTGCTGGTACTTTCAGGTATAATAAGAAAGTTGAAATGAGCCGCGCGCCTGCGCGTTGAAATTTTGCGTGGATCGAGGAGAGCAAAACGATGAACATCAGAAGGCTGCTGAGCATGCTGTGCGTACTGCTGCTGTGCATGCCCTGCGCGCTGGCGCAGGGGAGCTTTATGACGGCGGAGGGTGTGAGCGGCGGCATTGCCTTCTCTGCGGATGCGCACGCTGCGCCGGAGGGCTTTTGCCTGACGCTGCAATGGGGCGATACGCACTATGAGCTCAAGGCCCGCGCGCAGGAGGATGGCCGCCTGCTGCTGGCGCTGGCGAACGGGATGGCGGCGCTGCTGCCCGCTTTGCCGGACGAGGAGGGGATCGGCGGTATTCTGGAGCCGCTGGAAAACGCTGCTGCTTTTGAAAGCGCGCAGTATTCCTCGCTCTTTACGCTGGGGCAGAGCGTGGCGCTGGGCAGCCATGCGGTTTCCGCGGCGCTGCTGTCCGTGCTGGAGGGCTGGCAGGCGCTGGATGAGGACGGCGCGCTGCGCGCCGCGCTGGAGAGCGCGCTGGCTTCGCCTGAGGAGGAATGGGCGGCGCTGACCCGTTATATGGCCGACCAGCGGCAGTATCCGGGCACATATCTGTGGCAGCTGAACGTATATGCGCCCTGCCTGCCCGCCATTTACGGCACGCTGCGCACGGACGAATACGGGCAGGATGTGACCATCGCTGTAAAAAACGGCGTGGTCAGCGATTGGGATGAGACCATCCATGCGCTGGAGGAGGGTACGGAGACCGACGGTTTCCTGCTCAGCGGCTTTATTATGACCTATGACGAGCCGGCGGAGAAAAACGTGTATGCCGAGCTGACGGTGCGCGCGGGCGCGGTACGCTGCACGGTGGAGCTGGATCATTACGCGCAGCACGACGGCAGCGGCAGTTGGAACGCCTATCTGATCGTGCGCGACGAGCAGGATACCGTGCTGGTGGACGCGACGCTGACCGGCATGCCGGAGGAGGGCTATGCGCTGCCCGACGTGGCGGCCGAAACGATTTTGGACGCAACGCAGAGCAGTGAGTGGATTGGAATGCTGGGGCTATAACGATGTCCAAAAAACGGTTGTATCTGGTGGGCGGCCCCATGGGCGTAGGCAAAACAACGGCATGCCAGGCGCTGAAAAACAGTTTGCCCAATGCCGTGTTCCTTGATGGAGACTGGTGTTGGGATATGCATCCGTTCCAGGTGACGGACGAGACCAAGGCCATGGTGATGGAGAATATCTGCTGCCTGCTGAATCATTTCCTGGCCTGTACGGCATATGATAATGTGATTTTCTGCTGGGTGATGCATGAACAGGGGATTATTGATGAAATTTTGTCCCGCCTGTCATTGCAGGATGCGGAAGTCCATGCTGTTTCTCTCCTATGCGATGAAGAAACGCTGAAAGCACGCTTGATGGGTGATATCGCCGCGGGCAAGCGGCAGATGGACGTGATTCCCCGCAGCTTGGCGCGGCTTGCCCAGTATGAACGGCTGAATACGGTAAAAATGGATGTATCCCGCCTGACGGCGGAGGAAACGGCGGAACAGTTGCGGCAGATGGCACAATAAACAACGCTGGTTCGAAATGAGTTTTTATGAATAGAAATGGCGTGAATTTCTACCGAACAGGGCAGAATTCACGCCAAATTTTATACAATTTGAGATGCGGCGCTGTTTACGGACACTTATCCCTTTACGGCGCCAGCAGTAATGCCCGATACATAATATTTTTGCAACGGCAGAAAAATCAGCACGGGGATGAGAACACTCAAAACAGCGCCGGCATACATACAGCTCCATAGCGTAATGTGCTCCATTTTGACGACAGCCAGCATGATCTGTACGGTACGAATTTTCTCGCTGCGCGCAACCAGCAGAGGCCACATATAAGAATTCCATTCGCCCATGAAAATCATCAGTCCTGCGGTAATAAAAATGGGTACACACATCGGCATCATGATTTTGAAAAATACCTGCGGCCAGCTGGCACCGTCAATGCGTGCGCTTTCGATTAGAGAGGACGGAACCTCGGCAAAAAATTGCCGGAAAAGGAAAAGCTGCAGGCCGCTGGCCAATCCCGGAACAATCAAAGCCAGACGTGTGTTTACCCAGCCAAAATCGTCAATCATCTGGTACAGGGGCATGGTGACGGCTTCGCCGGGAATCATAAAGCTGACGATGAAAAAACCAAACAACAGGTTTTTCCCCTTAAAATTGAAGGTGGAAAAGCTAAAAGCTGCAACGGCGTTAATCAGGCAGGCAAAAGGAATTTGAAGGCCGATGATCAGCAGCGTATTAAAAACCGCTCGCGGAAAGCCCAGCTCTGTCAGAACGATCCGGTAGCTTTCAAAAGTATATTCAACGGGAAAGATTGTGCGCCATGTAAAGGGCAGCGCATACTTGTACAATTCAACATCGCTGCGCATGCTGGCAAAGAAACTCCACAGCAAGGGGAAAAGCGTGATAATTGCAACGGTAATTAACGCGATATAATGCAGTGTGCGGATGAGATAACGTTTGCGCATGGCCTTGCGATGAAAAATCATTTTTTCGTTTGCATAATTACCGCTTGTCATAGGGCAATTCCTCCTTTCGCAAGCTTACGGACATTTCTTTTATTTTTGCTTGCATCATGGTCGCCTAAAGCGAAAAACTGGAACAGCGAAATCGCAATCAGAATGATAAGCAGTACAATGACAATGACGGCGCAGCGGGGCATATCCGCATATCTGAAGGCAGAACGATACGCTTCATACATCAGCACGTTTGTGCTGTTGCGCGGTCCGCCCTCGGTGACAAGCTGCATCGGAGCAAACAGCAGCATGTTGGAGGATGTATTGGCTACGCAGACAAACAGGAATACACGCTTCATCAACGGAATCATAATGCTGAACACGGTGCGCATGTAGCTGGCGCCATCCACCTTGGCTGCCTCGTATACGGATGAATCGATATTTTTGATGCCTGCCATCAAAAACATCATCCAGTACCCGCAGCCTTTCCAACTGCACAAAACGACAATACACCATAAAGCCTGTTTTTTGTCATTGAAAAATCCCTGGGCTTCGATGCCGAAAATAGAAAGAAAGCTATTGATAACACCGCCGTTGAACTGAAACATCAGGTTCCATACCATAACGGACACGGTGATGGAAACTGCAAAGGGAATATAATAAATCGTGCGGAAAAGCCCCGACCCTTTTGCTTTGGTTGAAACCAGCAGCGCCATGATGAAAGAGATAACAATTTGCAGCGGGACGGTGACAATGTTGAATTTCATGGTTACTTTCAGGCAGTTCCAGAAGGTTTTTTCCGAAAAAACGCGCTGAAAGATGGAAAGAGACAGCTGTCCGTCCACTACGAACGCCTGCCGGAGCGTTGTTAATATTGGATATATTTTAAATACACAAATAAGTACAAACGCCGGCAGCAACAGCAGATAGGGAACATACTTATTTTTCATTGGAGCTCCTCGCTTTCTCTGTTTTTTGCAACTGCCAACGGTAGTACAGCATATTATCAAGGCAGTTTTAGGCAAACGTTTTCGTTGCTTTTGTCAACGTAGGGGACGGCGCTTTAACGCCGCCCCCGGTTGAGATCAAGCGGGAATTACTTCTTATACTTGACAGTCTGCGCTGCGTATTCTTCAATGGCCCATTCAATGGTTTCTTCCACATTTTCGCCGTTGCGGGTATCCATCCATACGGAGTTCAATACGGTGGAATACTCGTTGAAGGCAGGCGTCAGCGCGCGGGGATAAGCAGTGTTCTGCGCTTCATGAATGGAGATCTTCATTTCTTTAGCGGTTTCTTCGGAAGCGGCGAGCTTTTCCAGCAGCGGATTGTAAGCGGGGAAGGTACCGCGCAGCGTATAGAACATTTCGGTGGCTTCGTCGGTACAGGTCAGCCACTTGACGAATTTCGCGGCTTCCTCAGTATGCTTGGAATATGCGCTGACACCGTAATGCCAGGAGCCGGTAGGCGTAGCAACCATATCCTCATAGCCGGCAAAGGCAGGAGACGGCATGCAGCCCCAGTGATCCATTTCCTTTTTGACGAAGTTCACGGGCATTTCGGATGTGCCCATCATGAACAGCAGCTTATCGGAGTAGAAGTAGTTGGGCAGCTCGGAAGGGTTGATGCCGCGGCTGCAAACGCCCTTCTTGACCATTTCCTGATACCAGGTCAGCGCCTTTATCCAGGGCTCGGTATTCAGCACGCCATCCAGCGAGAAGCCGGTCTCGTCAATCTGAGCGCCGCCCATGGAGTTGGGAAGCTGGTTCATCTGGTATACGCGGTCGACCTGCTGGAAGTCCATACCGATCAGTCCCTGCGTGTGATCGGGATCGAGCGTCTTGAGTGCTTCTTCGGCAATTTCGGCAACCCGCTCCCAGGTCAAACGATGATCGACGGTGGCATTTTCCAGCTCACTCAGGTCAACGCCGGCCTGCGCCAGCAGCGTAGTGTTGTAATACATAATCTGGCTGGAGGTACACAAGGGCGCTGCGTAGAGCTTGCCTTCGTAGGTGCTGGCCTCTACGGCGGAGCTCAGGAACTTGGCGGTGTCCTCCTCGGTGAAGTAGGGGGTAAGGTCGGCCAGCATTCCGCGGCTGGCATAGGAGGATACCAGGGGAACGTCGACGGAGAGAATGTCGTAGTCAGTGCTGCCGGTACCGATCTTCACCTCCACGGTGTTAATCAGGTCGCTGAAGGCATAGTTCTCGAGAACAACCTTGACGCCCGTTTCCTGATAGTAACGGTCGACCATTTCCACCATCTGATCGTTCCAGGCGGCCTGGTTCATGAAAACGAGGGTGATTTCCTCGTCTGCGCATGCGATGGACGTTACGCCCATCAACATGATGAGAGCCAGAGCCAGAGACAGCAGTTTCTTCATTGGATATACCTACCTTTCTTATTTTTAACGCTTTTGCGTTAAATTCGTCTGAAAAATTGAGCCAGTTGCATTGATAACATCATTTCTCTACGCGGAAGAGCTGTGCTTCGTTGATAATAACCCGGCCGGAATAGAACGAGAGAACGATTTGGCTGTCGATATGGAACATGCTTTCAATTTCATTCAGGGAACGGACGCTGATTCGATTGATATAATTTCCATCCCAGTCATATACTCCGATATGGTTTACATTTGAACCATTGTTGCTTACCCATTGGAGCAGGTAAATATATTGGTCGTCACAGTCGATATCCTGATTGCTGAACATATCCTCTATCAGATCATAGGTACGCAGAATTTGAAACTGATTGTCCAGAACCGAGAATTGTCTGCCCTTGTTATGTACCACCACGTATTGATCGTAGCGCTCGTTGTAGGTAATGGAGATAACGACCATCGGCATTTCAACAAAGCCGGTGATTGTAAGCGTATCCCGATCAATAAAGCTCAGCCTGGTACCGTTTGGTTTGCAATGTGCGACGACAAACTGGTTGGTTTTAGAATTATACGCCATACCATTTCCATGGTCGACGGATAAACCGACAACTTCTTGTATGATTTGATAATTCTCCAGATTCACCTTGAGAAGGGAACAATCTCCCTTTGGATTGCTCATGACAAGAAAATACCCGTATTCGCCATCAGTGGCGCTGCTTTGCTGGATGCAATAGCTGTCTTTTGCCTCCACACGCAGTTTGGTAGAATTCTTGAAATAATAGGAGTCAGCTGTATTGATGTTATTCAGCTCGACAGGCTTATCCGCATGAGCGGTCAGGGTTGAGAAAAGAAAACAAAACAGCACGATCAAAAGAATTTGCCATGTTTTCATGAAAATCATTCCTTCTGACGTATGATATTTCGGCAAAAGAACAATAAATCAATCTGACAATAGCTTGCTGAATAAATGGTTGAACAGCTTGTCTCTGTTTATATGGTAGACATAGCGCACAAGATGTCTGCGTTTGTCCTGCCCCCAGCGATGATCGTATTCGGGAATCGGACTTGGAATCAGCTCGTCGCACATAAATTCATCGCTGAGCAGCCATGCAACCGCCGTTACGTCCCAAATCGGCTTTGACCAGCATTGTACCTGCCCCTGATAGTTTGAAACCTCCGAGGTTGTGTAGCTGTACAAATAATCACATAGCGCGTTTTTCCCCTTGAGATATGTTCTCAACTCGGGTTCCGTGGTGGAAAAAGCGGAAACAACGCCCATACAAGGAAGCAGGATTACCGCTGCGCCGCAGCCCATCAATACACGTGCTCCTGCAATATCCTGACGCAGGTTAAATTCGTGGTTATCGTGCCAATGCAAGGCATGGCCGCCCAGCCAAACAACTACGATCCTGTCCCGAATGGCAGGCTCCAGCAGCAGGGCTGAGGCAACATTGGTGATTGCAGCTATGGCAATTACATACAATGGATGATCCGGTGTGTGCGCCATGGCGCGTTTTACTAGATCCTCTGCCGCCGGCGAACGGACAGGGGTTGTTTCATTGGGCAAATAGGATTCACAGCCCAGATACACGCTGCTGAGCATTTCTTCCCTGTTCATCAGGTGCAGAATGTTCAGAATTTCGTCATAACTGCGGCGCACACCCTCCCCGGGTGTTGCGGCCTTTTCATTGGAGAAGGGCGCTGCATAAATGGCCTGTACATTGATTTTTTCGGAACATTTGAGCATGTAGGCGATGGCGTACTGATCGTCAATTTCGTTGTACGTGTCAGTATCCAGTACCGCATCTATGATTCCCTGCGGTCTTTGCAGACGATGGAGAAGAGAGACTTCGTCCACTTTAACCGGTACAGTATTACGGATAGGTGTCATAATTACACCACTTCTTTCTTAAAATGTTAGCAGAGATCAGGGAAATATGCTGCTACTTCTTTGAAGGTTGGGATAGAAACCTGTGCGCCTTTACGCGAAACACTCAGTGCGGAAGCCCGTTGGGCAAAGCTGACCGCATCGGGCAAGCTGTCGCCGCATAGTGTGCGGCTAACGAATCCGCCGATAAAAACATCGCCTGCTGCGGTGGTGTCCATTGCCTTCACACGGAAGCACGGCGCCAGATGCGGGATCCCCTGCGACATATAGGCGACCCCCTTGTCGCCCATTGTGATAAGGGGATGCTTGACGCCCATGGCGCATAGTGCTTCTAAGGCTTGCGCTGAATTGCTTTCGTCCAAATGCTTCCAACCCAGCAACGCCATGGCCTCTGTTTCATTGGGGATCAGGTAGTCCGTCATTTTCAGCAGCTCAGCGGGCAGCGGTTGATAGGGGGCGGGATTGAGAATCACCAATACCCCGTTCTCATGTGCGATAGTAGCGGCATGCAGCACGGTATCAAGAGGAATCTCCATTTGCAGAATCATTGCCTTCGCCTTGATAATCTGCGGTATGACAGCGTCAACATCCGAGGGCGTGATACAGGCGTTTGCGCCGGCGTTCAGTAAAATCATATTATTGCCGTTACTAACGGTGATGACCGCCAGACCGGTGGTCATATCAGGCAAGCTTTTGACATGCGTTGCATCCACGCCGTTCTCGGACAAATTATGAATCAATGCCTGGCCGTACAGATCGTCGCCTACGCAGCCGACCATCTGTACCTGAGCGCCCATGCGCGCGGCAGCCAATGCCTGGTTTGATCCTTTACCGCCTGGCGTGGTAAGGATATCTCGGCAAGCAAGCGTTTCGCCTATTTGCGGAAAGCGGTCAAGGTACATTGTCATATCCATGTTCAAAGAGCCGATTACAAGTATATCCATTAATTTGTTTCTCCTGTGTTCTGAACTGGCGCTGAGGTTGAGTTGCGTTCAATGAGTGTGTTGGGAACAACTGCTTTTCTTTTTTCGCCGGAATAGATGCCGTCAATTCTTTCAAAAAGCAGCTTTGTTCCCAGCTCGGCAAACTTCGCGCCGTCATTTGTAACGGTTGTCAACGATGGTTTACTGATACAGCTATACGGAATATTGTCCACTCCGGTAACGGAAATATCTTCTGGCACGGATAGTCCTAAGCTTTGAAGCGCTTCGATTACACCCAGCGCAATTTGGTCATTCGCACAGCAAATGGCTGTGGGCAACGGCGAAAAGGAAGAAAAATACCGCCCGGCCCTGTAGCCGTCCTGCTGCGAAAATCCCATCTCAAAAATAAAATGAGGATTGGCTGGAATGCCGGCTTCTTCCAATGCTGTCAGGTATCCGTCTCTGCGGTTGACCGCTATGATTGACTCTGGTGTACCGCCAGCGAATGCAATGAGCCGATGCCCCAAGGATAAGAGATGCTTCATTGCAAGATATGTACCCCCTTTAGGCATTACATGTACTAAATCGTAGGGAAATTTTTGGCTGTAAGCGTTAAGCCCGACAAGCGGCGTATCGGCAAAGTTGGCAGAATACAGTAAGGATGCCTTAAAATCAAGAGAGGCGAACAGGATACCGCAGCAGTTTTGCTGCAAAGCCAGGTCTAAAGCGGCATTTTCTTTTGAGGAATCTCCATCTGTGTCGTAGAGGGACAAAAAACAATTCCGTTTACTAACACACCGTTGTGCGGTTTTGGCCATCAGCGAGTAAAATGGATTGCAAATATCGGGAACGATTAATGAAATGATTTGACTTCGCTGCATTTTTAGACTGCGCGCCAGCAAATTGGGATGATAGTTTGTTGCCACAATTGCCTGTTCAATGCGTTTTGCGATTTCGGGATCAATGTTTTTTGCGTTATTGAGATAGCGGGACACCGTTGTTGTTGCAACTCTCGCTTCACGAGCTACGTCCTTGATGGTGGTTCTCTTTACCGGGGCCTGCACTCTATCTTACCTCCTGAAGCATCAAATATTACTGTGGTAACGTTACCTTTATTATAAACCGTTCATATGATATGTAAATGTATAATATGGCATTTATTTGTACATTATAGAAGGAAATTGATGATATAAACGCTATTTTTTCTATTTATTTTCAAAATAACGTTTCCTTAAATAGCTTTATACAGCGATTGGCGTGCAATTCAGTGTTAAAAACTGGAGAATTGTATGGAGCAGGAGAGAATGAAAAGTGCGCAAATGCAGCACATTAACCGAAAAAACCGCTTTCAATACAATATTGAAAGCGGAGCTTGCGGGTTGCTTATTGATTGAAATGATTTATGTAATAGCTCTTGTAGTGTGGAATTAGTCCAGACGGAGCGTTGTATCGTTTTCCGTGAGCGGCAGGGTGCAGCAGGCATAGCCCTCGGCACAGCCGACAACAGCCGCGCCCCTGGGGATCGCCCCCTTGACGGCCAGGTATACCGTTTCGTTCTTTTTGAGCCTTGTGATCCGCAGGGTATTTTCCTGGAAAAGCCAATCCGTTTGCATGACCAGCGCCGCTGAGGAGCCGATGACGGCCGCCTCCTGCACGGGCGTGAAGAAGAAAACCCTGGCCTCGTGCGGCTGCAAGCGTGCGATAAAATCGCCGCCATGATGCAGGGCGAAGTCTTTATCCCAGAATTCCAGCACAAAGCAGTCGCCTGCCTGCGGTACGGCAAAATCGCGGGCGCTGTCGCCCCAGTTGATGACCGCGACCGTGCGCGCGCCGCCGTGCCAGCCAAAGTCCAGCACGCCGGGAATGAAGGAATCCATCAGATCCAGCGGCAGCGCGGGCTGCTGGTTGAGAGGGAAAAGCGTTTCCAGCATTTGCAGCTGGGCTTCGGAAAGGTTTTTCAGCTTGTCCGAGAGCATCAGCGCCCCGCCGGAGGCCGCCATGGCCGTGACATAGGCGCGGATTTCGCGGTCGCTGCGCGTGCAGGGGCGCATGCACTCGCCGTCCTCGTTTTCCTTTTTGCGGATAATCAGGCAGTCCGCATCGTTCAAAAACAGATTGCGGTGGAAATGATAGCGCTTGAGTACGCTGTTGAACACGTCGCGCAGCGACTGCCAACGCTCAAAAATGTCGCAGGAAACGCGCATGCCGTCCACCAGCGCGCAGCTGGGGATAAAGGGCGCCGTGCAGCCCAGAATGAACGTGCCGGGCTTGGCCGCCTCGCGGATGGCACGCATGCCGATGCGCATGTTTTCCAGCGCCGTGGCGTTTTCGTCATAATGCACGCCGGGGGCAATGGTGTCGGAAATGATGTCGATCTTCAGGTATTCAAAGCCCCAGTCCCAGGTCATGCGGCGCACCGTTTCGCGCAGCCAGGCAAGCGCTTCGGGGTGGGTAAAGTCTACCGAGAACATGCGTCCCGCGCCGCCCTTGAGCCCCTGCCATGACTCGCCCGCGCGCGTGCGCACAAACCAGTCGGGATGCTCGCGCACGATAGCGCTTTCGGGATGTGCGCCGAAGGGGGCAAACCACAGCCCGGGGCGGAAGCCGGCTGCCTTGATTTCGGCTGCCAGAGCGGAGATGTCGCCAAAACGCTGGTTGGGCGTCCAGTCGCCCCAGCGGACGAACCAGCCGTCGTCAATCTGCATATAGCGCACGGGCAGCGTGTCCCGACGCGCGCTGAGCACCCGCATGTTGTCGCGGATACAGGCGGGGGAGATATGGTTGAGGTAATAATACCAGGTGCAGAAGCCGGAAGGATTTTCCGCTTGAATGGGCGCAAGACCGGCCAAACGGGCGACGATCTGCGCGTATTCGATCTGCCCGGTGAGGCAGCTGTCGCACGGCAGCAGGCAGAACCATTCGGAATATACCGTTTCCCCGGCGGGCAGCGGGTGGCTTTCCAGCCGGCAGCAGGCAGTCATATGCCCCTCGCGGCTGAGCGTTACGTAAGGAAAGTACCGGTCGCTCGATACCGCGCCGAACACAAAACTGCCGCCCGTAAGGCAATCGAAGGCGGCGCTGTCCACGCTCTCATACACGGCGTTATAGACCGTGCGCACGGTGTCGATCTGCGAGCGCATCTCGCACAGCACGTTTTGGTTGGCGACGAAGGGGCGGGTAATCAGCGCCCGCTCGATGGTATAGGGCAGATCAAAGCTCAGAGCGGTAAAGATTTCGGCCTGCGCGATGGATTCCCCCGTGTTGGTCAGCCCGGCGCGCAGCAGTACGCCCTCGCCGCAGGGAGCGATCTCCACCGTCATGTTATCGCAGAAGGCGCGTTCGCCGTCCGTCTGCCATGCTCCGGCGCAGGGCAAGGCGAGCATGTTTTCCTTCGTGCCGGGATATTCTACAAAGCCGCCGACGTTGGCCAGCAGCGGCAGCTCGTCCCGGTATACGCACAGCCCCTCGGACGTGGCGCGCAAGGTATATGCCATTGCTTTTGTCTCCTCTCGATTTCGGATGCAGATAAGCATTTTATACCATAGCCGCCGTACAATGTCAAATGAAGATCAGTATTTTTGCGAGATTTTGTAGCTGTAAACCACGTCGATCACACTGACCGCGACAAGCAGCAGCAGCATGACAAGCTCGCACGCCAGCCCCCGGACGAACAGCCCTACCGGCAGCAGGACAAGACCCGCGGCGATGAAGGTAATACCGCCAAAGCGCTGGCATTTTTTCCAGACTGTTTCGTTTTTGACACTCCAGGTGGTGCGCAGGCCAAAGACGGAGTTCATGCGCAGCTTGGGCATGACGTTGCCCGTTGCGATCAGCAGCAGGGCGATCAGGAGCGTAAGAAGCTGGTCAAGGCCCAGCGCCAGCGTGGATAGGTCCTCCACCTGACGGAAGGCGGCAAAAAGCAGATAGCCCGTCATGCAGGTGAAGGCCAGCAGCAGGATGATCCCCGTCAGCAGACAGGCGCTTGCGTTATTGGAGCCGTCCTTCTCGCACCGGGCGAGGAAGCGGCAGACGCTGAGCAGGAACGCGCCAAAGCCGATGATGATGGTCGGGAGCAGCAGCAGCTCGTACTTGCTGCCCCAGCGCGTGACCTGGCTATTGCTGCCATAATGGGCGGGAACCTGATCGGGGAGGAAGGGCAGGCTCAAAAGCACCAGGGCGAAGGGAAGCAGCATCAGGATGTAAAACAGGCGTTTTTTCGTTTTCATGGTCATTCTCCTTTCAGTGTGCTGAGCCAAACAATCGCTTCGTCCAGGATGGTCAGGTCGGGCTCGTAATAGATAAAGTTTTTGTATCGTGTTTCATAGATCAGGCCGGCTTTTTTCAGTTTGGCCAGGTGATAGGACAGCGCCTGCGGGGACAGGCCCAGGTCCTGCGCCAGCTCGCCGGAGCTGATCTTGCCGCCTTTCAGCCGGAACAGAATTTTCCTGCGCGTATCGTCTGCCAGGGCGGCAAGGAGCTCGTTGATTGCCACGGGGACCTCCTCTCATACTGCTTCAAAAAAATCTTAAATAGATTTTAGCAGAGCAGCACGCAAACGTCAAGAAGTATTTCAAAAAAATTTTTAATAATTTTCCAAATAAAAGCTGGGTTACGGCGCGGATCAGCGCGCCATCTCCAGCTCATACAGATGCTCCGTAAGTTGATTCTTGTTGCCCGTCAGGCGGAAGCCGTATCGGCGGTAGAGCGCCTGCGCGCGCGTGTTGTTGTTAAGCACCCACAGGCGCGGCTGCCCGCTGCATTGGCTGACGGCGAAAAGGAGCAGCTCCGTGCCGCAGCCCTTGTTCTGCGCGGCGGGCAGCACATACAGGTTTTCAATCAGGCTGCCATAGACGGAGACGATGCCGACCGGCGCTTGCCGGATCAGCATAAAAAGCTGTTTTCCGGCCTGCATTTCCTGCGACAGGTATTGCCTTTGGCGCGTAGCGGTGTGCAGGCGGACGAAGGCCTCGCTGCAAAAGGCGCGGTGCGAGTCCTGCCAGGACAGGGCGTGGATCTGCGCGGCGGCGGAGAGTGTTTCTTCGCTGACCCGGATGATCATAGGCGGCCTCGATTTTAAAATATTTTTAATAGCGTTCCCTCTTAAAGCGTCAAACCGTATAGGACGGCGGGGTCGCCATCGTCGTTCAGGTATTCTTTTTCCAAAGAAAAGGCTGCTTTTTCCAAGATGCGCCTGGAAGCGCCGTTTCCGGGATCGGTGATGGCTTCGACCTTTTGAACGCCCGTCTTTCGGCATAATGCAAGCAGATGGAGCAGAATTTTTGTGCCGAAACCGCAACGCCAAAACTTTGGCAAAACCATATATTCCACCTCGACGGTTCGGGTCTCGTCATCGACCGCCAGCGCGCCATAGCCGATATAGCAGTTATGCTCCTGGGAAAACACCTTATAGTACCCGCCGTTTGCGTGCAGGCTGTTGTGCTCGACGATATGGCGAAACAAAAAATCGGCCTCTTCCTTTGTAAAGACCCGACCGTAATTCATTTTCATCACGGCTTCGTCAAAGACAAGGCTTTCATATAAAGCGCGATCTTCTTTGGCATACTTTTCAAAGGTAATCATGTGTGCTCCTTTTGGCAAAAGAAAAAGCAGCAGATCTTCAACAAAATCTACTGCCTTATTTGGAGGCGCCGTCCGGATTCGGACCGGAGAATAAAGGTTTTGCAGACCTTCGCCTTACCACTTGGCTACGGCGCCTTAAAAAATGGAGCGGTAGACGAGGCTCGGACTCGCGACCTCAACCTTGGCAAGGTTGCGCTCTACCAACTGAGCTACTACCGCATAATGGTGCCTCGGGGCGGAGTCGAACCACCGACACGCAAATTTTCAGTCTGCTGCTCTACCAGCTGAGCTACCGAGGCAAGTAAAAAATATGGCGACCCGAATGGGGCTCGAACCCATGACCTCCAGCGTGACAGGCTGGCGTTC
>JAHZHX010000032.1 GCA_019420065.1 Clostridiales bacterium | reverse complement strand
ATCATCGGCTTCATCGTTTTCATGAATGAGGCCGAGCGCCGCATCCCGGTGCAGTATGCAAAGCGCGTTGTCAACCGCAAGGTATATGGCGGTCAGAATACGCACATTCCGCTGAAGGTGATCTCCGTGGGTGTGCTGCCGCTGATCTTTGCCTATTCCTTCCTGAGCTTCCCCGGCACGATCTTCGCCTTCTTTGGCACCAACAGCGGCGTCTATAAGTGGTGGAGCACCTACATGTCGCAGACCTCTGCGCTGTATCTGATCGTGTGCGCGTTGCTCATCGTTGCTTTCTCCTACTTCTATACGGCGATCACCTTCAATCCCCGCGAGATTGCCGAGAACATCCAGAAGCAGGGCGGCAACATCCGCGGCATCCGTCCGGGCAAGAATACGGTGGACTATCTCCAGCGTACTTCCAACCGCCTGACGCTGTTTGCGGCTTTGTTCCTGGCCGTGCTGGCCACCGTGCCCACGCTGCTCTCCGTATGGAACAAGATGCAGATTCCCTTTGCAGCTTCCTCCATTCTGATTGCCGTGAGCGTAGCGATCGAAACCGTTCGCCAGGTGGAAGCGCAGCTGGTGATGCGTCACTACAAGGGGTTCCTTTGATCCTGAAAGTACGCAACATAAGCTATACAAGATCCCACTTCCCGCCTTCGGGCGGGGTGGGATTTTGTGGCGCTCATGCAAAGAGTGCCTTATGACCGCCGGTACGACCGATTTATGCAGTAAAGGAGTGATCAGAACATGAATATTGTATTCCTCGGCCCTCCCGGTGCGGGCAAGGGTACGCATGCGCAGCGCCTGATGAAAGAGATGAACATTCCCCAGATCTCCACGGGCGATATGTTCCGCCGCGCGATCCGCGAGCAGACCCCGACCGGTATGGATGCCAAGCGCTATATGGACAAAGGCGAGCTGGTACCCGACGAGGTTGTGGTGGCCATGGTCAAAGAGCGTTTGGCGGAGGCCGATTGCCAGAATGGCTACATTCTGGATGGTTTCCCGCGCACCGTGGCGCAAGCGGAGGCGCTTGACGCCATTGCTACCATTGACGTGGCGCTCAACATTGACGTGCCCGATGAGATCATTGTGGATCGCCTGAGCGGCCGTCGTGTGTGCGCCGCCTGCGGCGGTACCTATCACGTCAGCCTGCTGGAGGGCGACAAGTGCCCCCAGTGCAATGGCGAATTGTTCCAGCGTGATGATGACAAACCCGAAACGGTGAAAAACCGTTTGGCGGTGTATCAGGACAAGACCGCGCCGCTGATCGACTATTATGCGCGCAAGGGCGTCCTGTCCACGGCGGTATGCACCGGAACGCTGGAAGAGAATTACCAGGCGGTCAAGGCCGCGCTGGATGCGAAAAAGTAATGATAACATTAAAAAATGAGCTGCAGCTGGCTAAAATGCGTTCGGCGGGTCATTTGCTCTACGATGTGCTTTGCGCCCTAAGGGAAAAAATGGCGCCCGGTATGACCACCTGGGATCTGGACCGGTATGCGCATGAGCTGATTACGCACAATCATGCCACGCCTTCGTTCCTGGGCTATTGCGATTATCCGGCAACGCTGTGCGTCAGCATTGACGACGAAGTGGTGCATGGCATTCCGTCCAAGCATGTAACGATGGATGAGGGCAGCATTGTCAGCGTGGACTGCGGCCTGATCCTTGACGGCTGGCAGGCGGACAGCGCCTTTACCCAGGGCATGGGCAAGATCAGCCCCGAGTGCGAAAAGCTGATCCGTGTCACGGAGGAGTGCTTCTTCGCCGGCGCGCGAAAGGCTCTTTCGGGCAACCGCCTGGGGGATGTCGGCGCGGCTGTGCAGCAGCTGGCGGAAAGCCATAATTACGGTGTGATCCGCGATCTGACCGGCCATGGCATCGGTCGGGAAATGCATGAGGATCCGAGCGTGCCCAACTACGGCACGCCGGGGCACGGCGTGCGCCTGCACGCGGGCATGACGCTGGCGATCGAGCCCATGATCGCGCTGGGCCGCTACCAGGTGCATCAGCTGCGCGACGGCTGGACGATGGTGACCAACGATCACAAGCCCTGCTCGCATTATGAGCACACGATCGCGGTGACAAACGGCCTGCCCGAGGTGCTCACATACCCAGGCTTTGACTGGAAAAATGCCCCGAAAGGAGAAAATAGCATTTGAAGCCTGAAATTAAGGAAGGAAATGTTGTTTTTTCAAAAAAAGGGCGTGACAAAGGGTACCCTTTTGTGGTATTATTATCGTTGGATGACGATTTTGTCCTGATCTGCGACGGCGACCGCCGGAAGGTGGCTCACCCTAAGCGGAAAAGGCGCAAACATCTGTCCGCGACGCCGCATGAGGCGCCCGAAATCCTCTCGCTTTATGCTATGAACCGCCTGAAGGACAGCGACGTGCGCAAAGCGCTTGCACCTGTTCTTACCGGCGAGGCTGCGCCGGCAGGGAAGGATGGTTCATCTTCCCGCACTAAAGCGTTGAGAAGTCAGGTAGATTGCGACCGCGCATAACAAGGAGGGCTTACCGGTTTGTCTAAGAACGACGTCATCGAAATGGAAGGCAAGATTGTCGAGGCGCTGCCCAACGCCATGTTCCAGGTGGAACTGCCCAACGGGCATCGCATTATGGCGCACATTTCCGGCAAAATGCGTATGAATTTCATCCGTATTTATCCCGGCGACAAGGTCAAGGTCGAGCTTTCTCCCTACGATCTGACGCGGGGACGCATCACCTGGCGCAGCAAAGGTTAATACCCAATCACCCTTTGCGCCGCACGGCGCATACGAAGCAAGGAGGATTTCCCAATGAAGGTTCGTCCGTCTGTGAAGCCTATCTGCGAAAAATGCAAGATCATCAAGCGCAAGGGCCATGTCATGGTCATCTGCGAGAATCCTAAGCACAAGCAGAAGCAGGGCTAAACATTTTGCGGGGGGAGGGTTCCCCCCATAGCGGCGCTGCCGCAAGCACTGAGATTGATGGTTTGCTGCCGTGGGCGGCTGCCCGAAAAGCTTCCCCGCTTTTTGGGACCACTGGCGGAATTCCATACACTTCCGGGGTCTTTCCCACCCGGTCCCAAGGTTCCTGAGGAACCGAACACATTTGGAGGTGTAACCAACACATGGCACGTATTGCGGGCGTAGACCTGCCCAGAGAGAAGCGCGTGGAAGTTGGCCTGACCTATATCTATGGCATTGGCCTGACGACTTCCAAGCAGATTATTGCCGAGACCGGCATCAATCCTGACACCCGCGTGAAGGATCTCTCCGAGAACGAGATCAGCAAGCTGCGCGAATACATCGAACACCACCTGAAGGTGGAAGGCGATCTGCGCCGCGATGTTTCGCTCAACATCAAGCGCCTTATGGAAATCGGCAGCTATCGCGGCGTCCGTCATCGTCGCGGCCTGCCCGTTCGCGGCCAGAACACCAAGCAGAATGCGCGTACCCGCAAGGGTCCCAAGAAGCAGGTGGCTGGCAAGAAGAAGGCTACCAAGTAAAGCTGAATTGATAAGGCCCCAAACGGGGCGCGGAGGGATATAAATGGCACCCAAAAATCAAAGTAAGGCGAAGAAGATTTCCCGCAAGCGCCGTGAAAAGAAGCTCGTTGAGCGCGGCGTTGCGCATATCAGCTCTTCCTTTAATAACACCATCGTTACCATTACCGATGTGAACGGCAACGCGCTGTCCTGGGCTTCCTCGGGCGGCATGGGCTTCCGCGGCAACAAGAAGAGCACGCCCTTCGCCGCGCAGATGGCTGCTGAAACTGCGGCCAAGGCCAGCACCGAGTTTGGTCTCAAGTCGGTAGATGTGTACGTCAAGGGCCCCGGTTCGGGCCGTGAAGCGGCGATCCGCTCGCTCCAGGCTGCCGGTCTTGAAGTCACCATGATTAAGGACGTGACGCCCATCCCGCACAACGGCTGCCGTCCGCCCAAACGTAGAAGAGTGTAATTGAGGAGGCTAATATGGCTAGATATACTGGTTCTGTTTGCCGTATGTGCCGCCGTGAGGGCACCAAGCTCTTCCTGAAGGGCGAAAAGTGCTTCTCCGATAAGTGCGCCATCAGCAAGCGTCCTACCCCTCCTGGTCAGCATGGCCAGGCCCGTCAGCGTAAACCCAGCGAGTACGGCATGCAGCTGCGCGAAAAGCAGAAGGCCCGCCGCGCGTATGGTTTGCTGGAAACCCAGTTCTACAAGACTTATGAGCGCGCTACCAACATGAAGGGCATCACCGGTGATAACCTGCTGAGCCTGCTGGAGCGCCGTCTGGATAACGTTGTCTACCGCGCAGGTCTTGCGGCTTCCCGCCCCCAGGCCCGTCAGCTGGTGCTGCATGGCCACATTCTGGTCAACGGCAAAAAGGTAGACGTTGCTTCCTATACTGTTGATGTGAACGACGTGATCACCGTGCGCGCCAAGAGCAAGGAAATGGCCCACTTCAAGGCTGTGCGTGAAGGCAATGCCGCCCGCATCCTGCCCAAGTGGCTGACCTTCAACGCGGACGAGCTGACCGCAACCGTGGTGGCTCTCCCCGTGCGTGAGGATATCGATTTCGCTCTGCAGGAGAACATGATCGTCGAATTCTACTCCCGTTAAAAGAACGCCGCATTGCATAAAGCATAGTTTAACGACGGTTTCCAATAATAGGAGGGTAGAACGCCGTGATTGCAGAAATCGAAAAAGCGCACATCGAGTGTCTGGAGGTTGCCGAGAACAACACCTTTGGCCGTTTCGCAGTCGAGCCGCTTGAGCGCGGTTTCGGGCATACGCTGGGCAATGCGCTTCGCCGCGTGCTGCTCAACAGTCTGCCCGGCGCGGCCGTTACCAGCATTCGGATTGACGGCGTCCAACATGAATTTTCCACCGTTCCGGGCGTGAAGGAAGACGTATCGGAAATCATCCTGAACTTTAAGGAGCTTTCCGTGCGCATGTACGCCGATCAGCCCAAAACGCTGGAATTGAACGCTGTCGGTCCCTGCGAAGTGACGGCTGCCGACATCCAGGTGGATGACGAAGTGGAGATCATCAATGAGGATCTGCACATCGCTACCCTGGGTGAAGGGGCGAAGCTGCACATCTGGCTTACCATCGACATTGGCCGCGGTTATGTTTCTGCCGACAAGAACAAGAACCCGCAGATGCCGATTGGCGTCATTCCGGTTGACTCGATCTATACCCCCATTCGCAAGGTAAATTACACGGTGGAGGATACGCGCGTAGGTCAGGTAACTGACTACGACAAGCTCACGCTTGAGGTATGGACCAACGGTTCCGTGCTTCCGGATGAGGCCATCAGCATGGCGGCCAAGATCCTGCGCGACCAGTTGGAGCTCTTTACCGGCTTGACGGAGCAGACGATGCCCGTATTCTTCCCCGATCCCGAGGATGACAAGAAGGAAAAAGTGATGGAAATGACCATCGAAGAGCTTGACCTGTCTGTCCGTGCCTACAACTGCCTCAAGCGCGCCGGCATCAACATTGTGGCTGAGCTGGTGCAGCGCAATCAGGAGGATATGATGAAGGTGCGCAACCTCGGTAAAAAGAGCCTCGAGGAAGTGGAACAAAAGCTACAGGCGCTGGGCCTCAGCCTGCGCCCGTCCGACGACTAACGTTACCGCCCTTCCGGGCGTAAGGAGGAACTCCCCATGGCAACGCAACGTAAGCTGGGCCGCACGGCCGATCAGCGCAAGGCGCTGCTGCGCAACCAGGTTACCAACCTGATCTGGTATGGCCGCATTGAGACGACTTTGGCTCGTGCCAAGGAAGTCCGCAGCGTCGCGGAAAAAATGATTACTCTGGCTGTCCGCGAGTATGACAAGACCGTGGATGTGCAGAAGTCCTATCATAACGATAAGGGCCAGATCGTGGAGGTTACTGTGACCAACGATCTGCCTGAAAAGCTTCATGCCCGCCGTCTGATGATGGCCTACCTGTATGATCTCAAAGAGCAGCAGGCCGAGGGCGAGAGCAAGAGCGAGTTCAAGGAGCGCACCAAGGATAACAAGCATCCTGTGGTTGAAAAGCTGTTCCGTGAGCTGGGCCCGAAGTATCGCGCCCGCAACACCGAGAAGGGCTGCGCCGGCGGTTACACCCGCATGTATAAGCTGGGGCCCCGCCGCGGCGACGCCGCTGAGATGGTTATCATCGAATTGGTGTAACCCATGAGACAAATCCCGTTCTGTGGTTGATCCGCAGGACGGGATTTTTTCTGTCTTTTGCTTGCCTATCTGCTTAGAGTACGCTATAATAATATGTAAAGTATATTTTTGCGAATATCTTTACTGTTTATTGTACCCGATGCTGTCCATGCGGCATGGGGTGAAGAAAATGCGTATGTCAATCATGATATACATAAAGGAGCAACAGGCATGCAATACGACGTAATTATTATTGGCGCGGGACCGGGCGGCATTTTTTCCGCGTTTGAGCTGCATAAGCAGCGCCCGGAATTGCGGGTTGCCGTGTTTGAGGCAGGGCATCCGCTGGAGAAGCGTCATTGCCCCATTGACGGCGACAAGATCAAGACCTGCATTGGCTGCAAAAGCTGTTCGATCATGAGCGGTTTTGGCGGCGCGGGCGCTTTCTCAGACGGCAAATACAATATCACCAACGATTTTGGCGGCACGCTGTATGAGTACATCGGCAAAAAGCAGGCGCTGGAGCTGATGCACTATGTCGATGAAATCAATCTTCAATATGGCGGCGAGGGCACCAAGCTGTACAGCACGGCGGGAACCAAATTTAAAAAGCTGTGCATCCAGAACAAGCTGAATCTGCTGGACGCTTCCGTGCGGCATCTGGGTACGGACATCAATTACGTGGTGCTGGAAAACCTGTATAAATACCTGCGCGATACAGTGGATTTTCATTTTGATACCCCGGTTCGCAGCATCGCCGCCGGAGAAGCGGGATATACCGTCAGCTGCGATGCGGGCGATTATACCTGCAAGCGCTGCATCGTTTCGGTTGGCCGCAGCGGCAGCAAGTGGATGGAGCAAGTTTGTCGGGAGCTGGGCATCAAAACCAGCTCCAACCGTGTGGATATCGGCGTGCGCGTGGAGCTGCCAGCGGTGGTGTTTTCCCACCTGACGGATGAGCTGTATGAGAGCAAGATCGTCTACCGCACGGAGAAGTTTGAGGACAACGTGCGCACCTTCTGCATGAATCCCTATGGCATTGTTGTGAACGAGAATACCAATGGCATCGTGACCGTGAATGGCCACAGCTATGAGGACGTCGCCAAGCGCACGGCCAACACCAACTTTGCGCTGCTGGTGGCCAAGCATTTTTCCGAGCCGTTCAAGGACAGCAACGGCTATGGCGAAAGCATTGCCCGCCTGTCCAATATGCTGGGCGGCGGCGTGATCGTGCAGCGGTTTGGCGATCTGATCCGCGGCCGCCGCAGCACGGTCAAGCGCGTGGAGGAGGGGCTGGTCACGCCCACGCTCTCGGCCACGCCGGGCGATCTGAGCCTGGTGCTGCCCAAACGCATTCTTGACGGTATTATTGAAATGATTTACGCGCTGGACCGTATCGCGCCCGGCACGGCCAATGACGATACGCTGCTTTACGGTGTGGAGGTCAAATTCTACAATATGGAAGTGGACGTGAACGAGCATCTGGAAAGCCGTTATCCCGGCCTGTATGTGATCGGAGACGGCAGCGGCATCACACATTCGCTGTCGCATGCCTCGGCAAGCGGCGTGTATGTGGCGCGCAACATTGTTCAGCAGGAAGAATAAAGCAAACGGCTGACCGGATCATTCCCGGCCAGCCATTTTTTATGCCTGATCGCAGTAAATGGCGATGGCGCGGCTGAGAAATGCTGCCGTACCCTCGCCGCCTGCCTTGTCGATGTTCTGACGGAAACGTTCGTCGGCAATATACATTTGCCCCAGTCCCTGTAAAACGGATGGCGTGCAGGTGTAATAATGATCGGTGATGAACTGGCGCAGCGTCTGAACGGCGGCCTGCGCCTCGTCTGAAGCGGGGGAAAGGTTTTTGAACTTGCCTATTTCGGCAAGAACGGGCGTCATATCGGCCGGCTGACCGTTTCTCTGCGCGTATTCGCGGTAGGCGGCGGTATCGCCCCATTTTTGCTTGACCTCGGCAGCATAGCGTTCAAACTCGGTATTGTCAAAGGCGGAAAAACTCATGGTGTAAGCTCCTGTCTTTTTGATTTCACGGGCCAGGGAAATCAGATTTTGCATATGCTGGATTTTCAGTTCCAATAGCTGGATTTGCTGCTCCAGCGCGACTTCCTGCCGGAAACCAGGCTGGTCAAGAAGCGTCTTGATTTCCTTCAGCGGGAATTCCAGTTCCCGCAGCAGCAGAATTTGCTGCAATCGCGCCAGCGCTGTATCGTCATACAGCCGGTAGCCCGCCGGGGTAACGGCGGACGGCTTCAGCAGCCCGATTGCGTCGTAATGGCGCAGCGTGCGCACGCTCACGCCGGCAAGCATGCTTGCTTCATGGATCGTTCTCATTGTCATTCCCTCCCGCGCAGATACAGTGTATACGATGACGCAGCGGCAGAGTCAAGCGTTTTTTGAAAAAAGATTGTAACAAGCGGCGGAAAACCGTTGACATATTATAAGACATGCTGTAGTATATATGTAAGACAAAATGTCTTATTAAAAGGAGGAATGAACCATGAAGGCACAGCGTTTGCCTGATGCGGAATTTGATGTAATGCAAACCATTTGGGAGCAGGAGCCGCCGGTGACGACCGCGCTATTGATGGAAAAGATGGGCGCGGCCCGCGGTTGGAAGGTGCAGACGGTGGTCACGCTGCTGGCGCGGCTGACGGAGCGCGGCTTCCTTCGCGTTGAGCGCACGGGCGGGCGCGACCGCCTGTTTTATCCCATCATCACGCGCGAGGAATACCTGCGCATGGAAACGGAAAGCTTTATGAAACACTTCCACCATGGCCGCGTATCCAGCCTGATTGCCGCGCTGGCCGGAGAAAAGCTGAGCGAGGAGGACTTGGACGAGCTGAGCGACTTTATCCAAAAGACGCGGGAGAGGAGCGAGAAAGTATGAGCGAACTGCTGCGGCTGGTCGGGTTTGCTCTCACATCGTCGGTGCTGATTGCCGCGGCGCTGCTACTGTCGGCTGCGCTGCGGCGCAGGGCAAGCGCGCGCAGCGCGTATCTGGCCTGGCTGATCGTGCTGATTGCCGTGCTTTTGCCCATCCGTCCGCGCCTTGCTCCCGCGATCCAGGTGGATACGGCGCGCGTGCCGGCAGTGGAACAGCGTTTGCAGGCGGCGCAGCGGCAGCAGACACGGGCGGGCGGCGGTCAGCGGTCTGGTTATTCCGACGTGCAGGTTTCTGCCCCGGCAGACGCGCTCGCGGTCCTGTCTGAAGCGCGCTCCGTACCCGACGCCGCGCCGCGCGCGCATTTGACTCCGGCACAGGGAATCCTGCTGACGTATGCGTTGGGCGCTGTGGTCACGCTGCTGATTGGCACTGTGAAGCATCTGCGCTATACGCGGCACATACGGCGCTGGCGGAAGCCGGTGACGGAGCCGGACGTCCTAACTGTATATGATGAATGCGCACGCAAGGTGGGGCTGCGGCGAAAGCCCCGGCTGTACCGCTGCGGCGCGGTGAGCACGCCGCTGGTCATTGGTCTGCTGCACCCCTGCCTGCTGCTGCCTGATACCCGGCTGAACCTGCCTGAGCTGCGGCTGGTTTTGTGCCATGAGCTGACGCACTGCCGCCGGGGCGATCTATGGATCAAGCTTTTGCAGATGATAGCGGCGTGCCTGCACTGGTATAACCCGCTGGCGTATGCCATGAACCGCGAAATCAATTATGCCTGCGAGGCTTCCTGCGACGAGCGGGTGCTGCGCGGAGCCGATCTGGATGCACGTCAGTATTATTCGGAAACGATCATCGCGCTGATCCGGCGGCAAACGCAGCCGCGCACGGCGCTGACGACGACCTTTTACGGAGGAAAGAAGGGTATGAAAAAACGCATTGTATCGATCATGGATATGAGGGCCCGCCGTTGGGGCGCGCTGATTCTTTGTCCCGTGCTGCTGCTGGCGCTGGCCTTCAGCGTGGCGTTTGCCACGGAACGCTCCCCGGCCAATACACCCGCGGATACGCGCGATCTGGCCGCCATTCTCGGCGCGCCGGAAGCGCCCGACCCGCTGCCCGAGGGCGTATGGGATCTGGCCGCGCTCTTTGAGGAGGAGGGCGAGCCAATGTCGCCGGAGGAGGCGGAGCAAAAGGCGGTCGAGGCGATCGAAAGCTATATTGAGACAATGGTATATGATAGTGCGAGCCGTATGTATCGCCTGCTTCCAATCCAATATGGCAGCCAGTGTTTTGATACAGCGGTTGTAGAGGTACTATATACAGACAATGTGGATGACGATAGACAATGGGGGTGGCGCGTTTATCTGACACCGGTAACTGGCGAAGAGATAGCCATTCAGAATATCTATGAAAAAACGGCGGACGGTGAACAAACGTTCATTGGAGTCTCAAAAGGAGGACTGTATCATGGTGTGCAGGATTGGCGGCTGAACCAGTGCATGGTCGAGCGAGCGGTGGTAAATAACTCAGGAGGAAATTCTCAGGCCATTTATAATGGATATTCAGAGGATTCATCTATACTTGGCATTTGCTACAATGGAATGCCAGTGGAAGTATTGGAATTCATAACGGCTGAAAACCATTTTGTCGAGCGGGAAAACACCCTTACGCTCTGTTGGGCACACGTGCAGGCCGCCAAGGGAGAGGTCGTTATTGCCGACGGCTGGATGCCGCTGGACAGCCTGACCTTTGAGAAAGAGCAGCGCGCCGATCTGCCCGAAATGCCTGTGGGAGAGTCGTATACGGAGGGGAGCGCCTCCATGGCTGGCGTATATTCCACCAGCAGCGAAAAGTGGCGCATTGCGCAAATCAATTCGGGGGTGCGTTTGCAGCTGCTGGGCAAGTTTGAGGATTTTTATCTGGTCATGCTGCCGGATGGCGATCTGGGATATATAAAGACCCGAAATGTGGCGGCGGACTTGGGAGAGCTGCAGTGCCTGCAGGCCGATCTTCCCCGCTGGGCGGTGGTGAATTGTCCCATAGCCGTTGCCGCCAATATTACCGAGGGCCCAACCTCCTATGATTTTCCGCAGGGATTTTATTTCAATGGCACGGAGGTAGAGGTGCTGGAGCTGAAATGGCAGGGCAACAACGTGCGCGAGCTGACGGACGCGGCAGAAATTTATTGGGCGCGGGTGCGCGTGCCGCAGGGCAAGAGCGAGGGAACGCAGGGCTGGATTCCGCTGCCTGCGCTGACCTTCCGCGATCAGCTGCTTGGCGATGTTGCCGCGTTGCCTGAGGCAGCGGTAGTCTCCAATACGCCTACAGGACATGCCAGCCTGTACGCGTCGTGCAGCGCGGGAAAGATCATTACATCCATACCGGCCGGGACGCGGGTGCGGCTGATGGGCTGCTTCAAAGCATATTATCAGGTTTTGTTGCCCAGCGGGGAAAGCGGCTTCCTTCTGAAAGAGAATGTGGAAATAACGCCCGAGGTACAGACGATGCTGGACAGCGTCAGCATCACGCTTCGCGGAATGAGCGACGTGCAGCCTGGGACGGAGATTTCCTATGAGGAGTATATGGCGGCCATTGAGGCGCTGTGGGACGAGTATGGCGACAGCAATGAATGGCCGCTGGAGGTGAGGGCGCGCGCCTCGCAGATCCGCCTGGACAGCGGCTGGGATACGGATCTGGATGTGAACATCCTCCCTGGTGAGGGCGATATGCCCGAAGCCGAGGCGCTGGCCTTGGCACAGAAGTACATTGAGGAACGCTACGGCATTTCGGCGGCGGACTATCTGCGCTATACCGAGGCGCTCTACTATCATCCGGGCGCGCCCGAAACGCATATCTGGTGGTTTCGCTTTTATGCGCGCGTCGGCGGATACGACTGCGGCGTGGGCTTTGACCAGCAGGGGCAGGTGGTGCGTACCTTCCTGAGCGAGTACGCCAATGTCTCCTCCTATACCCCCGAGCAGCTCGCCGAGAGGCTGCGCAGCATTTCGTATTACGCATACGAAGGGCAGTCGCTGGGGGCGGTGGAGGAGCCGCGGGCCACGAAACTGATAAACGAAACGTGGGCGCTGTTTGAGAGCGCTTATCCCGAGGGCAAGCGCGAGGACTACGCAGTGACGGCGGAAGCCATGTGCGACGCGACAGGCGAAATGAGCGCCGACCTGCGCTGGGAGATCGTGCGCATCCATCCGCTGCGGTGCGCGGAGAACGTGACCTGGCTGGATTTCTGCGCGGCGTATGTGAACGGCGCGTGCTACACCACCGACGGTGCGGAGTACCGCGACAATCTGCGCCAGGAACAGGACGAAAACCGCCTTGCCGAGCTGGAGGCGCAGCTTGGGCTGCTGACCGCCTGGAGCGTGGAGGACAAGGCGAAATACAGCGCGGAAATCGGCATGAACGACTTTTACGGCCTGCCCGGCGCGGGAGATATTTCCAAGCAGCAGGCCTACGACGCGGCCATGCAGGCGCTGCAAAAGGAGATCGGCGAGGAGGCCGCGCGGCAGTGCAGCGTATACTTTGCCTTCGGCGCAATGGCGGCGCAGGAGGGGAGCTGCTGGCGCGTGGACTTCTATACCCCGGAGATGCAGCAGTTAATCGAAGCCTGGGGAGCGGCGCTGGCCGCGGGCGAAACCTATGAGAACGGCCAGTCGCTGGACGGGTATATCGCCTTTATCGACAGCAAAACTGGCGAGCTGACGGATTTCTGGACGCCGGCAAACAGTAACGGCTGATGAAAAGTGCGCGGGGGACTGGGAAGCATGCTTTCCGGTCCCTCATTTTTTGCGTTTTGTCTGTTTTTCAGACAATCAAAGGAAAATGCCTATCACATTTTGCCGGCATAGCCGCGCGGCTTGCTTGACAAACACTGGAAAGCACGTTAAAATGTAATGCGGAAAGGTGGCAAGACGCATGACGATACAGCCAGCCGTAAAGCAGGAAACCCTGAAGATCGCCGCCGGAACGGCGCTCTTGGCCTGCGTGATGGTGCTTGTTTTTATTCTGGTCGGGCATTTTGACCTGTCCGTGCTTTGGGGCGCGCTGCTGGGCGTGCTCTGCGCGGTCGGAAATTTTTTCCTCATGGCGCTGTCGGTGCAGCAGGCGGCCGAGCGGATGAACGGCGCCAAGGTTGCCCCCCTGCCGGAGGACGAGAGCGAGGAGGAGCCGCCGCTGAGCGAGGAGGCCAAGCGCGCGCGCCAGCGCATGCAATTATCCTATACCGGGCGGATGCTGCTGCTGGCGGGGATCGCCATTGTGGCGGTGCTCGTGCCCGGAATCAACGCGCTGGCAGCGATTCTCTGCCTGCTTTTCCCCCGCATGGTGATTTTTGCCGAGGGTATCCTGATGAACCGCAAACCGAAGAAGGAGGCGTGAAGCAACATGAAAAAGGACGTGCGCGCCCGTGTGATTGATGCTTTGCTGCTGGCGATGATAATTCTCCCCTTTGTGGCCGCCATTGCGCTGAAGGTGATGTTCAAGCCGGCCTCCGAGGGCATTTCCATTACCGGCGCGATGGTATATTTTACCATTCCCATGCCGCTGATGCCGCTGAAGATCAGCGAAGCGCAGGTCAACTCCCTGGCGGTGATGATCGCGCTGCTGGGTTCGTGCCTGTATCTTACGCACGGCATGACCGTGGTACCCGGCTCCAAACGGCAGATCATTGCCGAGTGGATCGTGGACAAGGTAAACTATCTGGTCAAGGACAATATGGGCGAGCGCTTTATGGGCTTTGCCCCCTTTGTGGCGGCCATCCTGGGCCTGTCCGCTTTCTCCAGCCTGAGCAGCCTGGTGGGGCTGTTCCCGCCCACGTCGGACATGAACATCGTGCTGGGCTGGGCCATTCTGGTGTTTATCCTCATTACCTATTATAAGCTCAAGGGCGGCCTGTGGCCGTATGTGAAGGGATTCTTTGAGCCGGTGCCGATTTTTGCGCCCTTCAATATCATCGGCGAACTGGCCACGCCCATCTCCATGTCCTTCCGTCATTACGGCAACGTTCTGTCCGGCGTGGTCATCGCCACGCTGGTGGGCTCCGCCCTGCAGGGGCTGACCCGGCTGGTGCTGGGCTGGCTGCCCGGCTTCCTGGGCCAGTTCCCCTTCCTGCAGATCGGTATCCCGGCGGTGCTCTCGCTCTACTTTGATATCTTCAGCGGATGCATGCAGGCGTTCATCTTCGCCATGCTGACGATGCTCTATATCGCCACCGGCTTCCCTGAAGAGGAATACGAACGGCGCAAAGCAAAGAAAAAATCTTTGCATGCAGCATAAATTACGAACCTATAATTTTGAAGGAGGCTCCCCAACATGATTGAACTTGCTATCGGTATCATCCTCGCCGGCTGCGCGATCGGCGCAGGCCTTGCCCTGATTGCTGGTATCGGTCCCGGTATCGGTGAAGGCAACGCGGTTGCCAAGGCCTGCGAGGCCATCGGCCGTCAGCCTGAGTGCAAAGGCGCTGTTACCTCTACCATGATTATGGGCTGCGCTATCGCGGAAACCACCGGTCTGTACGGCCTGGTCATCGGCATTCTGCTGATCTTCGTGGCGCCCAACCTGTTCATCAACGCGCTGAAAAATGCCTTGACCGGCTGGGCCGCGGGTCTGCTGTAAGCGGCATACCGGTCGATATAGAAAGGCAGTTCAAATGGGTATTGAGTCATTGGATATTATTTCCGTAAACCTGTGGCAAATCCTCATTTCTCTTGCCAATCTGCTGATTATGTACCTGATTCTCAAGCATTTTTTGTTCAAGCCTGTACAGAAAATGTTTGCCGAGCGCAAGGCTCAGGTCGAGCGCATTTACGGCGAAGCGGATGAGACGCGCAGCGCGGCGGTCAGCATGAAGCAGGAATATGAGACCAAAATGGCCACCGCCCGCGAGGAGGCGGATGGTCTGGTGCGCTCCGCCGTGCAGACGGCGCAGCGCCGCGGCGACGCGATTGTTGCCGAGGCGTCCAGCCAGGCCAGCCATATCAAGCAGAAGGCGGAGGAGGAAATCGCCCAGGAAAAGCGGCAGATGCTGCAGGACGTGCGCGGCGAGATCTCCGATCTTGCGGTCAGCATCGCTTCCAAGGTGGTTGAGCGCGAAATCAAAAAAGAAGACCACGAGCATTTTGTGGAAGACTTTATCCGGAACGTTGGTGAAAAGCAGTGACAGAGCTTGCCCGGGAATATGGCGACGGGCTGTACGCCCTGTGCGCTGAGGAACGGCTGGCCAAGGACGTTCTGATCCAGCTGCAAACGCTGAAGCGCTGTTTTGCCGAGCAGCGGGACTTTTTGCGCCTGCTCTCCAACATGTCGCTGAGCAAGGAAGAGCGGGTGGGCATCCTGGACGGCGCGCTGCGCGGACAGGTACATCCCTATGTGCTCAACTTTCTTAAAATTCTCTGCGAGCGCGGCGCGCTGGACGAGTTTTCCGGGTGCGAGCGCGCCTTCCGCGAGAATTATAACCGCGATAACGGCGTTGTTGAGGCAACTGTGACCACCAGCCAGGCGCTGGATGATACGCAGCGCGCGCAAATGCAGAAAAAACTTTCCGCCATGACCGGCAAAACGGTGATGCTTACGGAAAAGGTTGATCCTGCGGTGGTGGACGGCGTGCTGCTGGAAATGAACGGCCAGCGCTATGATAATACCGTGCGCCAGCGTCTGGACGCGATCCGGCGGGCCATGGTTCAGGACAACTAATCAGGGGTCGCATGGCCTCATCTACTGAAAGCGGTGATACGATGCAGTTAAGACCTGAGGAGATCTCCAAGCTCATTAAAGAGCAAATCAAGCATTACGAAAATAAAATTTCCCAGAGCGATACCGGCACCATCATCATGATCGGCGACGGCATTGCCCGTGTTTCCGGCCTGGACAAGTGTATGGCCAACGAGCTGGTGCGCTTCCCCAACGGCGAATACGGCATGGCGCTGAACCTGGAGGAAAACTCCGTGGCCATCGTTATGCTGGGCAGCGACGAGGGCATCAAGGAAGGCGACGTGGTGGAGCGCACGGGCAAGGTTGTGTCCGTTCCGGTGGGCGAAGCGCTCATTGGCCGCGTGGTCAATGCCCTGGGTCAGCCGGTGGACGGCCGCGGCGCGATCGACGCGGTGGAAATGCGTCCCATCGAGCGCCCTGCCCCCGGTATCATTCAGCGCAAAAGCGTTTCGGTGCCGCTGCAAACGGGCATCAAGGCGATCGACAGCATGATCCCTATCGGCCGCGGCCAGCGCGAATTGATCATCGGCGACCGCCAGACCGGCAAAACGGTCATCGCCCTGGATACCATCATCAACCAGAAGGGCAAGGACGTGATCTGCATCTATGTGGCCATCGGCCAAAAGTGCTCTACCGTTGCCCAGCTGGTGGATACCCTGTCCGCCGCGGGCGCGATGGATTACACCATTGTGGTGTCGGCTACCGCGTCCGAACTGGCTCCTTTGCAGTACATCAGCCCCTATTCGGGCTGCGCCATGGCGGAATACTTTATGGATCAGGGCAAGGACGTGCTGATCGTCTACGACGACCTTTCCAAGCACGCCGTGGCCTACCGCGCCCTGTCGCTTTTGATCCGCCGTCCGCCGGGCCGCGAGGCATACCCGGGCGACGTGTTCTACCTGCACTCCCGTCTGCTTGAGCGCGCGGCGCGCGTGGATCCCGCCTATGGCGGCGGCTCAATCACCGCTCTGCCCATCATTGAAACGCAGGCGGGCGACGTATCGGCCTATATCCCCACCAACGTGATCTCCATTACCGACGGCCAGATCTTCCTGGAGACCGAGCTGTTCCACTCCGGCGTCATGCCGGCCGTGAACCCCGGTATCTCGGTATCGCGCGTAGGCGGCAATGCCCAGATCAAGGCCATGAAAAAGGTGGCAGGCAGCCTGAAACTGCTCTACTCGCAGTACCGCGAGCTGCAGTCCTTTGCCCAGTTCGGTTCCGACCTGGACGCCGATACCAAGGCGCGCTTGGCGCAGGGCCAGCGCATCGTGGAGGTGCTCAAGCAGAACCGCAGTCATCCCATCGCCGTGGAGGATCAGGTGTGCATTTTCTACGCGGTCACGCATGACTTCCTCAAGGATGTGGACGTGAAGGACGTGCCCGAGTATGAAGAAGGACTGTACGCGCGTATGGCGGCGCAGCATGGCGACGTGCTGGAGGCCATCCGTACTACCGGCCAGCTTTCTCCCGAGAATGAGAGCAAGCTCCGGCGCGCGCTGGAAGATTATACCCGCGATTTTTTGAAAAACAAGTAAGTAAGGAGGAGTTGCCATGGCAGGGGCGTCCATGAAGGACATCAAGCTGCGGATCAGAAGCGTGGAAAGCACCATGCAGATCACCAAGGCCATGCAGCTGGTGGCGACCTCCAAACTTCGCCGCGCCAAGGAGCGTATGGAAAGCAGCAAGCCCTATGGCGCCATCGCCCGCGAGGCGGTGCTCGCGGCAGTGGAAAGCCTTGAGGACCAGAGCGTACCCTATGTGGCCGCGCGGCCGCTCAAGCGCCGCTGCTATGTGGTCATTGCCGGGGAACGCGGTCTGGCCGGCGGCTATAACGGCAATGTGTTCAAGGCCGTTGCCGCGCACTGCGGCGACACGCCGTACTGCGTACTGCCTATGGGACGCAAAGCGATTGAAAAATACGCCCGCCAGGGCGTGGAGCTGCTCAGCGACAGCGTTGCGCGCGTCGAGGGCGTTTCCGTGGGCCGGTGCTATCAGCTTGCGCAAAAGCTGATCGAAGGGTATCTTGGCGGGGCGTATGACGAGATCGTGCTGGTCTATACCTCGTTCAAATCGATGATGACGCAGGAAGTATGCCTGGAGCAGCTTTTGCCCGTGCCGCGCCCGCAGACGGAGGCAGGGCGCGCTTCGTCCACGCTTTACGAGCAGGACGCGGCGGAAACGCTGCGGCGGGTCATGCCCGATTTCCTGGCCGGGCGGCTGTACGGCGCGCTGTGCGATTCCTATGCCAGCGAGGTTGCCGCCCGCCGCAGCGCCATGGATTCGGCCACCAAAAACGCGAACGCCATGATAAGCGATTTGACGCTGCGCTTTAACCGCGCCCGCCAGGGTGCGATCACCCAGGAGATCACGGAGATCGTGGCCGGCGCCGAACAGTAAGCGCCGGGAAAGGAGAATACCATCGTGACAAAGCATAACGTGGGTAAAGTGGTTCAGATCATTGGCCCGGTGCTTGACGTCCGTTTTGAGGATGGCCAGCTGCCTGAACTGCTTTCCGCCATTGAGATTCAAAACGGTGAAAATAAAATCGTTGCCGAGGTGGCGCAGCATGTTGGCGACAACGTGGCGCGCTGCATCTCCATGAACGCGACGGACGGCCTGGTGCGCGGGCTGGACGCGGTGGATACCGGCAGCCCTATCACCGTGCCCGTGGGCGACAAGTGCCTGGGCCGCATCTTTAACCTGCTGGGCCAGGCGGTGGACGACCAGCCTGATCCCCAGGGCGTGGAGCGCTGGCCCATTCACCGCAGCGCGCCTACCTATGAAGAGCAGGAAACCTCGACCGAGATCCTGGAAACGGGCATCAAGGTGGTTGACCTGATTGCCCCCTATGCCAAGGGCGGCAAAATCGGCCTGTTCGGCGGCGCGGGCGTGGGCAAAACGGTGCTGATTATGGAGCTGATCAACAACGTTGCCAAGCAGCACGGCGGCCTGTCGGTGTTTGCGGGCGTGGGCGAGCGTACCCGCGAAGGCAACGACCTGTATAACGAGATGAAGGAGAGCGGCGTTATCAACAAGACCGCGCTGGTCTATGGCCAGATGAACGAGCCTCCGGGAGCGCGTATGCGCGTGGCGCTCAGCGGGCTTACGATGGCGGAATATTTCCGCGACCGTGAGAACCAGGACGTGCTGCTCTTTATTGATAATATTTTCCGCTTCACCCAGGCCGGTTCCGAGGTGTCGGCGCTGCTGGGCCGTATGCCCTCCGCCGTTGGCTATCAGCCGACCTTGGCGACCGAGATGGGCGCGCTTCAGGAGCGTATTACCTCGACCAAGAAGGGGTCCATCACTTCCGTTCAGGCGGTATATGTCCCGGCGGACGACCTGACTGACCCGGCTCCGGCGACGACCTTTGCGCATCTGGACGCGACGACCGTGCTGAGCCGCAGCATTTCTTCTCTGGGCATTTATCCGGCCGTGGATCCGTTGGAATCCACCAGCCGCATCCTTTCGCCCGAGGTGGTGGGGCAGGAGCACTACGAGGTAGCCCGCCAGGTACAGGGCATTTTGCAGCGCTATAAGGAGCTGCAGGATATTATCGCCATCATGGGTATGGATGAATTGTCGGATGAGGACAAGCTGACCGTTTCCCGCGCGCGCAAGGTGCAGCGCTTCCTGAGCCAGCCCTTCAGCGTGGCCGAGCAGTTCACCGGCATGGAAGGCAAGTACGTTCCCCTCAAGGAGACCATTCGCGGTTTCAAAGAGATCATCGAGGGCAAGCATGACGATTTGCCCGAGAGCGCCTTCCTCTTCGTGGGCACCATTGAAGAGGCTGTGGAAAAAGCCAAAAAGGGTGAATAAGCATGGCAACGTTTCATTTGCAGATCGTGACCCCGGATCGCATGGTATACGACGGCGAGGCCGAGCGCATCATCGTGCGCACGGTGGGCGGCGATGTATGCATTCTGGCGCGGCATATTGATTACGCGGCGGCGCTGGGTATCGGTGAGGCGCGCATGACGGACGCGGCGGGCAACACGCGCGCGGCGGCGTGCAGCGGCGGCCTGCTCAGCGTGGCAAACGGCGAGGTACGCCTGGCGGCAACCACCTTTGAATGGGCGGACGAGATCGACCGTGCCCGCGCCGAGCGCGCGCAGCAGCAGGCGGAGGAACGGCTGCGGGAGCTGAAGCGTGACGATGCGCAGTACGCGGTGCTTGAGGCCAAGATCAAGCGCGCGCTGATTCGCCAGCAGGTTGGCGATTAAATCAGGCAATAAGCCGGCATGGTTTGATCCGTGCCGGCTTTTTTGTGTGCAGAATCGGCGAGGGCACACGCAATTCCGCCATGAAAAGGCGTTTGTGAGCACAGTTGTACAGGTTCCCCAAAGGCGCTGCCTCTCATGGCTTGCTTTAGCCATTTTGAGACAGCGCCTTTTGCCATATTGTGGAAAACACGGGGGTAAAAAGCCAGCAAAGCGCGAAATATGGTTTTAAATAGTGGTAATTTCATTACATATCCGTTCTGTTTTGCCGTTTGAAAAGACGATAAAATAGATACAGAATGGTGGTGATGAAATGGACGTGCTGGAACGCCTGCGCCAGCTGATGGAGGAACGCGGCTGGACAATGTACCGTCTGGCGCGGGAAAGCGGCCTGACCGAATCCACCATCGCCAATATCTATCGCCGCAACGCGATGCCCTCGCTGGCTACGCTGGAAACGATCTGCCAGGGGTTTGGCATTACGCTGGCTCAGTTTTTTTCCGACGGCGATATGGTGGAGCTGTCGCCCGAGCTGAGAGAGGTGTTTTTGAACTGGCGTTCCATTACGCCCGAACAAAAGGCGGCCACGCTTGCGGTCATGCAGGCGTTTCACCATGATAAATAGAGCGGAAAAGGGAGAGGCTGCAAGCGTACAGCCGCTCCCTTTTATTTCTATTGACCATTTTTGAATTTTTTTCGATTTTGGCTAATAGCCTGAGCGGGCACCTTGCCAAGAGCCCCTCGGCTGCCGGTCGTTTTTGAGATCAGGAGCGTTTGCGGGAAGCGGCGCTGGCCAACGGATAATCGAGGATGATTTGTACTGTTTCGTCTTCCGCGCCGGCAATGGAAACGCCGTTCGCCCCGCGCAGCAGGCGCAAAAGCCCGCGCCTGTACTGCCCGTCCCGCCAGTCCGTATCCGATAAAAACTGATCCGTGACAAGCGTAATCGCGCCCATGAGCGCGTCGGCCTCTGCCGTTACGTCCATTTCATAATGCGCCGCAACAGACAGCGCCAGCCTGATGGCTCGACGGAATTTTCAGCGGGAAAAAATGCTTTTTCGATAAACGGCTGCCTGCCATTTTTTCTTGCTGTCGGCCAGAAGAGCTTGCAGGCGCTGATCCTTCGCCTGCTTATCTATTGGCGACAGGCGGGCGAATTCCTCTTCGGATTCCTGCTGCGACGCAATCAGCGCGGCCTGTTTCTGCTGATAATAGGTTTTGCTTGCCAGCTGTTTCATCCATTCCATCTCCTTTGAAAATCATATTATATTCACGATACAGTATATTATAACTGTATTATGAATACAAATATGCCGTATAATATATTTTATTTAAACGGTATAATAAATACGAAAAGGTGGTGATGAGATGGATGTCTTGGAACGTCTGCGTCAACTGATGGCGGCCCGCAACTGGACACGGTATAAGCTGGCCAAAGAGAGCGGTCTGAGCGAATCCACGATTGCCAACATATTTCGCAGGAATGCAATCCCGTCCGTCGATACCTTGGAGAAAATATGCATTGCTTTTGGCATTACTATGGCGCAATTCTTTGCGGAGAACGACGTTGTGGAATTAACGCCCGAACTGAAAGAACTGTTTGCGAATTGGCGCACGCTGACTAGCGAGCAGAAAAACGCTGTTATCGTGATGCTGCGTGCTTTTAATCATGACAAATAAAGGCGCTGCCTCTCATGGCTTGCTTTAGCCATTTTGAGACAGCGCCTTTGCTTTTATGCTTTCGTTATTATTCCACGATGTTGCTGGTGATGTAGTCCACGCCGTAGTCTACCATGCGCTGCGCGTCCTCGAGCGTGTCCACGGTCCAGACGTTCACCTTGATCCCGTGCTCGTGGAGCAGCTTAACATGCTCTTCCTTGAGGGCGGTATACTTGATGTCCAGGTCGAGATTGTGCTTGACCAGGGTGTCCGGCAGCCAGTCGGTGAACTCGGAAATGAGGAATTGGGCCTGCTGCTCGGGCAAACGCTCGCGGATGAAGATCATGTTGGGCAGGTCGAAGGAGATGAAGATGGTGTTGTCCAGCCACTCCTCCTCGCGGATAATGGCAATGATCGCGTCCAGATCAGCGGGCTTAAAGTGGTTTTTCAGCTCCAGCACGCTGGTCTTTTCATACTTTTTGCAGATCTGGATGTACTCGCGCAGCGAGGGCATCATCAGATCCTTGCGGCCTTTTTTGCCGTCCTTGTCGCACAGGCGGATGGAACGAAGGGTTTCGTAGCAGGTTTTTTCCACCTGCATGTCGTCCAGCGCCACGCGCTTGGTGCTGTCGTCGTGGATGATGATGAACTTTCCGTCGCTGGTACGGTGTACGTCGGTTTCCACGCCGAAGTAAGAGCGGTTGCCGGCCGCGACAAAGGCGGAAGCGGTGTTTTCCAGTTCGATGCCGCTCAGACCGCGATGGGCAATCATTTTCACGTTTTGGGCATTGAGATGCAGCGTATCCTTCATGAGCTTGTTTCCTCCACAATCCTCAGAATTTCAACGGGAATCGCATAAGTATATGATAGCACATTTGCCGGGTATTTTCAATTTTTCCATGGAAAAATTTAGAGCGGGGACGTTGGGGAGGCGGCTTTGGAAGCCAAAGATCCTCCCTATAACCCACCCGAAAACCAGTCGGTTTTGGAAGACGGGTGCGTCCTTTGACGGCAGGGAGGAAAGCCGGTTTACGGTCAATGCGGAGACTGCAAGTATTCTCGCATATGCCCGCTGCGCCGCTCTCGCATGCGCAAGCGAATGCGTCCCCTGCCTCGTTGACTGTCATGTTGCAATAAAAGAACGGCTGCCGGATGACAGCCGTCAGGGCATCAAAAAAGTCTTTTTGATGCCCTGCGATGAAATTTCGCTAAA
>JAHZHX010000031.1:14497-23635 GCA_019420065.1 Clostridiales bacterium | reverse complement strand
TTTAGCGAAATTTCATCGCAGGGCATCAAAAAGACTTTTTTGATGCCCTGAGCTGGTTGTCCGCAAACGCGGACAACCAGCTCCAAAAGCGTCAAAAATGAATATACAATCGCCGGGAGGCCATGAAGGGACGCAATGCCCTGATTGTCTCCCGGCGAATATTTTTTCAGCGGTCTGAACGCTTATTCAAGTTCAAACTCCGATTCGGGCATTTCGGGGATCTCGCCCTCGTCCTCCGGCAGCGCCTCCACCGGTTGGAAGGTGGCGCGGATCGCCTCCTCGACCTCCTCGCGCATCTCGGGATGCTCCTTGAGGTACAGCCGCGCGTTCTCGCGCCCCTGGGCAATGCGGTCGTCCCGGTAGCTGAACCACGCGCCGCTCTTGTGGATGATGTCGCGCTCCACCGCCATATCCAGGATCGTCCCCTCACGGCTGATGCCCTCGCCGTAGAGCAGGTCGAACTCCGCCGTGCGGAAGGGCGGGGCCACCTTGTTCTTGACCACCTTGATCTTGGTGCGGTTGCCGATGACCGTGGGGCCGTTCTTGAGCTGCTCGCCGCGGCGCACGTCCAATCGTACCGAGGAGTAGAACTTGAGCGCGCGGCCGCCGGTGGTGACCTCGGGGTTGCCGTACATCACGCCCACCTTTTCGCGCAGCTGGTTGATGAAGATCACGATGGCGTTGGTCTTGTTGACCACGCCCGCCAGCTTGCGCAGCGCCTGGCTCATGAGGCGCGCCTGCAAGCCCACAAAGCTGTCGCCCATGTCGCCGTCGATCTCGGCGCGCGGCACCAGCGCCGCCACCGAGTCCACCACCACGATGTCCACCGCGCCCGAGCGCACCAGCGCCTCGCAGATCTCCAGCGCGTCCTCGCCCGTGGTGGGCTGGCTGACGTATAGTTCGTCAATATTCACACCCAGCTTCTCGGCATAGGCCGGATCGAGCGCGTGCTCGGCGTCGATGAAAGCGGCGATGCCGCCGCGCTTTTGCGACTCGGCCACAATATGCAGCGCCACGGTGGTTTTGCCGCTGGATTCGGGGCCGAACACCTCAATGATGCGCCCCTTGGGGATGCCGCCCACGCCCAGCGCCAGATCCAGCTCCAGGCAGCCGGTGGGCACCACGTCCACCTTCATGTGCGTCTGCTCGCCCAGCTTCATGATGGTTCCCTTGCCAAACTGCTTTTCCAGCGAGGCCAGCGTGGTCTCCAGCGCTTTGGCGCGCTCGTCCATCGCCTTTGCGGTCTTTGCTTCTTCCGCTTTCTTAGCCATGATTGCTCTCCTTCGTTTTTTCAAGTTGCTCCGCAAGTAAATCAAGCGCCGCGCGCGCGGCAGCCCGGCGAATTTCGCTGCGGTCGCCGTTAAAGCGACGCTGCCGCACGACCGTCTCCGCCGCGTCCGCGCAGGCGATATATACCAGCCCCACGTCCTCGCCGTCCGGCCCGGCGTAGCCGGTGGTGGAAAGAGCGTAATCGACGCCCAGGCGCGCCCGCGCGCCTTCGGCCATTTCGCGCGCCGTTTCCCCGCTTACGGCGGTATGCCGGCGCAGCGTTTCCGCGCTCACGCCCAGAAGCGAGACCTTGCGCCCCTCGTCGTAGGCGACAATGCCGCCCATGAACACCCGGCTGGCCCCCGGCACGCTCACCAGCGCGTCGCAAAGCAGACCGCCGGTCAGGCTCTCGGCGCAGGCGAGCGTCTGCCGCCGCGCCGCCAGCGTTTCCAGCGCCTTTGCCGCCGTCACGCGCCAAAATCCCCCTTGAACAGATCGCGCAGGCCGTAAAAATATTCCGCGCCCGAATATACCGTCAGGATGCACACGACGATGCTCAGCACCGCCACCAGCCCGGCGTTCAGCCCCAGGAGCGTGAGCAGGATGGTCGTCATCTGCATCACGGTCTTGACCTTGCCGCTCCAGCCCGCGGCCACCACCCGGCCCTTTTCCATGGCGATCAGGCGCAGGCCGTCCACTATCAGCTCGCGCATGACCACGATCACCGGCAGCCACACGGGCAGCAGGCCCTGCGCCGCCATGCAGATCATCATGGTCACGGTCAGCACCTTGTCGGCAATGGGGTCGGCGAACTTGCCAAAGTTGGTCACCATGCCGTTTTTGCGCGCCAGCATGCCGTCAAACAGGTCGGTCAGGCAGGCGGCGGCAAACACCACGGCCGCCACGATATACCATTGCAGCGCTACCATCAGCAGGCAGACCGGGACCAGCGCGATCCGGATACAGGTCAGTTTATTGGGCAGGTTCACTTTCAGCGTCCCCCTTCATCATTCCATACAGATCGTAGGTATCGGCGCGCACGATTCGCACATCGGCAAACGTGCCCGCCGCAAGCTCCCGCTCGGCGGTAAAATAGATCTCCCCGTCGCTGTCGGGCGCTTCCATGGCGCTGCGGCCGGTGTACAGGCCGCCCTCAAACCCGGTGACCAGCACGCGGCACACCGTCCCCACGCGCTTTTCGTTTTCCTCGCGGCTGATTTCGGCCTGCAGGCGCATCAGGCGGTCGAGCCGCTCGTCCTTGACCTCCTCGGGAATCTGCCCGGGCATGGACGCGCCGGGGGTATCCTCCTCGACGGAATACTTGAAGGCCCCCATGCGCTCAAAGCGCATCTCGCGCGTGAAATCCAATAGCTCCCGGAAATCCTCCTCCGTCTCGCCCGGAAAGCCCACGATGAACGTGGTGCGCAGGGTAAAGCCCATTTCCCGGGCGCGCAGCAGGAGCGTTCGCGCCTCCTCGATCGTGCCGCGGCGGTTCATGGCCCGCAGCATTTTGTTGCTGGCGTGCTGCAGGGGCAGGTCAAGATAGCGGCACACGTTATCGTGCCTTGCCATTTCCTCCAAAAGCGCCAGGTCGGTTTCGTCGGGATACATGTAGAGCACGCGCAGCCAGTCGATCCCGGGGATCCGCGCCGCGCGGGCGATCAGTGCCCGCAGGCTCCTGCCGTTGTCGCGCCCGTAGCGCGTGGTATCCTGCGAGATGAGGATCTGCTCGCGCGCGCCCTTTTCCGCCAGCTCCCGCATTTCCCGCACGATGGCCTCCTCGTCCCGCGAGCGGTAGGGGCCGCGGATGAGCGGGATGGCGCAGTAGGCGCAGCGGTTGTCGCACCCCTCGCCAATGCGTACATAGGCCGAATAGGCAGGCGTGGTCAGCACGCGGCCGCACTCCAGCATTTCGTTTCTGCGCGCCCGCAGATCGACCCGCTCGCCCTGCACGGCGCGCTCCACGGCGGATACGATATGCTCGTACTGGCTCACGCCCAGCAGCGCGTCGATCTCCGGCATATCGCTCAGCAGCGCCTCGCCGTAGCGCTGCGCCAGGCACCCGGTCACGATCAGTTTTTGGCATTTGCCCGTCTGCTTATGCCGCGCCATCTCCAGGATGGTCTGGATCGACTCCTCCTTGGCCGGGTCGATAAAGCCGCAGGTGTTGACGATAATGACGTCCGCCTCCTCGGGCGCGGGCGTAAATTCATGCCCCGCGTCCGTCAAAAGGGCGAGCATCTGCTCGGTATCCACCCGGTTCTTTACGCATCCCAGCGATACAACGCCGATCTTCATCCTCCGCGCCTCCAGCCTTTCAGGCATTTTCTGTTCATATTATACCATAAACCGCGCCGAGAGACAAGACGGCCCGCAAAATAAATGCGAACAAATATTCGCTATTTTGAGGCGGCGTTTTATGGGCAAATTGTAAATGATAATTGCGATTATGCGCGGAACGTGTTATATTTTATATATTGAATCCTTATTTTCTGTGGGAGGACGCCATGCGCCGAAGCCTGATTGCCCTTTTGCTGATCCTGACGCTGCTCCTGCCTGCCGCGCAGGCCGAGCAGCTTCCCCTTTCGGTTGACGGCTGCGCCGTCACGCCCGGCCAGGAGGCCGAGCTGCGCTATTACCTGCCAGAGCGCTGCGCCGCCACGCTTGCCGTGCGGCAGGACGGGCAGGAGGTACTTACGGTCTTTTCCCAGCGCGTTCTGCTTCCCGGCCAGCACGCGCTCAAGCTGGAAGCGGGCTTTTTCGATCTGCCGGAGGGCGAGTACACCCTTGTGCTCAGCGCCGACGGAGCCGAGGCGTCCGCCGTGCTGCGCATCGGCGCCGCGAAGGAGGAAGCCCCGACCGAATCCGCGCCCGCGGAGGCTGCCGCCGTCACACCCGCCCTGCGCAGCGCCTATCATCCCGGCCATACCGCCTGCTACTGGTGTACGCCCATGGACATTACCGACGAGGCGGCGGTGTGGGCCATGCTGACCGCGCCCGTCACGGTGGTGGATATCGGCCAGAAGGAGCAGCTGATCGTGCGCGCCGCGCCCTCAAACGACAGCGAGGGGATCGCCGTGGTCACGGGCGCTTCGCAGGCCGTGCATGTGCTGGAAACGCGCGACGACGGCTGGGCGCTGGTCGAATTGTACTCCAGCTCCTTCCACGATTCCAAGGTGAAAAACTGGAACGCCTTTGTCACCGGCTATCTGCCCGCAGGCAAGCTCAAGACCCGCGAGGTCAACCAGACCTACGGCATGGTGCTGGATAAGCTTTCGCAAAAGCTTTACATTTTCAAGGAAGGTCATCTTTTTACCACCCTGCTGGCCTCCACCGGGCTGTACAACGAGCGCCAGCCCTACAACGAAACGCGCTCGGGCGAGTTCATCATCATCTCCCGCGTGGGCGATTTCAAAAGCGATAACCTGGTGTGCGGCATGGGCCTGCGCTTCAACAGCGGCGACCTTTTGCATGAGGTGCCGCATACCGTGAACGCCGACGGCAGCAAAAACTATAAAAACTGCGAGCCGAAGCTCGGCTCCCGCGCCAGCCACGGCTGCGTGCGCATCCAGCGCCGCAAAAATGCCGACGGGATCAACATGGCCTGGATCTGGAACAACATCAAGGTGGGCACCAAGCTGGTCATCTGGGAGGATTATCAGGGACGGCAGCTCCCCCTGCCCGATCCCGGGCTGACGCTTTACTACAATCCCAACGGCGGCAGCAACTACCATGCCGTGGCGGACTGCGGCGGCGTGAAGGATCAATACCTGCCGCTGACCCCCTTTTCCTACGGCGAGCTGGAAACGGGCGTCTTCGCCAAGCTGACCCCCTGCGCCTACTGCACGCCCGAAAAACGCCTGTCGGAGATCGAGCAGATCAATCGCGAGCACCTGCTCTCCTCGCCGGGCGAGATCATGACGCTGATGGAGGGCAAATAAAATGATAAAAGCGATCATTTTCGATCTGGACGGCACGCTGCTGGAATCCGAGCCCGCCTGGCGGCAGGCCGCCATCCGCCTGCTGGTCCGCCGGGATCAGCTGATCCCGCCCTACGTCATCGAGCAGCTCGACCGCCTGTTCTTCCGCGATCAGCTGCGTCTGCTGCTTGGGGATGAAAACGTCCGCCTGGGCATGGATTACGAGGCGTGCGAGCGCTGGTGCCTTGAGGACATCGCCCGCATGTACAAAGAAAGCCTGCAATTAAAGCCCGGCGCGGCGGCGCTTTTGCAGGCGCTGCGCGATTTCCGCGTTCCCGTTGCCCTGGCCACGGCCAGCAGCGAGGAATGTGTCATGCCCGCGCTGCGGCGGCTGAATATCCTTCCCTATTTTAACTGTCTGCGCTGCGGCCTGAACGAGCGCGCGGAGCTCACCAAGAGCCACGCCGCGCTGTATGAGGAGATCGCCGCCGCGCTGCGCGTTGATACGCGCGACTGTCTGCTGGTGGACGACGCGCTCTACGCCCTGCGCGGCGCCAAAACGGCCGGCGTAACGGGCTGGGCAGTGGAGGAATACACCCGCAAGCACGAACGCGCCGAAATCATGGCCGAGGCCGCGCGCTACTTCCCCTCCCTGATCGAACTGACCCAGGCGCTGCGCGAGGAAACGGTCATATAATCTGCTCTTTTAGATCTATGCGGCAGGAGTTTTTCCTGCCGCATTTATTTTTGGGGGGCAGTATTCAATCATAATTTTCTCCAAGCTGATACAACAGCATGCGAAGCAGTATTTCATCAAACTATTTTTGAATGCTAAGGAGGAATATTCAATGCGTTTGTCGAAAATAAAAATCGCTATGTTATTGGCAATGCTGATAACTGTGAGCATCGTATTCATCGCGCTGGCAGCGCCGCGCTACGAATTCCGTCCATGCCATACCTGCGGCGGAAACACTAAGCAGTTGGTTTACTGCTCGTTAACAAAATCTCGTGAGCAGAGCGTCGGTCCTCATACTGGTGATTGTGACTATTATAATATTCTCTATTTTACGGAATGTCAATGCACGAAATGTAACTCAATCACTTGGCCCGAAGACCATCTCCAATATGCCGCGCATACCAACACAGCGCATTCTCCAAATTACAAGTGCCCCTATTAAAATAAACGCCGTTCAATAAAAATTGAATGAATGCCGCTTCGCGTGCTTTGTATACCACAGAAAGAGGTTAAAGACGTATGAAAAGAGGACTTGCACTGTTTCTGGTTCTGCTGATACTGATACCATTCATACCCGTTCAGGCCGAAAAAAGCACGCTGCGGATCGTCAACGCCAATTATCTGCTGGCACGCCAGCAGATGGCGGCCGCCGTCGCACAGTTCAAGCGGACCTATCCCGACGTAGAGATCATTCAGGAAGACATGAACGATACGCAGCTGACAGCCGACTTCCTTTCCCGCGGCGGCAAGGTGGATGTGTTGTGCGTCAACCCGCTCGTCTCTTTCCTGGATTTGGACGATATGGTGCGCGCCGGCTGCCTGGAAAACCTGTCCGACCATCCTGCCCTGCTCGCGCAAAAGGCCGCCTGGATCAATCTGGACGGGGTCAGCCTGCGCGGCGGGGAATGGGTCGCCGTGCCGGTCGCCATGGAAGCCGCGATCTGGCGCGTCAATACCCAGTTAGCCAACCGGCTCGGCATAACAATCCCCGAGAACTGGACATGGGAGGACTTTTTTATACTGGCACAGCAGGTCGAAACGCTTTCGGGTGGCAGTGCCTATCTGATGGCCACAGGCTCCGGCGCAATCAATTATCCCCGCAGCGTATTGATGGCCAACTGCGTGGACATGCAAAGCAGCACGGCTTCCTTTGAAAGCGAGGACAGCCTGCGCCTGCTGGAAATCTGGCAGCAGTGCATTGCCCATCAGTACATCCGTGAACAGCGCCAGCCACTTGGCGAGCTTTTTATGGGAGCATTCCCTGTGGAAAACGCGCTGCTGTATGCCAACAGCGCGACCAGGATCCCTCGTCTGGGCGCTGCCGACTGCGTTCTGCCGCCCACGCTGGGGATGCTGAACCGCTATCCCACGCCGCTGTGCAGCCTGGTTGTCAGCCGCAACGCAAACAACAAGGAAGCAGCGATCCATTTTCTGGAAATCTACATGTCCGAAGCCGTGCAGGGCAGCGACAGCTACCTGAGCACCTGCCCGCTGCTGGCGGACCGGATGAAGTACAGGTCGGACGCCGCTTTTTCCGCCGACTGGCAGGCGATGACGCCCTCCGAGGAAAACCACCGGCTGTGGATACAGTATCTGGAAAACAGCATTGAATGCCGCTCTCTGGGCGGTTCTGACGATATCCAGCGCTATCAAGCCATGTGCCGCGGAGAAACGACCCCGGCGGAATATCTGGCCGCCATCCAGCAGCACGCTGAAATGGTGCTGGGCGAATAACAAAGCGAGGGGCTGAGTTGTGAAAAACGGGAAAAAGCTGTCGCTGGAAGCGCGCGCTCGCCTGACGGCCATGCCTTGCATGGCGGGTTTCGCGTTGTTTTTTGTGTTGCCTTTTCTCAGCGCGATCCGCTACTCCTTTCTGGAAAATACCTATACCCTTCGGTTTGTCGGCCTGGATAATTATGTCAAGGTATTCAATAACCGTTATTTCCGCCTGGCGCTGAAAAATACGGCGCTTTTCATTCTCTCGCAGACGCCTCTGCTGATGCTGTTGAGCCTGATGCTGGCGCTATTCAGCCAGCGAATCAACCGTCTATGGCTACGCAGCGCGCTTGTGCTGCCCGTTCTGCTGCCCTCGGTGGCGGTCGTTCCCATCCTGCGCACGCTTTTGGGCGCGTCGCTAATCAAAAATGCGCCGCTGCTGCCGATCCACCTGTTATTTCAATGGAAAAACATCGGCTTCCATTTGATTATTCTGTTGTCCGGCCTGCGCATGATTCCCGAGGAGGTATATGAGGCCGCGTCGCTCGACGGCGCGAGCATGCTGCGCAAGCTGCTTTCCATCACGCTGCCCCTGCTGAAGCCTACGCTGTTTTTTTCGCTGGTGCTGATGCTGATGCAGGCGCTGAAAATCTTCAAGGAGGCCTATCTGCTCTACGGCGCGTATCCGGCAAACGAGGTATACATGGTGCAGCATTATATGAACAACCATTTTTATAAGCTGAATTATCAAACGCTGACGGCGGCCGCCTGTCTGTTTGCCATTGCGCTCTATGCGATCGTGGCGCTCCTGTGGCGCTATGAAAGTCAGGAGAATGCGCTATGAAAAAGAATATCCGGCGTTTCGCTGCCTATGCCGCGGCCGCGGCCATCGCGCTTTTGTGGCTGCTGCCCGTTGTGATGCTGGCGCTTGGCTCCGTCTGGCCCATGGGGGATTTTTCCCTGCCGTTGGGCAAGGGCTTTGGCCTTACGCTGGAAAGCTACCGCGCGCTTTTGCAGGAAAACCGCATTTATTTCAAAATGTTCTGGAACTCCGCCGCACTGGCGGTCGGCACCGCGCTGGCGCAGGGCGTTGTCAGCCTATTGGTCGGCTTCGCCCTGGCAAAGGGCAGGATGCGGGGCGGCAAAGCGCTGCTGTTCCTCTATATTTCGGTCATGCTGATGCCCTTTCAGGTAACGCTCCTGCCCAACTACATGGCCATTCGCTGGCTGGGGCTTTATAACACCGCCTGGGCGCTGGCGCTGCCCGGCATTTTTGCGCCGCTGGGCGTATTTCTCATTTATCAGTTTTTGCGTTCCATGCCAGACGAGCTGCTGGACGCGGCCAGGCTTGATACCAACTCCTATTTTGCCCTCCTGTGGCGCATCGTTCTCCCGAGTGTTCAGCCCGGCATGATTACGCTGCTGGTGCTCTCCTTTACCGAAAGCTGGAACATGGTCGAGCAGCCGCTTTTATATTTAACCGACCCGGAAAAATAC
>JAHZHX010000031.1:0-14487 GCA_019420065.1 Clostridiales bacterium | reverse complement strand
GGCGCTGAACAATTTGACCGTGCCGGACGCCTCTCTTGTCTTTGCCGCGGCTGTTCTTTATCTGCTGCCGGTGCTCTTTTTGTATCGTTTTTTTGAAAATCAAATTGCGCAGGGATTGTCACATTATAAACTGTAAGGCGGTGTAAACGTGAATCGCTCTGAAAAACGGGGGGGCCGCGTGGCTGGCCGCCTATCTTCTGCTCATGATCCTGGCGACATGCTATGCCCTGCGTTGGTATCCGGCCAGCCTGCCGCAGGTGAAAACCGCGCCGGTCATGACGGGCATGCTGAAAAGCAGCTGTGTTTTTCAGGTATGCCAGGCTACGGAAAAGGACGGCGTTACGACGCTGGACGCCCTTTGCGACGCGCTGCCGGACTATGTCACGTGCGTCCCCTGCCAGTTTTCCGAGGGGCTGGGGCAGTGGAAATATTGCGGCATGGAGGAGAGGGAGAACGGCCTGCATTTTTTCTTTGAACATGCCGGGCCGCAGCCACGCATCCCGAGCCAGCTTCGCGTGGATATCGAAAGCGAATATGGCTGCATCGCCCCGGCCTCGGCGTTTCTCCAGGAGGGGCTCTGGCTGCTGCGCAGCGAAACGTCGCCCTTTGGCGATACGCTGTACCGCGTTTTCCGCCTCTCCTCAGTATCAGCAACAGACGGCGTGCGCGTAAAGCTGCCCGCGGAAGCCGACATTTTTGACCGCGTCATTATCGCCGCCGATAGAATGCTGCAAGACGGCGGTTATGTGATTCCCGATATTTCCCGGCAATCCTCCAGCGGCAGCATGCTCTTATAGCATTTTTCTCTTTTTATGCCATAATTTACATTTAACGTCTTGCGCATTCTATCCTCATGGGATATAATGGAAGCAGGACTTTTCAATATTACCATTTTCCTTCATTGAACGCCGCAATATCCATCAACGCCCGCAGTTCCAGAAGTGATAAAAATGGGAAATTATTTTCCATTTTTCACCTCGTCTGTGAATCAACGGAATTGATCCATCACTCTATGGCGCAGACAGAATCAAAAACGCAGCAATCCCGTCCAGTCTATAAGAAAGAGGTGAATCCCTTGAACGTTTCGCGCAAGCGTTCCGCCTGACTTGCTTTTCCATCAGCAAGCTGCCTTGCCCATCCCAGGCACTGTAACGGAAACGCTACACTCCCCCGATGGACGACGCTCGAACCTGCACGAACTGAGAAAATGGAGGAAAATATCAATGAAAAAGTCCGTCCGCTTCGTAACTGGCATTGCCCTGCTGATTCTGATGCTGCTTTTGACCAGCGCTTTTGCACTTGCTGATAAGCATGAACATGTATATAGTAATACAATGACTATTATTACACCAGCCACATGCCTTCGAGAGGGATTAAGAGGCAGAGTATGTACCGTTAATGGTTGTACGCAATTTACGGATGGCGTTACAGTCAAGAAATTAAACCATGCTTATGATGGTCCCGCTACCTGTACAAAAGCAAAAACCTGTGTAAACGGTTGCGGTCGGCCTGACCCAGACGGGCAGCCGCTGGGACATCGTCCCGACCCCAATTCCGCAACCTGCAAAACAAGAGAAACCTGCAGTGTTTGCGGCGCAGTTACCGGCGGTTTAGGCTCTCATCGGTTTTCTGAGGCAACATGCACTACAAAGTCAACATGCCGTATTTGCCTTAAAACGCAAGGAGAGCTTGCTGCGCACAAGTTTTCCCCCGCCACCTGTGTTTCGCCCGCAATTTGCACGGTATGTGATTCAACATCAGGCCTTCCTGATCCCTCAAAACACTCTTACAAAGCCGCAACTTGTACCACACCCAAAATGTGCCGCTTGTGCAATATCACTGTCGGTAGTGCCCTTGGCCACAACTGGGTTGATAACGGTACTACCGTTATTTGCAGCCGCTGCGGTTCGAGCAGACTCAAGAAACCGGCGCGGCAATAATCGCCCCTTAACCAACTAATCTTTCTTGGCATAGGGCAGGAGTATTCCCTGCCCTATGCCCTCTACTAAAAGAAAGGAACACCGCCCATGAAGAAAAAAGTCCTATTCTCCATCGCGCTTGTTCTTATCCTGTGCATGACGCTCCCTTCTGCATTCGCAGCCCCAACGTCAAAAGGTATTTTTGAATACATCAAAATTCAAATTGTTCAGAACACCGTTTATGCCATGACTTTCGGTGAAATTCTCTATGATACCGAAAGTCGCCCCATTGTTGTGTTAGAGCGGAAAGGCTATCCCGATATCGACTGGGCAAACGCTCACTTGACCACGGACGGTAAAAAACTGTACGTCATCGATCCCACCAACCTTGAGCTGTACCGTCTGGATGATGACAAACTGTCGCATGTTGTCTCTCTCAAGTTCTCTGTTGACGGCTGGATGACGTATCCGGTCATTCAGGGCAACAACCTTTATATTCTAATGCGCAACAAGGAAACGCTGGTCGATTATCTGCTGTACCGTTATTCGCTGCGCACCGGCGAATGCACTCCCGTTACGGTGGAAGACTGCAATTTCTGGGAAATCGCCCTGGGCGCGGAGGGACAGCTAATCGGCTGGGACAACACCGGCAAGCGCATCGTCGCCTTTGACGGAATTAGTGGAAAAGTCATTGCTTCCACTTCCAGACTTCCTTCCTGGAATGTCGGCGGCCTGTGCTATGATAAAGAGAACGCCGCCGTTTGCTTTTTGATGGATAATGAGCTGATCCGCTGGAACGGAAAATCCATGGCCGCGTCGGACTATCTGGCAGTTGAATCCTGCTTAGGGATTATGGACGCGGGATTTAAGGAAGATGGCTCCTATGTGGCGATCGACCGCGACGGCTACCATTACAACCGCATAGGCAAGCCCCTGACCATCCTGACCGATTCCGCTTCTGCTTATTTTGTTATAAATCAAATGTACGGCTTCATGCATGCCTATCCCGACGTAAATGTGCACCTGCGCTATTATTCTTCCGATAAGCTTGCCGCACGCGCTGGCGTGGGCGACCTGATCCTGCGCAGCAGCCAGAACGTTGTGGCAGTCGATATCCCGGCCATGCAGGAATTGGACTCCGCCCTGCTGCGCGCCGATGTGGCATGCATGTACCCGCAGATTCAGAAATACCTCAAAAAGGACGGCAAATTGTACGCCTATCCTATTGAGATCTGGCCTGGGGCTAACAGCATGCACATGAATTTTGCCTATATCTCCCCCAACACAGAACGTCAGTCTGAGGCAGTGCGCTTCCTTGAGTATTACACCCGCCACATGGAAACCGAGCAACGCGCGCCACGCTACCCTGACTGCATCAACGATTTTAAGACCGGAGAAGAAGTTCGCAATTATACCGATATGCTGAGCGATCCCGAAACACAGTTTTTCAAAGTTCTTGAATAATTCCCCTTGCAATTTATGCAAAAATCGTATATAATATGAAATTGGCACATCCTTGCGCCGCGTGATGCCGCGGCGCCATATGTCCATGAGGAGGTGAAAGTATGAACAAGTATGAATTGGTCTACGTCATCGACGTCGCGTTGGAGGACGAAGCCCGCAAGGCGGTGATCGACCGCTTCAACGGCATGATCGAAGCCAACGGCGGCAAGGTGGAAAAGGTGGATGAATGGGGCAAGCGCCGTCTGGCCTATCCCATCAACTACAAGACCGAAGGCTACTATCTGCTGGTGAACTTTGAGGCTGAGGCCGAGGTTCCCCGCGAGATCGAGCGCAATCTGCAGATTGCGGAATCCGTCCTTCGCTATCTGATCGTGAAGGTGGAAGATAAGCGCAGCAATGTCAAGCCCCGTCCCGTGCGCGCTGCCGCGCCCGTGGCCGCCGCTGAGGAAGCTGCCGCGCCCGCCGAAAAGGCGGCCGAGTAATTACAGGGAGGGATACGAATGAACAAGGTTTTCATCGTTGGGAACCTGACGCGCGATCCCGAGCTGCGTTCCACCCGCGACGGTATCTCGGTTTGCTCGTTCACTGTGGCGGTCAACCGCCGCGTGCGCAATGCCGAAGCCGGTCAGCCCGAGGCTGACTTCTTCCGCGTGACCGCCTGGCGCGGTCTGGGCGAAAATTGCGCCAAGTACCTGCAAAAAGGCCGCAAGGTGGCCGTGACCGGCTCGGTGAGCGTAAGCACGTTCACGGGCAACGACGGCAATACCCGCGCGAGCCTGGAAGTGACGGCGGACGACGTGGAGTTCTTGACTCCCCGCTCCGAAGGCGGCGAGCCGATGAGCGCGCCGCGCGCCCAGGCCGCTGCGCCTGCCGCGCCCCAGCACACCGGCTTTGTACAGGTGGACGACGACGAGCTGCCGTTCTGAACAAGATCATTTGTAATAGGAGGAAGCATTCCATGTCTGAAGATCGTGGCGAAAGAAAAATGCGCCCTCGCGGACGGAAGCCCCGCCGCAAGGTTTGCGATTTCTGTGTAAATAAGGTCGCTTATATCGACTATAAGGACGTGAACCGCCTGCGCCGTTATGTCAACGAGCGCGGCAAGATCATGCCCCGCCGCATGACCGGCACCTGCGCAAAGCATCAGCGTCAGTTGTCCGAGGCCATCAAGCGCGCCCGTGCCATCGCGCTGCTGCCCTACACGGTCGATTAAATTGACTGATTTTTCCCCCTGCCGAAACCGGCAGGGGGTTTTTTATATGCTTGTCTCAAGCTTTTCAAGCGCCGCCCGCCCTTTGGGATATTGCAGCAGCCGCGCGCAGCGCTCCTCCTCCAGGCCCCGCAGCAGCATGCGCCGCATTTCCGGCGAAGAGGCGGGGGAATGCTTCGCCGCGTCAATCCCCGGCGCAAACAATGCCTTTTGCGGCGGCGCAGCCTCTCCCGTCAGGGCGCAGACATAGCGGTACAGGCTTTCCGCCGCATCCTCCCACCGTTCCAGACGCAGATACGCTTCGACAAACATCCCCTCATATAACCCGCCCAGGCCAAACAGCATGTCCAGCTGCCGGTACGCCTCGCAGATTTGCAGCGCCCGCTCCGCGTCGGGAACCATTTCGGGGTTCAGCATGGCGATCATGCATTCCTGCGCCTGCCGCGCCAGCGTATACAGGCGCTTTTGCACCCTCTTGAGCGCTTCCAGCGGCTCGTTCTTCTTCAAGTATATGCTGCACCAGATCTGGGTTGCATCCACCGCATGCTCGGGCAGCTCCCGCAAAAGCGCCTCGGCCTCCTCCAGCCTGTTCTGCGCGGCCGCGCTTGCCGCCAGCAGCAGCGCGGCATGCTGACCGTAAACGCTGTCCCCGCAGGCGCGCACCTGCGCAAGCAGCCTTTCCTTGTTCTCCGTCCAGCCTCGGCGCGTTTCCCCGTCCGCGTCGGGGAAAAGAAGCATGAACGCATCCCATACCAGCGCGGCGTTGAACCGCAGACTCAGCGAATTGGGATACCGCCGCAAAAGCCCGGTCAGCATCCGCTCCGCCGCCTCGCGGCTCTCTTGGCGAGCGGTCTCAATCACGTCCCTGATCTGCCTGGCGACCGCCTCCTCGCTCAGCGCCTCCTCAAATTGCAGCAGCATATCCACATTGGTATCCAGCGCCCGGGCCAGCGGGCAAAGCAGCGTGATATCGGGATAGGAGGTATCGGTCTCCCATTTGCTGACCGCCGGGGCGGACACCCCCAGCAGCCCGGCCAGCTGCTCCTGCGTGAAGCCCTTTGCCCGGCGAAGCGATGCGATCCTCGCGCCTATTTTCACCGTCATCCCCCCTTTTTCCTTCATTATAAGCCGCGGCCGCCCGCTTTTCAATGGAACCGTAAGCACAAAAAGCCGCGCGTTTTTTAACCGCGCGGCACAGTCTGTTGACAAAGTCAACAGACTGGCAGAGGCTGAGAAAGTCTGCAAGGCAAGGAAACGAACTTGCAGATCAGGGAGCTTACACAGACGTAAGTGACCGCCATCTGCAAGTGAAGTTGACGCAGCAAGCAAAAATTCCTTCAATTTTCTCTTTTTTTGAAGGAATTTTTGCGTTTGCGGGCTTTGTCAGCACGCTGAGCCGCGCGTTTTTTAACCGCGCGGCATAGGGCGACGAAAAATCTGGAAGAAACTGGGACGGCAGGGGGCATTCGCTCGCGAATGCACAGGCAGCACAGCCGCAGCCGGGGAAACGGCGGAACCGGGAGACGCTTGCGTCGCGCAGGGCCGTCCGTGAACCGGCGTTTCCCTGCCGTCAATCGCGTTAAGCCCCTTCCAAACCCCGCCGGCTTTCGGGTGGGTTTCAGGGAGGGGCTTTGGCCTGCAAAGCCGCCTCCCTGGCGTATCCTGACGTTATTTTTGTTCGTTCGTCGCCGGTCCGCCAAAGGAGGGCGCAAAGTCCCCTTCCGGCGGCGTGAAGCCCTCCGGCATCGTGAAGCCCTCCGGCATTGTAAAGCCGCCGCCCGGCGCGCGGCCGGTATTCATGCCGCCCATATCGCTCAGGTTCAGGCCGCCGCCGTCGATCAAAGCGTCCGACCCGCGCTGTCCCTCCTGCGTGGACGGGATCTCGCCCGCCAGCTGTCCGCGCACGCTCAGCGCGCGCTTCTCGCAGAAAAGACGCAGCGTTTCGTTGGCTTTCTTAAACTCCTCGTAGGTGTAGAACGCCGTAGGGTCGCTTTGGACATAGGGCGCGATCATTTCCGTCACGCGCGCGATCTCGCCGTCCAGATAACCGCTGTCCAGCAGCGTTTCCACAAGCTCGGCGTAAACGGCGTGGTACTGAGCAAGGCTCTCCTCGCTGTCAAAGATCCAGGCGACCATGGGGCGGTCGTCCACGCTGCCGTTCGACACCGGCGAATCGATGGGCGCGTTGATGGCAGAGGCCGCGTCTCCGCCGCCAAAGCCGCCGAAGGCCAGGTTGTAGTCCCAGGGGATCATGGACAGCACGCCGTCCTGCTCGTGCAGGTAATAGTTGTGTACCATCATGCCGGTGTAGCTGTCGTCATTGCACAGGAAGTGATGCACGGCCAGATAGCGCAGCACCTGCGTGGTATCGACCACGGAGGTATCGCCCTCGCCCAGCGCCTTGAGGGAGGCGATCAGGCGCGTTTTATCCTTTTCGGTGATCTTCGTTTTGGCGTTGTCAAAGATATTGGCATAGCTGTCAGGATCGTCGTCGCTGTATTGCAGCTTTACGTCTCCGCTGCCCATGCCAAACATGCCAAAGCCCTTGCCGCCCTCCGGCCGCTCAAATCCGCCCGCGGAGCGCTCGCCAGAGGAGGGCGCAAAGTCCCCGCCGCCCTGCGTTTGTCCGCCAAAGGAGGGTCGCTGTCCATCAGAGCCTTGCTGTTCCTCCGCCTGCCCGCCGTTTTCCTCCTGCCATTGCTTCATGTCAAAGCGCTGGCCCTCGCCGCGGCCGCCGCCGAAGGAAAGGCTGTCGGGCTTATACAATTCGCCTGTGTCGCTGCCGTAATTGCGGGCCAGGAAGCCGTCCTCCACGCTCTCCACGGCCAGGTACAGCCCCCAGGGCGCGCCGTTTACATTGATCTGCACATAGCTGCACAGGGGCGCGGCCACGCCCATTTTCCCCATCAGCGTATAGGCCAGATAATCCTTCATGTAGGTCGCGTCCTGAATGATGTTGTTCAGGCTCAGCTTGTCCAGGCCGTAATAGCGCTCATTTTTATCGTAATGGTCAAACTCAATCTTGAAGCTGTAACGGTTGTTGCCATACGCCGCCACCGAGGACAGCGAGGTGTTGCCCTTGGCGCGGATGGCCACATTCTTGTAGCTTTCCCCGTCGATCACCACCGCGCAGGGAACATATTCCTCGTTGACGCATTCGGCCAGGAAGCCCTCCCAGTCGTCCATCACGATGTCAAGGGTATGCACCCGGCTCTGGTCGAAAAGGCGCGTTTCGTAGCCCAAGCTGCGGTCGATGGCGATCGCGCCCGAGCGCACGCCCTCCATCACCGCGCCGGTGAGCAGCAGCGCCAGCGCCATGACCAGGCAGCAGACGCGCTCAATATACTTGCTTTTCAGCATGGCTTTATCCCATATAATCGCCGTTGTAGCTGACAAGCACGGCGCTGGCGACCCCCTCCAGCTCGGACAGGGCGGTAATGAAATCGGTATCCTCGCTCCTGAGGCGCACCTCGTAATTCAGCTCGATCTGCCCTTGCTGCGCGGTCTTGCTCTTGACGACGGCCTTTTCCACATGCTTTTCCAGAAAATCGCGCGCCGCCGTTTCCGCCGCGTGGTTCTCGCAGGCGATCACGGCGATATAGGGATGGTGGACCGCCTTGCGGTTGACAAACAGCAGCAAGACCAGCCCGATCACCAGGCTGCCAAACACCGCCAGCGGGATCATGCCGGCGGCCAGCACGATGCCCGCCGCGATCGCCCAGAACATGAAAGCGATATCCATCGGCTCCTTGATGGCCGTGCGGAAGCGCACGATGGACAGCGCGCCCACCATGCCCAGGGACAGCACCACATTGGAGGTCACGGCCAGGATCGTCATGGCGGTAATCATGGTCATGGCAATCAGCGTGCCGCCAAACGCCGCGGAATACATCACGCCGGAATAGGTCTTTTTATAAACGAAAAAGATGAACAGCCCCAGGGCGAAAGCCAGCAGCAGGGCGAGCACCATGTCCAGCAGCGATACGCTGGTCACATTCTGCAAAAAGCCGGATTTGAAAATATCGGAAAATTTGGTCATCGGAAGACGCTCCTTTCATATTTCGGGTCGGGTTTTTGGTTGTTCCGGCGGCTTCAGCCATATACCCGGCACGCTGCGTACTTGGAAAAGGCGCTGCTTTTGCGCGAGCGCAGCTGCACCGCGCGGCGGACGGGCGCGGGCAGAAAGCCGTCCCATTTGACCTCCAGGATCATGGCGTCCTCGCCCGCCGGAAGGGTCACGCAGTCCGCCTCCAGAAAATCCCTGCAGGAAAGGCCGGCGCGCAGCCGCTCGTCAATGGTCACGCGCACGTTGCCCGCGCGGCAGACAAAGGGCGTGCGCGTGTATTCCACAATCGTTTTGGGCCTGAGGCCCTGCGCGCGCATTTTGCTGTACAGCTCCACTGCCAGCGCCCTTCCGCTGCCCGGCATCCAGGAAATATCCCCGCGCAGCAGCCGCTGTACCTCCTCCCGCGTGATGGGCGCGGAGACCTTGTACCCCTTGTCGCCGTGCTTGACCTTCTTCTCCAGCTGGATAAAGGAGGTATCCCCGTTGTAATAACGGATGCGGAACTTCTCCCGGTCGCACACGCCGTCCAGCTTTTCCCGCAGCGCCCTGTCGTACACGTTGTCAAAATACAGGCTGCGGATGCGGTACTGCCCCGTCGGCCCGGCATGCGGATCGCGCCGCATCACGGCGCCCAGCGCCGCGCACAGCGCCGCCTTGTCCGACGGATTGATGATATGCTTCACTTCATTGCGGTATTGCAAACGCTTTCCCCCTCGCTTTGCTTGAATGCCGCCATTGTAACAGAAAGAATTGAATAAACAATGGAAAGAAAGCAAACAAAATACAGCCTGTTTATGAACAGACTGTAAAGCGGGAAAAAGGGGAGGGGAAAACGTTTCCCCCTATTCACGATACCTTAACGTTATTGGGCCGAATTCCAGCACAAAAAACGGTTCGTCCACCCCCGCGTCAGGATGCGCAGTGCATACCGCGACGGGAACGCCCTCCACCGTTTGCGAAAAGTCTGCCGGGCATGAGCCAAGCACAACGTATTGGCAGCCCATATAGGTGACTGCCCCGCATGCGGATCATCCCATATCAGCTCCAGCGGACGCAAAGCATCCGCCCCCAGCTTTGCCAGATAGCCGGTCAGCGCCGGATACGCTTCTCCGATTTGGCGGTAATAATTGCGGCATACTTCGCAGCCGCAGGGCATGGAAACATGGCCGGCATAGTAGGCCGCCGTCTTTTCGCGGTCAACGCGCATCGCCTTATCTGCCGCGCACATCCTCGTTCCCCTCAAAATACAGCGCCAGCATGCCCGGGCCTACATGCGCGCCGGTCATGGGCTCGTGTACCACGGTCAGGATCTCGCGCGGAGCGCGGCTGCTTTTTTGCAGAAGCGAGGCCAGATACTGCGCGTCCTCCGGGCACGCCGCATGGGAAATGCCCACCGTCTGCGTTTCGGGCTGCTCGCAGTATTTTTCATAGCGCTCCGCCAGCGCGCGGATGGCGGCCTTGCGCCCGCGCACCATGGCGCAGGAGACGATCTTTCCCTCCTCGTTGCCCTTGAGCAGCGGCTTGACCCCCAGCACCGTGCCCAGGATCGCCTTGGCGTCCGAAATGCGGCCGGTGCGGCGCAGATGCATCAGGTCGTCCACCGTAAAAAGCTGGTACATGCGCTTGCAGTGCGGCAGCAGCGCCTGCGCGGTTTCCGCCGCGCTCATGCCCTGATCGCGCATTTCCGCCGCCCGCAGCACGTGCAGCCCTTCGCCCAGGGACGCGCCCAGCGTATCCACCACATATACCTGACGGTCGGGATACTGCTCGCCCAGCTGCCGCGCCGCCATTTGCGCCGATGCGCACGAGCCGCTGATGCCCGAGCTCATGGAAATGTACAAAACATCCTGCCCCGCCGCCAGCAGCGGCGCAAACAGGTCAATATACCGCTGCGGCGGAATCTGCGAGGTGCTGACCTTCGCCCCCGCCCGCAGCGCCTGATAGTATGCCGCGCCGTCAAAATCGCGGGTATCGCCGCTTTCCCGTTCCGCGCCATCCATCGTATATAAAAAGGTGATTGCCTGCACGCCGTGTTCTTCCAGCCATTGGCTCGGCACATTGGCCGACGTATCGGTAACGATTGCAAACCGCATAAAATGCCTCCAGAAAAAGCCATCTAATTTTCAATATTAGATTAACAGACGCCAGCCGTTATGTCAATGCTTTTTTGTATTGCCTGCGCAAAGAAAATGTGATATGGTGAAGAGGCAATGAAAGGAGGGGCCTTCATGCCCTGCGAAAACGAATCCATTTCCCAAACCCTGCGCAGCTGGGAAGAATGCCTGGGCAGTTATACCTTGCCGCAATGGGAGGAAATTCCGGATTTTGGCCTGTACATGGAGCAGGTGATCATTCTGATGGGACAGTACCTGAACGTGCTGCCCGACGACGGCCGGGCCGAGCCGCCCGTGACCGCCGCCGCCGTCAACAATTATGTGCGTACCCACGTCATGCCCAAACCCCAGAAAAAGAAATACTACCGCGTGCATATCGCCTACCTGATTGTCATTTGCACCATGAAGCAAAGCTTGAGCATCGCCAAGCTGCAAAAAATGCTGCCATCCAATCTGAGCGAAGCGCAGGTGCATGCCTTCTATAATGAATATTCCCGCCGCCACCGCCTTTCCGCCCGCTATTTTGTGGAGCAGGTTCACGAGCGCGGCGCGCAGCTTTTCCGTCAGGATCCTCCCGCCAGCGTCAACGAGCTGATCTGCCTGCTGGCTGCGATGAGCAGCTTCTCCCGCCAGCTGGCCGAAAAGCTGCTTACGCTCGCGCCGCTTCCCGAACCGGGCCAGAGGGAGGAGGAGAAATGAAAAACCGTACCGCCGCGCAAAAGCGCCTGCTGGCCGCGGCCTTCTTGCTGCTTTCGCTGCTGCTTTTGCTGCTTTTGTGGCTGGGCACGCGCCCCAGCCGCCGCATCCATGCGGGCATTCTGCAAACACCGCAGGCCTATGGCGCCGCCATGCTGCTGCAAACGCCGGCCGCGCAGTATGCCTGCCGTCTTTTCCCCGACGCGCAGGCCCTGCTTCGGGCGCTGAATGCGGGCGAGGTCGACGCGGCCCTCCTGCCCTTTGAGCAGGCCCGGGCGGCGGAAGGCTGCCAGATCCGCGCGGTGCTGGGGTATACCACGCTTTTCTGTTTTTCGGACGAGGCGCTGTCGAGAATAGCCGACCTGAGCGGCCGTACCCTCACGCTGCCCGAGGAGATGCGCGCTTCCCGCGAGGAGCGCATGCTGCTTTCGCTTTTGCAGGCCGAAAATGTGCATTGTACCCTCGTTTACGGCGATGCGGGCGATATTTTTCTTTGCGGCCCGGACCGGCTTGACGGCGCGCTGCGGCAAGGGCTGGACGCGCGCTTTTCGCTGAGCAGTCAATGGCGGCAGATCAAAAACAACCTGCCGCCCGCCGGGCTGTGTCTGGCGGTGCGCCGGGACGCGCTTGACAGCCCGGCCTATGCCGCCTTTGAGCAGGCGCTGCAAAACAGCGTGCTCTTTGGCCGGGAAAAAACCAAAAAAACGGCGGCCATGGCCGCCGCCGCGGGGCTTGCCACGCACGAGCAGGAAGCCGCGCGCCTGATTGATTACTGCCAGTTTGTGTTTCTCACCGGCGCAAACATGAGCGCCGCGCTGAGCGCCTTGAATTAACGAGGAGGTCTGACCCATGAAACTTTCCTACCGCCGCACGATCCTGGTTGGCTTTTGCTTTTTCCTCATCAGCGCCTTTTGGCAGGCCTACGACACGCTGATCCCCAAAATTCTGACCGACAAGTTCGGCATGTCGCAGGCGAACAGCGGCGTCGTCATGGCGCTGGACAATATTCTGGCGCTGTTCATGCTGCCGCTATTTGGCGCGCTGTCGGACAAATGCCGCGCAAGAGCCGGCAAGCGCACGCCCTTCATCGTCGCGGGCACGGTCGCGGCGGCGGCGCTGCTGCTTTGCCTGACAGCGGCGGATAGCTATCAGCTGCGCCAGCTGGAAAGCGTGCGCGGGCTGGACACGCCCCAGGCCCTGCAAACGCTGTATGATTACGACTATCCCGACGCGCTGATGACGCCCTCCGGCGAGCGTTATATCCTCAGCGACGCGCCTTCCGGGGATACCCTGGCCATCGGACGCGAGCAGTTCATGCAGCTGCGCGCGGGCACGGCGGAGTATGCCGCCTATGCCGTTCCGGCGCGGCAGGCGTATGCCCACGCCGTTACGCAGCAGAACCCCCGCCCGCTGATCCTCTTTATCGTCATTCTTTTGCTGCTGCTGTTCGCCATGGCCTCCTTCCGCTCCCCCGCCGTGGCGCTGATGCCCGACGTCACGCCCAAGCCCCTGCGCAGCAAGGGCAACGCGGTCATCAACCTGATGGGCAGCGCGGGCGGCGTGCTCATCCTGGCGCTGGGCATGGTCTTTGCCACGGGCGCGGATAGAAACGCGCTGGCGCCCTACCGCACGTTCTTCTCCATTGTGGCCGGACTGATGCTGGCCTCGCTTGCCATTTTCCTGTGTACGGTGCGCGAGCGGCAGTGGGCGCAGGACATGCGGCGTGAAAGCGAGAAATACGGCGTGGAGGAAGCGGAGGCGGGCGCGGGCAGCCGCAGGCTCAGCCGCGGCGAGCGCCGCTCGCTGATTTTCCTGCTGCTCTCCATCGTTTTGTGGTTCATGGGCTACAACGCCGTCACCAGCAAATACAGCGTATACGCCGGCAAGGTGCTGGGGCGCGACTATAACATCACGCTCATCATTGCCCAGGCCGCCGCCATCGTTTCCTACCTGCCGGTAGGCTTTGTCGCCTCCCGCGTGGGCCGCAAAAGGACGATCCTGGCGGGCGTGGCCATGCTGAGCGCATCGTTTCTGGTCGCTTCCTTTCTGCGCCAGGGCAGCAGCCTGCTGCTGATGAACGCCATGTTCGCCCTGGCGGGCATAGGCTGGGCGACGATCAACGTCAATTCCTTCCCCATGGTGGTGGAAATGTGCCGCGGCGGCGATACCGGCCGCTATACCGGTATTTACTATACCGCCAGCATGGCGGCGCAGACGCTGACCCCCTACCTGAGCGGAACGCTGATGGACAGGGCCGGCATGACGGCGCTGTTCCCCTACGCCACGGTTTTCACGGCGCTGGCCTTTGTAACGATGCTTTTTGTCCGCCACGGCGACAGCCGCCCGGAGGCCAGGCGCGGTCTGGAAGCGCTCGACGCGGATTAAAAGATTTACAAATCACGTCAAACAGCTTATAATGAATATACTTGAGAAAAAGGAGCGGTGAACCCATGAAATGCCAATTCTGCAACTGTCCGGACAGCCGCGTGATCGATTCCCGTCCCACCGAGGAGGGGGCCAGCATCCGCCGCCGCCGCGAGTGCGCCAACTGCGGCCGCCGCTTCACCACCTATGAAAAGGTGGAAATGCCCCAGCTCCTGGTTATCAAAAAGGACAATACGCGCGAGCTGTTTGACGCGCAGAAAATCCGCAGCGGCATCATTCAGGCCTGCCACAAGCGCCCGGTCACGGCCGGGGAGATCGAGCACATCGTCACCTCGGTCGAGCAGATGGCCTACAACAGCTTGCAGGAAGAAATCACCACCAAGCAGATCGGCGAGATCGTGATGGCCGCGCTGCGCCAGCTCGACGAGGTGGCCTACGTGCGCTTTGCCTCGGTATACCGCCAGTTTACCGACATTCCCACCTTTATGCGCGAGCTGACGCACATGCTCGACGAGGCGGGGCGCTCGGCTGACGAAGAATAAGCGAGGGACGGGGGGGGGGACGGTACTTTCTTTGAGTGTGAATTGTCAAGTCAAGCGCAACACTTTTCCGAAAAAAACTTCAGCAGGACAC
>JAHZHX010000030.1:7799-23682 GCA_019420065.1 Clostridiales bacterium | reverse complement strand
CCTTCATTGCATCCCGGCAATGATGTACCCACTTTGTTGATGGTCTGAATGGCTTGCGCACCGCAGATGCGCAAGCCATTTTTGCTATGATATTTGCTATGATATCTGATAGGATTGGGGGACATAGAAAGAAATTGTTTTTGCGAATCTTCTATATCAAAGTATAACCGTTTGCATTTGAGTACCAAACATGAGGTCATTTAAACATTGTCTGACCGCATGATGTCAATTTGTATTGTTTTGCTGCAATTTATAAAGAAGCGTCTGGATTTTTTCGATATCATCAAAATCCTTTTTTCTGCCCAGCGCTTTCTTCATGGTCAGCAGCCCTTGGAGAGAAATAACGGGAACCTCCTCTATCATTTCAATCCGGTCATAAAGCCAATTTTCAAACAATTCACACTCAGCGTCGAAGGAAATCTTCCTTGCGCCGTCTTCCATTCGAAAGGTAGCATAGCCTTGTCGCTCCAGCTCGTCGGCAAGACGCGTGGTACAGCCCAAATCAACATCCGCTGTCGTCTCTCTGAGTCCGTATAAAACCATAGCGCCGCCGGCAACGAGCCAGTATTGGGTTGGAGGCAGGTTCATCTGCGTCAATTTTTGAAGGAGCTGCGTTTTATTCATCCTTCCACCTCCGCCCCCTGCGTCTAAGGTTTGCCTTTGTTTATTGTTTTGAGAACAGCGCCTCGGCAAACTCCTTGGCCTCAAACGCCTGCAAGTCGTCGATTCCTTCCCCCACGCCAATGTACCATACCGGCACGTTCAGCTCCCGGCGAATGGCAATCGCCACGCCGCCCTTGGCCGTTCCGTCCAGCTTGGTAAGAATGATGCCGTTGATCTCCACCGCTTCTTTAAACATCTTAGCCTGGTTGACGCCGTTCTGACCGGTGGTAGCATCCAGGATCAGCATGCAGCGTACCGCCGCCTCGGGAAACTCGCGGTCGATGATCCGCCGCATCTTGGACAATTCTTCCATCAGGTTCTTTTTGTTGTGCAGGCGGCCTGCCGTGTCGATAATCAGCAGGTCGGCCTTGCGCGCTTTGGCGGCCTGCACCGCGTCAAACACCACCGCCGCCGGATCGCTGCCCGGCTGATGCTTAATCAGCGGCACGTTGGCGCGCTCCGCCCACACCGCCAGCTGATCGTCCGCCGCCGCGCGGAAGGTGTCGCCTGCCGCCAGGATCACGCTGCGGCCAATTTCCTGAAAGCGCAGCGCCAGCTTGCCCACCGTCGTGGTTTTGCCCACGCCGTTGACCCCCACCACGAACATCACCATAGGCCACTTGAGAGGCGGGCGGGGAATGTTCATTTCCTCGGTAATCAGGTCCTTGAACATTTGCCGCGCCGTGGGGGCGTCCTTGACCTTTTTTTCCTCCACGCGGCGGCGCAGTTCGTCGATGATCTGCGTGCTGGCCTGCACGCCCACATCGGACAGCAGCAGAATATCCGTCAGCTCCTCATAGAAATCATCGTCCACCACCGGGGTATTTTCCACCAGCTCGTCCACGCGCTCGGTCAGGTTCCCGCGTGTTTTGGACAATCCCTTTTTCAGTCTGTCAAAAAAGCCCATGTCTGCGCCTCCTTTTATTGATAATTCTCCAGATTCACGCTCACCATACTGGAAACGCCCTTTTCTTCCATCGCCACGCCGTAAAGCGCGTCGCACCGTTCCATTGTGCCCTTGCGATGCGTCACGACCACAAACTGCGTCGTCTTGGCAAATTCCACCAGATAATCGGCAAAATAACCAATGTTGGCCTCGTCCAGCGCCGCCTCGATCTCATCCAGAATGCAGAATGGCGTAGGCTTGACCTTCAGCATGGCAAACAGGATGGCAATGGCCGTCAGCGCCCGCTCGCCGCCCGAAAGCAGGGACAAAAGCTGCAGTTTTTTGCCCGGCGGCTGCGCCTCCACCTCAATGCCGCAGCCGAGCGGATCACCGGGATCGGTCAGCTTCAGCTCCGCCTGCCCGCCGCCGAACAGCCGCACAAAGGTTTCTTTGAAGTTCTCGTTCAGCTTGTCGAATTCCTGCACAAACTGCTTTTCCATCTGCGACAAAAGCCGCTTAATCAACCCGCGCAGATCGCTCTCCGCTTTGGTCATGTCCTCTTTCTGGCGGCTCATTTCGTCAAAGCGTTCCTTGGTCTGCGCATATTCCTCCACCGCGTGAGCGTTGATGGGGCCCAGCTCACGGATCTCCCGCCGCAGCGTTCCCGCCTCACGCTCGCCTCCCGTCAGGGAAAACTCCCCTTCCGGCAGCCGGAATTCCTCCGCCGCCGCCAGCGTGGCCTCATAGGTATTCCACATATGCTCGGCAAGGGTATTCAATTCTCCCTCGGCACGGCTGAACAGCAGCTCGCTGCGATGCAGCTGATCCCCGTCTCGGGTGTGCTGTTCATGAATGCTTTCATTCTCCTGCGCCAGTATACGCTGACGCTCCAGCTGCCGCTGGCGCTTTTGCTCCGTTTCATCAGTCTGCGCGTCAAGCGCACGCACGCGCGCAGCCTTCTCCCGCGCGCCCTCATTCAGCTGAATGAACTGCGCCCCGGCGCTGTCCGCCTCCGCCTGCTGCTGTCCCGCCTTTTGCTCCAGCTCTGCCAGGGCGCGCAGGATGCTCTCCCTTTCCTCGCCCCAGCGTGCCTTGTCACGGCGCAGCGTTTCAATGCCATGCTCCAGCTCCGCATAGCGCAGCTTTTCCTGCGTCACGCGTTCGCGCAGGCTGTCCGCTTTTTCGCGCGCGGCGCGCATGGCGCTTTGCAGTTCCTCCGTTCTCCTTTCCAGCGCTTCCCGGTCCACCGCCGCATCCTGCGTCCCCTGTGTCAAGGCGACCAAATCGGCCCGGATCTCGGCAATGCTCCCCGTCAGCTGCACAATGGCCGCGCGGGTCTTTTGCAGCCGCTGTTCATGCGCCTGCAATTCGGAGGAAGCGTTGAACACATGCTCCTGCTCGCGCGCCACGGCAATCTCCTGCTGGTGCATGGCCTCCATGCCCTCGCCGCGCAGGCGCTTGGCCTCGTTCAGGCGTGTCTGAAGCTCCTCGGCCTGTTTGCGCAGCATTTGCAGCGCCTGCTCATCCTGACGGATACGCGCGGTCAGCTCTTTGATCTCGCGCTCGCGCGAAAGAAAATTGCTCGTCTTGCCGCGCATGGAGCCGCCCGTCATCGAGCCGCCCGCATGCATGACCTGCCCGTCCAGCGTGACCAGACGGAAAGCATAGCGCCCCGCGCGCATGATAGGCAGCGCCGCGTCCAGGCTCTCGGCCACCACCGTGCGCCCCAGCAGATTTTCCATCACCGGACGGTAGCGCTGGTCGTAGGCAATCAGCTCGCTGGCCACGCCCAGGCATCCCGGCATGGACAGCACGCGGCGCTCCTCGCCGCTCAGCGAATAAGCGCGTACCGTTGTCAGCGGCAAAAAGGTGGCGCGCCCGGCTTCGCTGCGTTTGAGATATTCAATCAGGCGCTTGGCCGTTACATCATCGGTCGTGACGATATTTTGCAGACTGCCGCCCAACACAGCGTCCATGGCGGCCTCCAGCTCGCGCGGCACCTGCATCAGCTGTGCCACCACGCCGCAGACGTTGGGATCGTTTTGCGCGTATTGCAGTGCGCGGCGCACGGCGTTGGCATAGCCCTCCATGTCGCGCGCCATCTCGCTGAGCACACGCAAACGGCTGCGGGCAGACTGCATCTCCATCCCCAGCTGCTGGATCCCGCTGTTTTTTTCCCGGCTTTCGCCTTCCAGGGCACGGACATTGGCCTCCAGCCGCTGCGCCTCGGCAGAAGCGTCGTCCAGCTCCTGCTGCGCCGCCTTTTGCCGGGTCAGCGCCGCGTCATACTGCGTTTGCAGCGTCTCGCCCTGCGCGTTCAGCTCGCCCTCGCTCTCGCGCAGCTGAACAAGATATTTTTCCATCTGTTCGCACATGGCCTGCTTTTGCGTCTGCGTATTGCGCACATCGCTCAAGCGGTTCACCGCGGTCAGAATCTCTGTTTTGTGGCTGTCCAAGCTCTGCTCGGCGGCGGCGGCATGCTCCGCTGCCGCGTCTGCCTCGCGCGTCAGCTGCTCCAGCGCCGCTTTCGCTTGCCGCAGCGCGGCCGAGGCCGCCTCGTCGTCGCCGTCGTTTTGGGCCGTCAAGCGCTCCAGCTCTTCCAGCCGTGCCTGCCGCGCCTGCGATTCCTGCCGCAGCCGAAGCGCGTCATGACGCAGCGTTTCCTCCCGCTGCTGCATACGGTCCCGCGCCGATTCCAGCTGATGCAGCTGCTCGCTGCCTTCCCTGCTCTGCGCGCGCAGACCGGCAATCTCCTCGTCCAGCAGCCGCACGGCCTCGTCGATTTTCTCCCGTTCCTGACTGTTTTCATGCAGCGCCGCCTCGTGCCGCAAAAGCGCGTCGCGCAGCGCCTCAATGGTTTCATTCAGTTCCCGCATGCGCGCCGTCAGCTTGTCCTGCTTGAGCAGGAAAATATTCATTTCCAGCGTTTTCAGCCGCGCCGCCAGCTCCTGATATTTCAGCGCCGACTGCGCCTGCTCATGCAGCGGCTCGATACGGCCGCCCAGCTCCTCCAGCAGATCGTTGACACGGTCCAGATTATCCAGCGTGCGGCTCAGCTTGCGTTCCGCCTCTTCCTTGCGCACGCGGAAGGTGCTGATGCCCGCCGCCTCCTCAAACACCTCTCGGCGATCCTCACTGTTATTGGAAAGGATATCGTCGATACGGCCCTGACCGATATTGGAATAACCATCCTTGCCGATGCCGGTATCATAAAAAAGCTCTTTGATATCCTTGAGCCGGCAGGCCGCTTTATTTAAATAATATTCACTTTCACCGCTGCGGTACAGACGGCGGGTCACGGCCACCTCGCTGAAATTGGTTTTCAGCGCGCCGTCCTCGTTTTCAAAAACCAGCGTCACCTCGGCATAGGCCAGCTTCTTGCGCTTTTCCGTGCCGTTGAAAATCACGTCCTGCATACTGCCGCCGCGCAGCTCGCGGGGATTCTGCTCTCCCAGCACCCACTTGACCGCATCGCCGATATTGCTTTTGCCCGAACCGTTGGGGCCGACAATGCCGGTAATACCGCCGTTGAAGACCACTTCGGTACGCTGTGCAAAAGATTTGAAGCCATAAATCTCCAGCTTTTTCAGCCTCATGCGCGTACCTCCGCCCCTTGAAGGCACTCCAGCGCCGCGCCCGCGGCAGCCTGCGCCGCGCGTTTTTTGCTGTTACCCACGCCGCGGCCCGCCTCCCGGCCCTCAATATAGACCGCCACGGTAAACTCGCGCAGATGCGCCGGGCCGCTCTCCGCCACCGTGCGGTATTCGGGCAGCGGCAGCGCGCGCGCCTGCAAAAGCTCCTGCAAACGGGTCTTGTTGTCCGTCACGGGAACGGGCGCTTCCTGCTCGCGCGGCCAAAGCGCGCGTACCAGCTTCAGAGCCGTTTCAAATCCCGCGTCCAGATACACCGCGGCCAGCACCGCCTCCATGGCGTCAGCCAGCACCGCCGGACGGCGCCGCCCGCCCGTCATATCGCAGCCATGATCCATGCGCAGATACTTGCCCAGCTCCAGCTTTTGCGCCACAGCGCACAGCGTTTCTTCCCGTACCATGCTGGCGCGCAGGAAGGTCATATCGCCCTCCTCCAAATCGGGATGCGCAGAAAACACCATGTCCCCCATGGCCAGCTGCAGCACCGCGTCGCCCAGGAACTCCAACCGCTGGTTGTTCTCCGGTCCGCAGGAAGGATGCGTCAGAGCCAGACGCAAAAGGCTGTCGTCGCGGAAATGATATCCTAACGAGGTTTCCAATTTTTGTAAATTCACGGATAATTTACTCCTTATCCGCGCGCAGAAAACGGGCTGCACGCACTGGCAGCCTGTTTTCTACCCGTGGTTGTCTCAGGCTTTGGAATCGATATACTTTACTACGTCTTCCACGGTTTTCAGCGTCATGATCGCATCATCGTCCACCATGATGCCAAACTGGTCTTCCAGCTCCATGATGAGCACCATCACGTTGGCGCTGTCCGCGCCCAGATCCTCCACCAGGCGGGAAGCGGGCGTAATCTTTTCCGCCGCCACCTTCAGCTGGGTGGAAATGATCTCCTTCACCTTTTCAAAAGTCATTGCAATGCCTCCTTTTGTATCCATACTATCCTTGAAATCTATGCTTTATTCGCCTTTCAGCGTTTCAGCCAACCCCTTCTCGATCGCGCCGTTCACATCCTGGCGGTGCATTTCCACCGCCTGACGAATGGCGCAGGCGATCGCATGCCCGTTGGAGGAGCCGTGCGCCTTGACCACCGCTCCCCGCACGCCCAGCAGCGGCGCGCCGCCCACCTCGGTATAATCCAGACGCTTTTTCACCCGGCGGAAGGCAGGCTTGGCAATCAGCGCGCCTATTTTGCCGCGCAGATCGCCCATCATTTCCTCCTTAATGATGCCCAGCATGGTACCGGCAACGCCTTCCATAAATTTGAGCACCAGGTTGCCGCAGAAGCCGTCCGCCACGATCACGTCCGCCACGTCGGCCGTCACGTCGCGCCCCTCCACATTGCCCACAAAGCACAGGGGCAGCTGCTCCAGCAGCGGATAGGCAGCCTTGGTCAGCGCATTGCCCTTTTCGCTCTCCGCGCCGATGTTCAAAAGCCCCACGCGCGGCGTCTTCAGACCGCGCACGCAGCGCATGTACGCATCGCCCATGATGGCAAACTGCGCCAGGTATTCCGGCTTGCAGTCCACATTCGCGCCGCAGTCGATGAGCAGAAAAAAGTCCCGTCCATTGGGCATCAGCGGCGCAAGCGCCGGGCGCTCGATCCCCTCGATCCGGCCCAGGCGGAACATGCCGCCCGCCATCACCGCGCCGGTCGAGCCGGCGGACACAAAGCCGTCCGCCCGTCCTTCGCGCACCGCCAGCATGCCGCGCACAATCGCGGAATCCTTCTTGGCGCGCACCGCCAGCACGGGCGCTTCGTGATTGGTAATCACCTGGGAGGTATGCTCCACCGTAATGCGTTCGCGCACATCGCCGCAATCGCGAAGCAGTTCCGTCAGCCGCGCAGCGTCCCCCGCCAGCGTGATTTTCAGCTGCCGATCCGCGCGCAGCGCCTCAATGGCTCCTTCCACCGTGCATCCCGGCGCATGATCGCCGCCCATGGCGTCCAGATAAATATGCGTCAACGCCTTTCTCCCCCTTGCTGGCAATATCTTAAGAATTATACCATGTTTCTTCATTTTTGACAAGGTTTGCGCCCGCGGCAGGACATGTCAAAAATATGGCGCATAAACCCGCGCCCGGCAGGATATATTAAGACCGACAGCAGAAAAGAAGCAGGCTGTCAGGCGGAGCAGGCGAAGCGGGGCGGATTTGCACGTCCTGCATCGCCCCCGCGCCAAGCGACCGCAGGACTGCCGGTCACAAGCAGCTTTTCCGTTTGTTTCCCGCATGTGCAGTCCTGGTCCGCCCCGTGAAAGTAAAGTCCTTTCACGGGGTTCTTTTTAATCCTCAAAATAAAACAGTTCCTCAAACGAATGGTCAAGCGCAATGCTGAGTATCAGCGCCAGTCGGGCCGTGGGGTTGAATTGTCCCGTCTCAATGGCGCTGATGGTATTGCGCGATACGCCCACCAGCCGGGCCAGCTGCGCCTGCGACAAGTGCTTTTCCTGCCGCGCCTGACGGACGCGGTTTTTGAGTGTCAGCTTTTCCTCCACCTTCAGTGCCCTCCAAAATACCGCACGGTTGCCGCAATGCCGATCATCAGCTGTACCACTCCCAATACAAGGGTATTCTTTTCGCGCATTTTCGCGTAGCGGTAAAGAAATCCCGCGCTGACCGAATAGCATACCGTGGCGCAAAGATCCATAACAGGCAGTCCCTGCCGCGCGCGCAGCACGGCAAATACCGCCGCGCAAAGCACCATAACGATATACGTCCATTTCATCGAACGATCACGCGCCTGCAAGGCCATTTCATCCTTTCCCTCTTCGCGCGCCAAGCGCAAAACCTTTTCCTTTGTCATTGCTTTTTCTTCCTTTCGTTGCCAAGTTTACTTGGCATTATCAGTATATAGCTGCCAAGTAAACTTGTCAAGCGATCATGAAAATTTCTTCCCGGAAAAACGGCTTTCTCCCTTTACTTTATCCGCTTTCAGGCGTATAATTTCGTTCGATTCCAGAATAAAGCAAGGAGAAACGCGTATGAAACTGCTCATTTATATTACCAACAACACGCAGCATGTGTATACGATCCTCTCCGCCATGATGGAAAAAGGCCTGCGCGGCGCCACCGTGGTCGATTGTGAAGGTATGCTGCATGCCATCAGCGAGGTATCTGTCGAACCGCCGCCCATGTTCGGCGCACTGCGCGCCTTTCTGAACCCCACGCAGGCGCATGGCAAGATGCTCTTTGCCGCCCTGCAGGACGTACAGGTGCCGCAGGCCATCGAGATCATTCATGGTGTGGCGGGCGATCTGCACAAAGCAAATCACGGCGTGCTTTTCACCCTGCCCATTGATTACTGCGAGCTGACGAATAAATAAACGGAGGGCGTGTTTGCAAATGAATATTCTGTTGAGCCTTGCGGCCGCCATGCTGTTTGGGCTATTGTTTACGCGCCTGGCCAAGCGCATTCACCTGCCCAACGTAACGGCCTTTCTGGTGGCAGGCCTTTTTGTCGGCCCTTACTGTCTGCGTCTGATGCCAGCCGGTCTCCTGCCCGCCATGGATATTGTCACCAGCGTGGCGCTGGGCTTTATTGCCTTCTCCATCGGCGGCGAATTCAAGCTCTCCACCATGAAAATGATCGGCAGCAAGGCCATTACCATCACCTTCATCCAGGCGCTCAGCGCCGTGGGACTGGTGGACGCGGTGCTGCTGCTATGCGGCTTTCATCCCTCCGTCTCCCTGACGCTGGGCGCGATCGCCGCCGCTACCGCGCCCGCCGCCACGCTGATGGTCATCCGCCAGTACAAGGCCAAGGGGCCGGTCACATCCACCCTTTTGCCCGTCGTCGCCATGGACGACGCGGTGGGTCTGATGGTCTTTTCCATCTCCATCGGCCTGGCCAAAACCTTTGCGGGCGGCGGCGCGCTGACCGTGAGCAGCCTTTTGCTGGAACCACTCAAGGAAATCGCCCTCTCGCTCCTGACAGGCGCTGCCATTGGCTTTGCCCTGTCGGTAGGCGTGCGCTTTTTTCATTCGCGCGCCAACCGGCTGAGCCTGTGCATCGCTTCCGTGCTGCTGGGCATTGCCCTGTCCGAAATGTGGGGGCTGAGCTCGCTCCTTTTATGCATGATGATCAGCGCCGTATACTGCAACCTGGGCGCGGACACGGCCATTGTGTTTGACGTGTGCGACCGCTGGACAGGGCCGCTGCTGATGCTGTTCTTCGTCATCTCCGGCGCGCAGCTTGACCTGGCGGTCATTCCCACGGTTGGCCTGCTGGGTACGCTGTACCTGCTGGCACGCTCGTTAGGCAAATACATCGGCGCATATGCCGGCGCGCTTGTCACCCGCGCCGATCCCAACATCCGCAAGTATCTGGGCGTCACGCTTCTGCCGCAGGCCGGCGTAGCCATTGGCATGGCGCAGCTGGCCATGACCGCTCTGCCCGAATTTGGCGCTCAGATCCGCGCCGTTGTGCTGTGCGCCACGCTGATTTATGAGCTGGTCGGCCCGCTGCTTACCAAAATTGCCCTGCAAAAAGCTGGCGAAATCAGCCCCGACCATGTCTGACGTTCTGTAAGGAGGCCCTGTATGCGCATTTTTGATACCGTCGATCAGTTGATCGGCCATACGCCGCTGCTGGAGCTGACCCACATTGAAAGCCTGCTGGGGCTGCACGCCCGCGTGCTGGCCAAGCTGGAAATGTTCAACCCCGCCGGTTCGGTAAAGGATCGCGTGGCGCTTTCCATGATCCGCGCCGCCGAAAAAGCAGGCAGCCTGAAGCAAGGGGCCACGATCATTGAGCCTACCTCGGGCAATACCGGCATCGGCCTGGCCGCCGTGGCCGCAGCGCGCGGCTATCGTCTCGTTATCGTCATGCCCGATTCCATGTCCGTTGAGCGTCAGCAGCTCATGCGCGCCTATGGCGCGGAGCTGGTGCTGACCGAAGGAAGGCTGGGCATGGCCGGCGCAATCGAAAAGGCGGCAGCGCTGCACGCCGCGCTGCCGGGCAGCATCCTTGCCGGCCAGTTTGTGAACCCGGCCAACCCGCAGGCCCACTATGAAACCACCGGTCCCGAAATTTTTGAAGATACCGACGGCAAGGTGGACGTGTTTGTCGCCGGAGTCGGCACGGGCGGCACCATTACGGGCGTTGGCCGCTATCTCAAGGAAAAAAGGCCCGCCACGCATATCATCGCGGTAGAACCGGCCGCTTCCGCCGTCCTGTCGGGCAAGCCTGCCGGCAAACATGGCTTACAGGGCATCGGCGCGGGCTTTGTCCCCGAGGTCTTGGATACGCAAGTTTACGACGAAATCCTGCCCGTAACGGATGAACAGGCCTATGCCGCCGGGCGCATGCTGGCGCAAAACGAGGGGATTCTTTGCGGAATCTCCTCTGGCGCCGCGCTGCATGCCGCCCTGGAAACCGCCAAATGCCCGAAAAATGCCGGGAAAACCATCGTTGTCCTGCTGCCCGACACCGGCGCTCGATACCTCTCCACTCCCTTGTTCTCTGTATAAAACAACGCTTTCGCGGCGGTTGACACCCTGCATTTTATGGTCTACAATAGACGGGAAAGGGCGTTTTTCCACCGCATAAGCGCCTATCTTTGCACAACGGAGGCCAATCATGCGAATTGCCGTACAAGATTCTCCGATTTTTACCCGTATGGATCTCGAGCAGGGCTTTGCCACCCTGCATAACTGCGGTTTTCAGGGCATGGATTTCAGCCTTGGCCGCTGGTTCAACCTCAAGCAGCTGCGCCCCGACGAGACCGCGGTGCTGGACATGCCGATTGATGAGGTGCTCAAGCAGGCCGAGCCCTTCCGGGCCGCCGCGCAAAAGCATGGCATTGCTTTCACGCAAACCCATGCCCCCTTCCCCACCTGGCTGCCGGACAACGACCCGATGAATGAAAGACTGATTGCGGCGCTGCAAAAGAGCATTGCCGCAACGGCCTATCTGGGCGCGCCCTGCTGCGTGGTGCATCCCGCGTTCCAGCCGGACAGCAAGCTGCGGCTGTCCGCCCAGGAAGAATGGGAACTGAACCGCCGCCGGTATACCGCACTGATTCCGGCACTGCGCGAACACAAGGTCATTTGCTGCCTGGAAAATATGTTTACCGCCGGGCCGGAGGGCATGCGCTATGCCGCCGTGTGCTCCAACTTCGTTGAGGCCGCGCAGTGGATCGACCGGCTTAACGACATTGCCGGAGAGGAGCTGTTTGCTTTCTGCTTTGACACCGGTCACTGCCACCTGACCGGCCAGAGTATGCGCTACGCCATCAACTGCCTGGGCAAGCGCATCCGCGTGCTGCATATCCATGATAACGACGGCCATACCGACTGGCACGTTGCTCCCTTCATGGGTACGGCAGACTGGGAGGGCTTTGTGCAAGGCCTGCGCGACGTCGGATACAGCCACGATCTGAGCTTTGAAACCTTCAACGTGCTTAGGCGTTACCCCGCAGAGCTGACCGAGACCGCGCTGCGTTCCATCGCTCAGACCGGCGCTTATTTCAAGGCTCGGCTGGAAAAATAAGGAGGAAATACCTATGAGAATTTCTGTACACACCGCGCAGGTTTTTGAGCGCGCCGGCAGTCTGGATGAAGGCTTTGCCATGCTGCGCCGTGCCGGAATCGAAGGCATTCAGTTCGGCATGGGCGGCTATTTTATGCCCGCCGCCAGTGTGCGCGGCCACAAACCCTCGGTCTTGGACGAACCGCTGGATCATGTTCTTGAACTTGTGCGCCCTTATAAAGAGGCAGCCGACCGCCAGGGCGTGGTCTTCTCCCAGGTTCACGCGCCTTTCCCCATGTGGGCGCCCCAGGATGACGAGCTGGTCGCGCGCATGCAGGACATTATGAAAAAATCCATCGCTGTCACCGCGTATGTGGGAGCGCCGCACTGCATCATTCATCCCGGCGTATCGCCCGTCAACCGCGAACGCCTGAACGCCCAGGATGAATGGACGGTCAACCGCGATCTGTATACCGCGCTGATCCCCACGCTGAAGCAATACAACGTCATGGCCCTGCTGGAAAATCTTTTCTCCCGCGACATCGACGGCGTGCGCTTCGCCGCCGCCTGCTCCGACTTCACTGAAGCCGCTTCCTGGGTGGACAAGCTCAACGAAATCGCCGGCAGCGAATTCTTCGGCTTCTGCCTCGATACCGGCCACTGCAACCTGGCGCGCCAGAATCTCTACCGCGCCATCTGCCTGATGGGGCCGCGCATCAAGGCGCTGCATATTCAGGACAACAGCGGACATCTGGACGATCACCGCGCGCCCTTCACCGGCTCCGTGGATTGGGAAGGCTTTGTGCGCGGACTGCGCGAAATAGGCTACCGCGGCGATCTGAACTTCGAGGCAGGCAACGCCGTCGCCCACTTCCCAGCTGAAATGACCGAGGCCTGCCTGCACATGCTGGCGCTGACGGGCGAATACTTCAAAAAACGCATCTGCGAATAAGAATAAACAAAATACACGCTGCTGTCCGCCCTGGTGGACTCCGGCGTGTATTTTTTGCCGCTATAAATCAGTATATGGTCAAATTACATCATTTTTGTCTATTTGCTTGACATTTGGTACGCTCTTTGTTATATTGATAGCAGAGGGACTGATTCCCGCAAAAAAAGCATCCGCATTATATTATTCAGGAAGGAAAATGTACGTCTGCGGCGCAGTCTGTACATCCGTATATTGAACATGGACGAACCGATCATCCGCCTGCGGCCACACCATGCCCTGTGCATCCGCCACTTCGCCGGTCATGGATACAGCCCCGAATTTACCGAAAACATGACCCGTCTCATCGCCCGTCTGAACAGCGGAGACCATGTGATGGTACAAATCATCATGCACCGCGACTCGCTGTGCGCTGCCTGCCCGCATGACCATGACCACCTGTGCGCGACCGAGGAAAAGGTGCATGCCTTCGACCTGGCCGTGGCTTCCGCCTGCGGTCTGCGCTCCGGGCAATGGCTTAGCTGGCAGGAGCTTTGCACGCTGACGGACGAGCATATTTTCCGCCCCGGCTTGTTTGAAAGCATTTGCGCGACATGCGAATGGTTTTCACTGTGCCGGGAGCAGCGTCAGTCCCGTCAATAACCGCTCAGTCGGTCAAATCGGCATAAACAGCCTGGGCCAGGCGCAGCAAATCGTCCGGCCTTATTTCCATTTGCAGCCCGCGCCGCCCGGCGCTGACGCAGATGGTCTCAAACAGCTGCGCCGTATCATTGATCCGGGTCGAAAACGGCTTTTTCATCCCCAGCGGCGAACAGCCGCCGTGTACATAGCCCGTCAGCGGCAGCAGCTCCTTCTGCGGCAGCATGGCAATGCTTTTTTCCTGCACTGCGGCAGCCGCCTTCTTCAAATTCAGCGTACAGTTGACCGGCACCACAAACACATAATTTTTGCGGGAAGCGGCCACCGTAACCAGCGTTTTGAACACGCGGTCCGCCTCCTGGCCCAAAAGAGAGGCAACCTGCTCGCCATCGGTCGTCTCCGGATCATAGCTATGCATCAAATAGTGTACGCCCTGCGCATCCAGTAAGCGCAGAGCATTGGTTTTTTCGCCGTTTTCCTGCTTTTTCATCCAAATCGCCTTTCCTGTTTGTATCGCAGCAACAGTATAGCAAAGCGCACGGCGTATTTCAAGGGAATCTTGCGCCGCCGCCGCAGTCGTGCTAAAATACAGAGCGTGAAAGGATGGATTCAAAATGGTCATTGACAGTCACGTTCACATTTTCCCGGAGAAAATCGCGGTGCACGCCGCACAAAGTATTGGCGAATTCTACGGCATCTCCATGAACCACCCCGGCAGCGTGCCCGCGCTGCTCGCCGCCATGGAGCGGGGCAGCGTCAGCCGCGCGCTGGTTTGCTCGGTGGCGCTCTCCCCCGCCCGCGCCGCCACCATCAACGATTTTATTCATTCTCAAGTTCTCGCCTATCCCGACCGTCTGATCGGCCTGGCCGCGCTGCACCCCGACATGGAGCATCCAGAGGACGAACTGCGCCGCGCGTTGGATATGGGGCTCAAGGGCGTCAAAATTCACAGCGATATGCAGGGCATTGCCCTTTCCGACCCGCGCATGGACAAGTTGTACGCCATCTGCGAGGGCGTATGCCCCATGCTTTTGCACATGGGCGACAAGCGCTATCATTATGACAATCCCAGCCAGATCCCGGCCATTTTACGCAAGTTCCCGCGCTTGCAGCTGATCTGCGCCCACATGGGAGGATACAGCGAATGGGAAGAAGCCCAGGAATACCTCACGGATGAAAACGTATTTGTCGATTGCTCCAGCTCCTTTTTTGCGCTGAAAGCCGAGGGCATGCGCCAGAGCATTGCCTGTTTCGGCACAGAGCGCGTGCTTTTCGGCAGCGATTTTCCCATGTGGGATCCGGGCGCTGAGCTGACCGCTATACGCTCGCTCAACCTGCCGGAGACGGATATGGAAAAGATCCTGCATCTGAACGTTGAGCGGCTGCTGGAACTGTAAAAAACGGGAGGGAAACATCCCTCTCGTTTTTATTTTTTAGTCATTGAAAAGGCTACATGCAGGTACGACTCCGCCGTCCCATCGCTCCATAAAAAGTCCCGTCCACTCTCTTCCACATAGCCGTGCTGCTCCACCCGGTACACGGCATGCACGCCCTGCAAATCAAATTCCGCCGCGGTCAGCAATTCCCCTTCATGCAGCTGCCGTGCGACCCGCTGGGGAACATCATTCCATAGCCCGCGGTGCGGCTGCGCGCCAATATATGCCAGCGCCGCATACAGCGCCGTTGTTTTGATCCCGCCAATGATTTCCTCCGGCGGCGTTTCAAACAGCACTTCAAAGGCAATCTCTTGTACATGGCCGTTTTCATCCGTTTCAAATTGCCATACAGGCGTGGACCCGGCGCCGCCCAAACGGATGACAACGCCCCTCTCTTCCTCAACCCACTGCGCGCTTTCATCCAGCCGCATGCCTGCGCTTTGATAGTAAGCCAGCATATGGTTATAATTGTCCGCAAACTCCGCCACGGTCATTTCGCCGCGATGGGGCGGCAGCGCCGCTTGCTGCGCACACAAAATCTCTGCAAAGACAACGCCGGCCAGCGCCCCGGCAGCCGCGGCATAGCGCCAAGGCTTGCTGTCGCGGATGGTATAAATCAGCGTGCTTTCCTCATCCCAGGACGTTTTTTCACACTCCGCGCATGCCTGCGCGCTTTTCCATAGCCGCACCAGCTCATAGATCGGCAGCATTAGCCCCAGCCCACGCCATAATACCATGCGGGTACGCTCCCGCGCTTCCGCCGCCGTTGGCCGCCGTCCATCCTCGCCTTCCAGCCAAAGACCAAACAGCCACTTGCCCGGCGTTGTGCCAAGCAAGTGCAAAAGCCACGGCTCCAGCGCATATGTCAGCAGCAGAACGACCGCCGTATCAAGCAGCTCCAGCCCGCCCCGAGCCGCCATGTTCGCCCGGAATATCAGCGTCAGCGCCATCCACCAAAGCAGCTGATACAGCGTCATATCCAGCGCGCGGGCGCAAAAACGCCGCAGGGCATAATAAGGATAGGGGGCACGATCCTCCTGCGGCGGCTGCGCAAGCTTCTCGGGCAGCGCATGCAGGTATTTTTCTGCATCCAGCGTATCGTAGCTGGCCTGATCAGCCTGCATTGCCCGGCACACCGTCTGCGCGTAGACCGCTTTCGCCTGCTGTTTTTCCCATGCCGCCAGG
>JAHZHX010000030.1:0-7739 GCA_019420065.1 Clostridiales bacterium | reverse complement strand
CACAGCGTACCGTCAAGCGTTTTTTGTCCCATTTGCAGCGCGCGGATCTCCTCCAGCGGCACCTCCAGCATCCGCAAAAGGGCAACGCGCTTGAGCGTTTCTACCTCCGCCTGCGTATATTCGCGATAGCCGTTTTCCTGCCGCGCAGGAGACAGCAGCCCCTTTTCTTCATAAAAACGGATGTTGGCGCGCGTCATGCCCGTCAGCCGCTCAATCTCTTTGATGGTCATTTTCCCAGCCTCCCAACGTATTTGAGCACAGTATAAAGGGTCAAGCGGCTTTACAGTCAAGCGATTTGACAAAATTTCATAGAAAAAGGTTTCCGAGCTACCGGAAACCTTTTTTTCTTATTCCGTCATGGGCTCCTGCCACACATACCACTGCGTTCCATCGGTCTGCATATGGATGGTGCCTGTCGAAATATAATAGCGCGCTATCCCGCGCCCGCCCTGCTGCTTATCCCCCGTCATCGTCGAAGAGCGGGTGTTGGTGTTGATGGCCAGGGACGGGTTCATGGCCGTAAGAAAGTCCGGCACAGTCGCCGTGCGGTTATGGTGCGCCGACTTGTAAATGTCGCATTGAAACTCCGTCGGGTCAAAATTTTCCAACAGCCAATGCTGCGTCGCGCCGCCGATATCAGCTGCCAGGAACATGCTGGCTTCTCCGAAGCGAAGCATGGCCACGGCCGAATGGTTGTTCATGGTGATCCCCTTTTCGTCGCGCCGGTAGAAGGTAAGCGTCGCGCCGCCCAGCTCCAGCACATCGCCGGTCTGCACCTTTTCATAAGGAATGCCCGCCGCTTTAAGCTGTTTTTTATAGGGATTCCACAGGCTGTAACTGTCGCCGTCATCATAGGGCGAAATCACCTTGCCTACGGTATACCCCGCCTTGATCAGCTTTTCCTGCATTTCCAGGTGATCGTCATGCGCATGCGTGAGAAAAAAGTAATCAAACCCCGTGATCCCATGCGCTTTGAGATAAGCGTCCACATACGAAAAACGCCAGCCCTCGCCGCCGTCAATCAGCATGCGCTGCTCCCCGCAGGTAATAATGATGCAATCTCCCTGGCGGATTCCCAGCACATCCACCTGCATAAGCGCGGCGTCTGCCGCAAAAGGCGCCTCATCCAGATACTCCACCTTTTCATAGGGCGCCTGCGTGCTCGTTTTCTGATGATAAATGGGCAGCCCATCCGCCAGCGCGGGCAGGCAAACCAGCATGCACAGCATGAACGATAACAGTTTTTTCAGCATTTGCAGCTCCTTACGCTTTTTTCCCTTGCAGTATAACACAGCCGTTTCCTGTTCCGCAACGCTTATCGCAAATGTTTACAATGCAGCTGCCCAACCAGATAGCCAGCCATTGCGCCCAAGGTGTTGAGAATCAGATCATCTGTTTCGCTCAGCCCTGTGCCCAAAACAAACTGGCCGCCCTCAATAAGCAGCGATACCGCCAGACCGCACAGCGCGCAGGCCCAGAAATCCCAGCCCCGACGGCGCAAAAACCACCCCAGAGGAATGAACCAGGCAATGTTGCCAAAGAACAGATATGCCGCCGTGCGGTACGACTGCCAGGAGATCAAGTCCTTATAGGCCATTCCCGGCATGAAATTCACCCTTCCCGAACACAGCGGGCGCGAAAAGCAGCCGCTGCGGAACACCGTAATGCGCAAAAGCGCCGCAGCGTACAGCACGAACAAAAAATACTCCAGCGCCTTGCAGCCGTTTTTCTTTTCCATCCGCTGCTTATACCGTCAGCCCGCCAATCACGCCGTCCAGCAGGCGGCGGAAGGTATCGCGCACCCGCTCGCCTGTTTCCATCACCTCCTGATGGGACAGCGGCGCGTCCAAGATCCCGGCCGCCATGTTGGTCAGGCAGGAAATGCCCAGCACCTTCATGCCGCTGTGGACGGCCACAATGGTCTCCGGCACAGTGGACATGCCCACCGCGTCGCTGCCAAGAATGCGCGCCATGCGCACCTCGGCCGGCGTTTCATAGGTGGGACCGTTCATCCAGGTATATACGCCCTCGCGCAGCACAATCCCCTCGCGTTTGGCCACCTCCCGCGCAAGCGCGCGCAGCGATGGATCATACGCCCGGGACATATCGGGAAAACGGGGGCCGAACGCTTCCAGGTTGGGGCCGGTCAGCGGATTTTTGCCTGAGAGGTTGATAAAATCGCTGATGAGCATCAGCTCGCCCGGTTTGAACGCGGTATTCACTGCCCCGGCAGCGTTGGTCAGGATCAGCGTCTTGACACCCATGCGCGCCATCACGCGCACAGGCAGCGTCACATCGCGCAGTTCATGCCCCTCATAGGCATGAAAGCGCCCGCGCATCATCAAAACCCGCTTGCCATGCAGCAGGCCGCTCCACATTTCCCCGGCGTGCCCGGCCACAGTGGACTGCGGAAAGCCGGGGATTTCGCTGTACGGCGCCATGCGCGCCTCCTGCAGCGCCTCCACATAGCCGCCCAGACCGCTGCCCAGCACCAGGCCAATTTCCGCCGCGCCCAGCGCCTCGCGGATGTATGCCGCCGCGCAATCAATTCTTTCCATCTCATTCATGCTGTTCCATCTCCAGTTCCTTCCAGAATGACGCCGCGCCAAAACGTTCGCCCAGATCAAAGCCCTCGCTGACAGTGGCGGCAATATCGGCATAGCTTCCGCGCGTACCCAGGTCTATGGCGCGGCGCATGCCGCGATGCCAGCACAGCAGCGGCACCCGCTCGCGGGTATGGTCGGTCCCTGCATAGGTTGGATCGCACCCGTGATCGGCCGTAATCAGCAAAAGATCCTCATCGTTCATGGCCCCCAGAATCTGCGGCAGGAAAGCGTCAAAATCCCGCAGACACTGCGCATAGGCCGCCACGTCGCGCCGATGTCCGCAATTCATATCAAAATCCACCAGATTCACAAAGCATAGGCCATGAAAATCCTGCTTCAGATCCGCCATCAGCGCCTCCAGGCAGGCGGGGTTGCCTGCCGAATGCACGCTTTGCGTAATTCCGCGCATATTGAAGATATCTTCGATTTTGCCCACGGCCAGCGTATCCAGACCGGCGGCGGACATCACGTCCAGCAGCGTATCGCCCGCCGGTTCAAGCGAAAAGTCATGCCTGCGCGGCGTGCGCTTAAAATCCTGCGCGCAGACGCCGGTGAAAGGCCGCGCAATCACACGGCCCACGCCATGCTCGCCCTGCAGCAGGGACCGCGCCTTGCGGCAAATCTCATACAGCTCCTCAACCGGCACAACGTCCTCATGCGCCGCCACCTGGAACACGCTGTCCGCCGACGTATAAACAATCACTTTGCCGGTGCGCATATGCTCCTCGCCCAGCTCGCGCAAAATCGCCGTGCCGCTGGCCGGCTTGTTGCCCAGCCACCCGCGCCCGATCAGTGCGGAAAAGCGTTCCATCAGCTCCGCCGGAAAGCCGTTCGGATACGTCGGGAAGGGAACATCCAGTCTGAGGCCCGCAATCTCCCAATGCCCGGTCGTGGTATCCTTCCCCTTGGAGGCTTCCGTCAGCCGCCCAAAAGCGCCTGCAGCCGCTATATCCTTTTCCAGCCCCGTGCCGGGTATGTGCCCAAAGCCCAATCGGCACAGGTGCGGCAGCGCCAAATGCGTTTGCTGCGCAATATGTCCTACCGTATTCGCGCCCGCGTCGCCATATGCGGCAGCGTCCGGCGCGTCGCCTACGCCCACCGAATCCAATACGATCAGAATTGCCCGTTTCAGCATATGCTTTTCCCTCCCTCAATCGTCAGCGCAGCTCGCGCATCCTGCGCTCACGCACCTCGGACGACGCGACAGAATAGCCAAAAAAGCCCAGCGCCTCGCCCAGCGCACGGTACTCGCCATGGCTGTAGGCCACCAGTTCCGCGCCGCTCAAATCAATTTTACCATTTTGCAGCAGCAGGCGTTCCTGCACGCCCATGCCGACGATGCGCGCTACAAACAGATCATGCGATCCCAGCGCCAGCACCTGCTCGGTGCGGCAGGCCAGATACAGGGGGCACTCTTCAATGGCAGGGGCGTAGCGCATTTCCGGCACGGCGACAGGCGTTAAATGGCACGCGGCAAATTTATCGCCGTCGCGCCCCGATTTCACTCCGCAATAGTCCGTCGCCGTCAGTTGTCCCTTGCCTACCAGATTGACCACAAACTCGCCGCTCTCCCGAATGATCGCATGGGAAAAGCGCTCCTTGCGTACTGCAATGCTCAGCATCGGCGGCTGGCTGCACGCCGTGCCTGCCCATGCCACCGTAATAATATTAGGGCGCGCCGTCTCCGATGCGCACGATACCATCACCGCCGGTACCGGACACAGCAGCGTACCCGGTTTTAGGGATTGAAACGCCATGAAGCCCTCCTCCAAAAACAGAATATGACAAAATAAGGCGAAGCCGAGCCTCGCCTTATCGAACACATTATTTCACGCTCTTTCCCAGCTTATTCAGCGGCCAGAGCACGCACTTGACATGACCTACGATCATATCCCGGCTGATAAAGCCCACGCGGCGCGAATCGTTGGAATTGCCGCGGTTATCGCCCATCACAAAATAATCATCCTCGCCCAGGGTGACCGGCCCATAGCTGCTGTGGGAAACAGAGTAAAAATCGATCCCCGATTCATCCACGAGCTCATTATTCACGTATACCGCGCCCTCGCGGATCTCCAGCGTGTCGCCCGGCAGGGCGATCAGGCGCTTGACAAACAGCGTATGGTTGGTAAAAGTAATCTCCAGCGAGCCGCCAAGCGATACTTTGGAGCTGGAATTGCGGTTCGGATAACGGCAGATCACCACATCGCCTCGCTGAATATTGCCGCGCAGATATTCAGGCTTGGTCACCAGCACGATCTCGCCATCCTGAAGCGTATTGCGCATGCTCTCGCCGTCCACGCGAATCGGCTCGAAAAGAAACGCGCGGATCAGCAGCGCTACCACAACCGCGACCAGCAGAGTCATAATCCAGCTCATAATTTCCTGTTTTACCGTCTTTTTCTTTTTTTCATTCGCAGGCTTGATCTCCGCCGCATTTTCCGCATTTACTTTTTTTTCGGTTTCAGTGTTCACTTTGCATCCAACTCCTTTTGCACATCAGGCAAGGCCCCTTGCGATATCAAACGCTTGCGGCGGCGCAGAAAGTCCTGCCGGTCCAGCATCACGATCCGGCCGCAGCCGTGACAGCGAATCTTAATATCCGCCCCGGTGCGGATGACCGTCCACTCGTCCGTACCGCAGGGATGCTTCTTGCGCGTTTGCACAACATCGCCTAAGCGAATTTCTTCCGTCACTTTCCCGCCTCCTTTGCCGCGTCATTGATTACATTATACTCGATTTCTATGTTTTTTTCAATGTTATTTCAAACTACACTTGGATGAAACAGGAGGGATGCGCACCCGCCGCCCCTGGAAGAAACAAATTAGCGCTTTTTGTCAGTCAAATAGCAGCATCCGCCTGTTGCAAAAACAAAAAATCTGTTATAATATAGCCGGTAATTCTCTCAAATCAAAGGAGGCGATGCCACCATGGCGATCCGCGTAACCATATGGAATGAATTCTATCATGAAAAAAACAATGAACGCGTGCAAAAGGTCTATCCGGACGGCATTCACATGGCCCTGAAGGAAATGCTGGAATGCGACGACGTTGTCGTGCGTACCGCAACGCTGGAAGACCCTGAGTGCGGCCTGACCGAAGAAGTGCTCGACAATACCGACGTGCTTCTTTGGTGGGGCCATGTGCGTCACAAGCTGGTACCCGATGAAGTGGCCGAGCGCGTGCAGCAGCATGTGCTTGCAGGCATGGGCTTGATCGTGCTGCATTCCGGCCACAACTCCAAGCCCTTCAAGCGCCTGATGGGTACCTCCTGCTCTCTGACCTGGAACGAGGTGGGCGAGCGCGAGCGCATTTTCGTAATCGATCCCGTACATCCCATCGCCAAGGGACTGCCGCCCTATTTTGAGATCGCGCATGAGGAAATGTATGGCGAGCATTTTGACATTCCCACCCCTGACGAGCTGGTGCTGTCCGCCTGGTATCAATCCGGGCAGATTTTCCGCTGCGGCTGCGTATGGCGCCGGGGCTACGGCAGGGTTTTCTACTTCCAGCCCGGCCACGAAACCTATCCCACCTATAAGGAAAACGAGTATGTCCGCACCGTTATCCGCAACGCGGTACGCTATGTCGCCCGTCCGGAAGGGCTGAATGTGCGCGAGGGCTGCCCGCATGTGGGCGAACTGGAACGCGTACCGGACTGTGATCGCATCGATCATTGATTTAAGGAGGCATTTTCCATGATCGACGATGAAAACCTGGATATTGTGGAAGGCACCGACGAGGAAGGCAACCGCCTGCTGCTGCGGGTCAATCGCTATTTTTACTACAACGGCGAAGAGTATGTGCTGCTCAGCGACGATGTGGAGGCGCCCAACGACAACCTGGAGGAGGTCACCTTCTTTGTTATGCGCGTGACGGAATCAGTTGACGAGGACGGCGAAGAGATCGAAGAATTTGAGCCTGTGGAGCAGGAACTGATGGACGCGCTGATCGAAGTGGTCAAAACCAACTTTGAGGATGACAGCGATATTATTGAAGAACTGAACGATCCGGAATAAAAACCAGAGCCGTCCCTGTGGGGCGGCTTTTCCAAGGAGAAGCAATATGCTGTTTAACAAAGGCGATACCGTTTTGTTCATTGGCGACTCCATTTCCGATTACAACCGCAAGCGTCCTGTCGGCGAGGGGCTGCGCGATGCTTGGGGCACCAGCTATGTGGCCGACGTGGGCGCGATGCTCACCAGCGCCTACCCTGAGCTGCATCTGCGCATCATCAACATGGGGATCGGCGGCAACCAAACGCGCGACCTCGTCGCCCGCTGGGAAACCGACGTCATGCAGCTGCATCCTGATTGGGTCAGCGTGCTGATCGGCATTAACGATGTTTGGCGGCAGTTCGACATGCCCGAAATGCCCGAAACCCACGTGCCGCCGGAGGAATTCCGTAAAAATTATGAATCGCTTATCTGCCGCACGCTGCCCCATGTCAAGGGCATGATCCTCATGACGCCCTACTTCATGGAGCCAAATCGCCAGGATCCCATGCGCGCCCGCATGGACGAATACGGCGCAATCGTGCAGGAATTGGCACGGCAATATCAGTTGCCCTGTGTGGATCTGCAATCGGCCTGGGACGCGCTCTTTAAGCATATGCATCCCTGCAATATCGCCTGGGACCGCATCCATCCCAACCAGGTCGGCTGCATGCATATCGCCCGGCAGTTTCTCAAAACCGTGGGCTATGACCGCTGAGCGCTTTGTCCGGAATTGAATATCGCACACCTATATAGGAAGGGGCTGTCTTATTAAGGTATTTTTCTTGCACATATTGTGGAGCAGGAACTTTATCGCAGACAGTATGTGGTAGAAATTTCGCTTAATGAGACAGCCCCTCAGTCTGTTGACTTTGTCAACAGACTGGCAGAGGCCGAGAAAGCCTGCAAGACAAGGAAACGAACTTGCAGATCAGGGAGCTTACACAGACGTAAGTGACCGCCATCTGCAAGTGAAGTTGACGCAGCAAGCAAAAATTCCTTCGATTTTCTCTTTCTTGGAAGGAATTTTTGCGCTTGCGGGCTTTATCAACGCTCTGCGCCCTCTTTTCATGCCGGAAAGAGGGCGCAGGGCATCAAAAAAGTCTTTTTGATGCCCTGCGATGAAATTTCGCTAAAGCGA
>JAHZHX010000003.1:43534-75617 GCA_019420065.1 Clostridiales bacterium | reverse complement strand
GCGCCCCTTCATTGCATCCCGGCAATGATGTACCCACTTTGTTGATGGTCTGACCCCCGCTCGAAGCGGGGGTTTTCATTATACAATCAAGGGAGGGGCTTTACGGCAAAGCCCCTCCCCGGCGTCGTTTTACAGTTGACAGCGTAATGCGGTTATTGTTTGGCAAGGTAGTCGCTGACCTTGTTTAGGTCATGCGACTTGAAAAGCAGCGTGCCGTCCGGGCTAATCAGCAGATAGGTTGCCGGGCTGAGTGCCTTTTCATTGAAAACCCCTGTATAGATTGGAGCTTTCCAAGCGGCGAGTCCGGTTGCTTGTTCGTTAAAGAGCTCTTCCGGGGGAATAAGTGCTCGGAAATCCTCATTTGCGATATAGAATATGGCCACTTGATATTGATCGAGAAAAGAACGAATGCGGTCAATGTCAAGGCTTTCAGCTTCCTTTGCAGTAGAGCAGGTAACAAGCGCTATATGCGTATTGTCAGGATGTGCCATAAGCGGTGTTACGCCCTGAATTATGACGGCCTCGCCCACCGTAAAGCGGTCATAGACGTTGCGGTTTTCCTGAATCCGGGGAATCAGCTCCATGCCGCCGTAGCACAGCAGCCCACCCAGAAGCAGCCCGACGATGAATGTCGGAAAGATGTATTTGAGCTTTTTCATCAACACTGTCCTCCTGTATTGCTGGTGTATTAAAATATGGAAATACAAGACCGATAAAATGAATATGCAGGCACTTGTTCAACCATAATTTTCATTAAAATGATATCATGATGACCAATAATTATCAATATCGTTTTTGTCCGCAAAAGAATTGTTTACAATTGTCGGCTGGCGCGCGGTTTGATGCATAAAAAAGCCTGCTCTGTTTAAAGAAAAACGGAGCAGGCAGTTTATATCGTTGTATCGGTTATTCCACGGTCACGCTCTTGGCCAGGTTGCGCGGCTTATCCACGTCCAGTCCCTTGGCAACGCTGACATAATAGCCCAGCAGCTGCAAGGGGATCACGGCCAGGCTGGTGGCAAAGTGCGCGTCGGTCCGGGGGATATAGACCGTGAAGCCGGCGGTATCCTCAATGCTGTAATTGCCGTAGGTGGTCAGCCCCATCAGGTACGCGCCGCGGCTGCGAACCTCGACCATGTTGCTCAGCGTCTTTTCGTACAGCTCCTGCTGCGTGGTCACGCCGATGACCAGCGTACCCTCTTCGATCAGGCTGATGGTGCCGTGCTTAAGCTCGCCCGCGGCATAGGCTTCGGAATGGATGTAGCTGATTTCCTTCATCTTGAGGCTGCCTTCCAGGCTGATGGCGTAATCCAGCCCGCGGCCGATGAAGAAAATATCATGCGCGCCGGCAAACTTGGAGGCAAACCACTGGATGCGCTCCTTGTCGTCCAGCAGGCGCTGGATCTTGTCGGGCAGCGTTTCCAGCTCGGCAATCAGGGAAAGGTATTTATCCTCCTGCATTTCACCGCGTACCAGCGCGAATTGCAGCGCCAGCAGGTAGCAGGCGATCAGCTGCGTGGAATAGGCCTTGGTGGTCGCCACGGCGATTTCGGGGCCGGCCAGGGTATAGAACACATTGTCCGCCTCGCGGGCGATGGAGGAACCGACCACGTTGACAATTCCCAGGGTCTTTACGCCGTGCGCCTTGGCCTCGCGCAGGGCGGCCAGGGAGTCGGCCGTTTCGCCCGACTGGCTGATGACCACGACCAGGCACCCGGGATTGATGATGGGGCGGCGGTAGCGGAATTCACTGCCCAGTTCTACACGCACGGGGATGCGGCACAGATCCTCGATCACATACTGGGCGGCGATGCCTACATGATAGGCCGAGCCGCAGGCGACGATGCAGATTTCGCGGATGGAGCGGATGTATTCTTCGTCCAGCCCCACGCCGCTCAGATCGATTTTGCCGTCCTTGAGCACGGAATGCAGTGTATCGCGCACTACCTTGGGCTGCTCATGGATCTCCTTCATCATGAAATGCTCGTAGCCGCCTTTTTCGGCCGCTTCGGCGTCCCAGCTGATTTGCGTCAGCTCTTTTTCGATCTTGTCGCCGTCAACGTTATAGAAATCGACCGTTCCCTGACCGAGACGGGCAATTTCCAGATTGCCGATGTAATAGACGCTGCGGGTATACTTGAGAATGGCGGGCACGTCGCTGGCCAGGTAGGTCTCGCCGTCATTAATGCCCAGGATCATGGGGCTGTCCTTGCGGGCGGCATAGATCTCCTGCGGATGGTCGTTGAACAGCACCGCCAGCGCATAGGAGCCGCGGATACGCATCATGGCGCGGGCCAGCGCGTCCACCGGGCCGATTTTGTATTTGAGGTAATAGTAATGGATCAGCTTGATGGCCACCTCGGTATCCGTTTCGGAAACGAACTGGTAGCCGTTGCGCAGCAGCTTATCCTTCAGCTCCTGATAGTTTTCAATGATGCCGTTATGCACGCCCACAACGATGCCGTCGTCGCTGCAATGAGGATGCGCGTTTTCGGTGGACGGCTCGCCATGCGTGGCCCAGCGGGTATGGCCAATGCCGCAGGTGCCGCGCAGCGCCTGACCGTCGTTGGTTTTTTCGCTCAGAACGCGCAGACGGCCCTTGCATTTAACGATTTCGACAGGCGAATCGCCGTTGCGGACGGCAAGGCCGGCGGAGTCATATCCGCGGTATTCAAGTTTGGACAGCCCCTCAAGCAGGATGGGCGCCGCCTGATGCGTGCCGTTGAAGCCTACGATTCCGCACATATAAATGTACCTCCCAAAGATATTTTGATGATTTGCGGCGGAGATAATGCGTTATTTTTTGGGTTTTGCGGCAGTTTTCTTTTTGAAAATGCGCGCTTTGATTTTTTCCAGGTAAAGCGCGAAGGCGGTGGGCTGCTTGGGACCGCCAAGCCGTCCCGCGTCCGCATCCAGGGCGACGCGGCAGATGTTGGCCACCAGCGGACCGGCAATCAGCCCCAGCGTGCCGATCATCTGGAAGCCGGCGAACATCGAGGCCATGGTGACCAGCGGGTACAGCCCCAGCTGCTTGCCGACGATGCGCGGCTCGATGATCTGGCGCACGGTTACGGTGCAAAGGTAGATGATGAACAGGCCCAGCGTCGTGGAATAGCTGCCAATCAGCAGCTCGACAACGGCCCAGGTGTTTAAAAACAGGCCCGCGCCGATGACCGGAAGCACGTCGCCAATGCCGATGATGATGCCCAGCAGCAGCGCATAAGGCTGCTTGAGGAGAATCAGGCCAAAGATGATAATCAGCGTCAGCACGAAGGAGATGAACATCTGCGCGCGGATCTGGCCGAACATGGCGCTGAACACGCCGTTTTTAATCAGCCGGAAATTTTTGACCACGGGCGAGGGAAAAGCGTTGCGGAAGTAGCCCGAAATGCGCTCCCGGTCATAGCTGAAGTAGAAGGTGCCCATGATGATGAACACGATGGACAAAAGGATCATGGGAAGCGACGTGACGGTCGAGGTCACGGTGGAAAGCGTGAAGGAGGCGGCCGTGCCGGCAAGGCTTGTGGCCTTGGAGACGATGGAGTCCAGCACCGTGCTCAGGTAGTCGGAGATGTTGGTAAGCTGAAAGTCCTCTGGCAGCAGATAGCCGTACTCGGCATACAATTCGCCCAGCCAGTTGATGATGGCATTGTAGACGTTGCGGGCGAAGCCGGGAACGGCATTGATAAGGTTGATCGCTTCGCGGAAAACACGGCCGGTAATACCGAAAAAGGCAAATGTGAGCAAGCCGAACAAGAGCGCCATGCACAACAGCGTTGCGATAATGCGCGCCGCGCGCAGCTTTTTCAGCGCCTTGCGCAGCAGACGGGCGACGGGTTCCAGAATGGAGGCGAACAGCAGGGCGATGACAAAGGGCCAGCAGTAAGGGAAAAGCTGCACGGCAGCATAGCAGCAAAGGACGACCAGCACAATAATCATGAGCCGGCGCGGTATGTCGTTCATGCTGCGGTTCCAGGCGGACAGGCGCTCGGAAAAAGTGTTCATCTTGAACCTCCTGCAATCAGACCGGAAAACCGGCCTGCTTGATATTATAGCAAATCATGGCAGAAAATGCAACCGGTACTACAAAAAACGGCACCATATGGTGCCGCTCAAAAAATGCCCGACATTTACCTTTCGGGTTTGTTCAAAGCGATCGGATATCGACCGCTTTCGCTTAACGCGGAAAGCATCTCGACGGCCAGGGCGCGGCCGTCTTCATTCAAACCGTGGAAAAGGGCCAGCAGCGTGTCTTCATCGTTGGCGTTCTCACGGTTTTCCACCAGGCGGATAAAATCATCCAGCCCCATGCCCAGTGCGTCAGTCAGTTTTTGCAAGGATTTATAACGCGGATTATCCGTGGCGCCGGAAGCGATTTTGTCGATTGTGCTCTTGGGAACGCCGCTCATGGTAGAAAGCATGTCGCTGGTGATCCCTTGGCGCTGCATAACGTTGCGAATTACCTCAAGTCCCATTAGTAAGGCCTCCGTCTACTTTGGTGTTGCGAGTGATTAACACGATATATTATATATATATTTAAAAATAATGTCAACACATGTTTTATTTTTTGTGAAATATATACCAGTAAATACACAAAATAAATCATTGAGATATGCTATTTATATATGTTAAGGTATTTCTATTTGCAGCCGTCGCGCGGAAAAATGCGAATTGACACCGGGAAAATGAAATCGTATAATATTACCATTGCGGCCTGTTCAAAGCAGGACGGGAAAAAGGCGCCGCGCTCTGCGGCGCCGCCGTGATGAATATCATGAAAAAGGAGGGCCGTCATGGACAGTGGCACTACCGGAAAAGGCGCGGATCCCGGTCGAATACGACGCGTGCGGGCGCTATGGCGGCTCGCTGCCTGACGCGCTGCATCCGTGTCTTCCCCGGCCGTAACTTTTGATAAAAACGGAGGGAAGAAAAATGTCTGAAATTGACAGCGCATTTGAATTAACGATTGAAAAGCTTTGGGAAGGGAAAAAATACAACACGCTGCGCGACGTGCTGAGCACCATGCAGCCCGCGCAGGCGGCGACGCTGCTGGCGCTGCTGCCGGAAAACGCGCCCGCCATGCTTTTCCGCCTGATGCCCAAGGAGCTGGCGGCGGAAACGTTTGTGGAAATGGACGCCGACATGCAGGAAAAGCTGATCCGCAGCTTTTCCGATACCGAGCTGAAGGGCGTGCTGAGCGAATTGTATCTGGACGACGCGGTGGATCTGGTCGAGGAGATGCCGGCCAATGTCGTCAAGCGCATCCTGGCCCAGGCCGATCCGGAGATGCGCAAGAGCATCAACGAGCTTTTGCAGTATCCGGAGGACAGCGCCGGCTCCATCATGACCACGGAGTTTGTGGCGCTGCGGCCCGATATGACGGCGAATGACGCCATCCGCTCCATTCGGCGCACGGGCATGGATAAGGAAACGGTCAATATCTGCTATGTGATTGACGCGGCGCGCCGGCTGATGGGCGTGGTTTCGCTGCGGGCGATCGTGATGGCGGATGAAGCGCAGACCATGGAAAAGCTGATGGAGACCAACGTGATCTCCGTTACCACCCTGGAGGATCAGGAAGCGGTGGCGCACCTGTTCAGCGTATACGACCTGAACGTGCTGCCCGTGGTTGATAAGGAAAACCGCATGGTAGGCATCGTGACCGTTGACGACGCGATCGACGTTATGGAGGAGGAAACGACCGAGGACATCAGCAAGATGGCGGCCATTACGCCAAGTGACAAGCCGTATCTGAAAACCTCGGTGCTGGAATTGTGGAAAAGCCGCATCCCCTGGCTGCTGCTGCTGATGCTGTCCGCCACCTTCACGGGGCTGATTATCACGCATTTTGAAGGGGTGCTGGGCGCGTCCATTGCCCTGACGGCGGCGATCCCCATGCTGATGGACACCGGCGGCAACTGCGGCAGTCAAAGCTCGGTGACGGTGATCCGCGCGCTGTCCTTGGGCGAACTGCACTTTTCCGATCTGCTCAAGGTATGGTGGAAGGAGATCCGGGTGGCGCTTTTGTGCGGCGTGACGCTGGCGGCGGCCAATTTTGTCAAGCTTCTGCTGGTGGAGCGCGTATCGCCGCTCATCGCCCTGACGATCTGTCTGACGCTGCTCTCCGCCGTGCTGATTGCCAAGTTCGTAGGCTGCTCGCTGCCCATTCTGGCGGATAAGCTGGGCTTTGACCCGGCGGTGATGGCCAGCCCGTTTATCACGACCATTGTGGATGCGCTGTCGCTGCTGATCTTCTGCGGCTTTGCCGGGATGCTGCTGGGCGTGGCGTGATTGAAGGAGCATACGGATGATACCGGGACGCAAGGCGATTTTTCTCGATATTGACGGCACGCTGCTTTGGAGCGGGGAAGAACCGCCCTGCGAGGCCGATATCGCGGCGCTGCGGCAGGCGCGGGCGCAGGGGCATTATGTGTTTATCAATACCGGCCGCGCGCAGGGCTTTCTGCCGCGGGTGCTGCTGGAAGCGGATTACCTGGACGGCTTTCTCTGCGGCTGCGGCACGCAGCTGATCCTGGGCGGAAAAACAGTGTTCGGCGCCCGGATCTCGGAGGAATGCCTGCGGGCTGTGACGCGCTATTTTCTGGCGCGGCCGCAGCGCGGCTGCGTGCTGGAGGCGGAGGATGGCTCCTATTCGGTGGGGCATGAACGCGCGGGATGCGTGCAGATCTGGGACGAAGCAGCGCTGGCAGACCTGCGCGTGACCAAGGCTACGGTGTTTGGCGCATTGAATAAGGAAGAAGAGGCTTTCCTTTCGCCCTGGTTTGACCTGATTCCCATGCCGCGCTGGTATGAAGCCGTGCTGCACGGAAATGGCAAGGGCAAGGGGCTGGAGCGCGTGTGCGCGCTGCTGGGCGTGCCGGTGGAAAACAGCATTGCCATTGGCGACAGCGAGAACGATCTGGACATGTTTGCGCACGCGGGGATCAGCGTGGCGATGGGCAATGCCAGCCCGGCGGCGCTGACGGCGGCCGATCGGGTCACGGGACGCTGCGGCGAGGGCGGCGTGGCACAGGCGCTGGCAGCGCTGGGGCTTGTATGATTTTCAAATGGGGAGAACGAAAAAGCACGCGTTTTCCTCATTTTTTGTTGTTTGCTGTCACAGGGACGGCGAGGTCGTGTCTAATCATTATGGAGGTGAATGATATGTTTTCTGAAACAAAGGAAGAGCTGGAGCTACTGGCAGACCGGGCGGCGGCGGGGGATATTGGGGCGCTGGAGACACTGCTGCTGGCAGTACGCGAGCCGGTATTCAATCTTTCCCTGCGGATGCTGGGCGGCTTTGCCGACGCTGAGGACGCAGCGCAGGAAATACTGCTCAAGGTAATGAACGGCTTGCCGTCCTTTGAAAAGCGCAGCGCTTTTTCCACCTGGGTGTTCCGTGTGGCTGTCAATTATCTGATTAGTTATCAAAAGCACATGTTTGCCCATGCACCGCTCAGCTTTGATATTTATGCGGAGGATATCGAGCATGCTCCGATGCGGGAGGCGCCCGATCTGGCGGAGGGCATGGAGCGAGAGCTGTTGGCAGAGGAGCTGAAAATGTCCTGCACCAACGTGATGCTGCAATGCCTGGACGCGGAAAGCCGGTGCATTTTTGTGCTGGGGACGATGTTCCGTCTGGATAGCCGTATTGCGGGAGAGGTGCTGAGTATAACGCCCGAGGCTTATCGCCAGCGCTTGTCTCGGGCGCGGCGCAGGATGGCGGACTTTTTGCAGCGCTATTGCGGGGCGTATGGCGACGGCAAATGCCGTTGTAGCGAGCGAGTGAATTATGCTATTGCCAGTCATCGTATCGATCCCATGCAGCGCAGCTTTACTGCTGCGGCTCCATGCGATTTGCAGGGGATGATGGCTTTCAAGCAGGCCATGGAGGAAATGGACGATATGGCGCAGACCTTTGCGTTCTGCAAGGCCTACGAATCGCCGGAGCGTACGCGGCATTTTCTGGCGGAGGTGCTGGACTCGGCTCAGCTCAACGCGGTCAAAAAAGGGGTGGAGGCGCATGGACGGGATGGAAATGCTTGATTACCTTGCCGCACTGCGGGATAACAACCGGCGGGAATGGTATCATGAGCATAAAACGCAATACCGGCAAGCTAGCGCGCAGTTTGAGGCGCTTTTGCAGGAATTGATTTTGAAAATCGGGACGTTTGATAGCTGGGCGCTGGCGCTTGAGCCGCGGGAGCTGACGTTCAAGCTGGCGCGCGACACGCGTTTCAGCCACGATAAGTCGCCCTATATGCCCGCGTTTCGCGCGCATATAGGTCCGGCGGGAAAGCTGCCGGTACCGGTTGGGTATTATATCATGCTTCAGCCGGGCGGGTCGTTTCTGGGCGGCGGGTTGTTTGCCGGTATGTTCAAGGAGGCTACGCGCATGGTGCGCGACCGGATTTGCGCCGCTCCCGAGGCCTGGGCGGAGGTGGTGAGTGCGCCGGCACTCCGCCAGTTGGTTACCGTGCAGGGAGAACGGCTGAAAAGCGTTCCTGCCGGGTATCCAAAGGAGCATCCTCAGGCGGAATATCTGAAGTATAAAAGCTGGTATCTGGAATACCCTGTGGCGGATGAAATGCTGCGGGACGCGAACGTCTTTATTGAACGGGCGGCAGAAATCTTTGCTGCCATGAAGCCGTTCAATGATTATTTGAATGGTGCGCTGAAGGATTTTCAGATGCCGCAAAGATAGCGTTTTCCCCGCAGGCAAGCATTGCTTTCCGGCGGGGATTATGCTATTCTGAATAAGGAAAAGCTGGAGGGATATGATGAAAATACGGTGCGTATGGGAGCATAACGGCAGCGACAGCCTGGTGTATGCGGAGCGTTTTGCGGGGGCCTTTACCCGCGGGGAAAGCAGAGAAACGGCTGTCGGGAAGCTGGCTGCTGAGATCGCCTGCTACCTGAAATGGAAGGGAGAACCCGTTCCCGATACGATTGAACCGGTGATCGTACAGGAGAAAGCGTCCGGGCTGACCATTTCAGACGCGGACTCCGATGTGCTTTTTGAGGCGGAAAGGATGCCGCTCAGCCTGACCGAATACGAGGTGCTGAAAGCATTGACCATGAAGTCGGCGCGCGATTTTCAGGCGCTGTATGAGGCGATGCCGGACAAGAATATAAGCTGTTTGCCTGTCAGAAAAACTTTTTACGGGCAGACGCCGCGGACGGCGTTTGAAATGTACCAGCATACTAAAAACGTGAATGCGTATTATTTTGCCGAGATCGATGTTGAGGCGGATAACGAAGGGACGATTGCCGAATGCCGGCAGCGCGGTTTTAACACGCTGGAGGCCCGGCCTGATTTTTTGCAAAACACTGTTTATGACGGCAGCTATGGCGAGCAATGGTCGCTGAGAAAGCTGCTGCGGCGTTTTATCTGGCACGACCGCATCCATGCAAAGGCCATGTATCGGATGGCGGTGAAAACGTTTGGCGGGGGCGTGCCCGACGTGTTTTATTTTGGAGCATAAAAAAATCTGCCGTCCTCTCGGGCTTTGTTCGCAAGACAGAAAAATAAGCAAAATGCGTGATTTTCGTGGTCACGCATTTTGCTTTGAAAGGATAGCCGCAAAGCGGTGCAAAGAGCGAAGGACAAACCATGGGTGAAAATAGTCCTTTGTTCGCAACGCAGCGAGGCAAAGCGCGCATATATGGGGCGATCCTGTATAGAAGCGCGCCTTTGTAGCTGCGCGAAAACTGGAATTTTGGATAAATCTATAGAATCATTTCAAACTCTATCTCATGCCTTAAGGGTATGCCGTTTTCTCCAATAAGCGGTATCTCCGGCTTTAGCTTTCTCGATATATCAAGCATATTGCGATATAAATGAGCCATATCAAATCCTCTTCTTTGGTAAAAGCGGATGGCATTGATATTATCATTTGTCGTAATCAATACGATCTTTTGCATATTATGTTCCTTTGCCTCCTGAATTACCATATTCAGAAGAGCAGTTCCTATTCCTTGCTTTTCTTTCAAACTGTCCAAGGACATTATTTCATATGCGCTGTCACTCCTTCCGTCTCAGACAGGTCACATTCCTGGCCCTGACTACCATTTTTGTCGAATACCAATGTTCCTTGATAAATTGATTTACTTCTGCTCTGTTGCGCTCATAGATTTTTGCATATTCCATTTTTTTATAATCCTCTTTTTCCTCTGACACAAATTTTCTTACATTCCCGCAACTTTCAATCCTTGTTTTAAGGCACTTGGCCGATTTGGCAGGTCTGCTCGGCTCCATATGATATATGACTGGATAAGATACAAAAACAGCCGCAGCGGTGCATACTGCTGCGGCTGTTAAACGCCATATGAACGCCGCGCTTTCGAGCGGCGGAATTTTTTTAGAGCTGCTTTGCCACCAGCACCGAGGAAGCGGTGCGGCGGACGACAATAAACCCGGCGTTCAGAAACAAGGACAGGGCGGGATTGTCTATGGCGATATCGTCATGCAGACAGTTAACGCCGTTGCCGCGGGCGGCTTCGCAAAGCAGATGCAGCGCCTGACCGCCGCAGCCCCGGCGGCGGTATTGAGCGTGGATGATAACGTCGCATAGATAACGGCCGTTATCCGCGTCCAGATGATACGCAGCTTCGCCCACATATTGCCCCAGGGCCTCGTCAAAGACATAGCGGTAAAAATGCGCTCCTGACCGATCCAATATCCAACGCGCGTACCAATTTTCCCATCGGTCAAAAGCAAAGTCGATCGTGCCGCCATAGGCGTGATTGTACTGCATCGTAGCTTCGTCCCGCAGCAGCTGCTGCCGGAAGGAAAGCTCCTCAAACGCGGGGATTTTCAGCAGAACAGACATTGGCTTACAGCCTGGCGGCAGCGGCGCGAAGGACTTCCACCATGTCGGTCTGCTCCCAGGGGAAGGCCGCGTCCGTGCGGCCAAAGTGACCGTAGGAGGCAGTGGCGCGATAGATCGGCCGGCGCAGGTTCAGCCGGTCAATGATGGCGGCGGGGCGCATGTCAAACACCTCGTCCACCAGGCGGGAGAGCGCGTCGTCCGGCAGCTTGCCCGTGCCGAAGGTATCTACCGTCAGGCTCACGGGGCGGGCGACGCCGATAGCATAGGCAACGGCGATCTGGCAGCGGTCGCACAGGCCGGCAGCTACCAGATTCTTGGCGGCATGACGGGCGGCGTAAGCCGCGCTGCGGTCCACCTTGCTGGGATCCTTGCCCGAGAACGCGCCGCCGCCGTGCGGGCAGTAGCCGCCATAGGTGTCCACAATGATTTTGCGTCCGGTCAGCCCACTGTCGCCTGCGGGACCGCCGATCACGAAGCGGCCGGTGGGATTGATATAGAATTTGGTTCCGGCATGCAGAAGACTGGCGGGAATCTCCTTTTTGATGACCTCCTCGATCATGGCGCGCTCAATTTCCGCATGGGAAACGTCGGCCGCGTGCTGGGTGGAGATCACGACCGCGTCCACGGCCACAGGCTGACCGTCCTCATAGGCCACGGTCACCTGCGCCTTGCCGTCCGGACGCATCCAGGGGAATTGGCCGTTCTTGCGCACGGCAGCCATGCGGCGGGTCAGACGGTGGGACAGGGCAATGGGCATGGGCATCATTTCCGGCGTTTCGTTGCAGGCATAGCCAAACATCATGCCCTGATCGCCCGCGCCCTGCTCGTGGTCGGCGGTCGCGGTCACGCCCATGGAGATATCGGGGCTTTGCTCATGGACGGAGACCATCACGCCGCAGGAATTGCCGTCAAAGCCCATCACGGAATCGTCATAGCCAATATCCAGAATCACCTGGCGGGCAATCTTTTCAATGTTGGTATAACCTTTTGTGGTGATTTCACCCATCACCAGCACCAGACCGGTGGTGGTGCAGGTTTCGCAGGCTACGCGGGAGGCAGGATCCTGCCGCAGCATATCGTCCAGTACCGCGTCGGAGATCTGGTCGCACACCTTGTCGGGATGTCCTTCGGTCACACTTTCGGATGTAAACAGTTTTCTCATGTTCTTCTTCTCCTTCTTCTGCGCAAAAGAAAACGCTTGCCTTACAGACAAGCGAAATGAAATCTTTCTTCCACGCCTTATCTGTCGGTACAAGGTACCGCCGGATTTAGCACCGCACGCTTGCGCGCCGGTTGCCGGGCATCATCGGGCCGTTCCCTCCGCCGCTCTTGATAAGGTATTCAATTATCATTTATTATTATAGCATATATACAAGGACGTGTCAAGAAAAATGATAAGCGCTCCGCAATTTTGCGAGGCGCTTCAGAGCGTTGACAAAATCCGCAAACGCAAAAATTCCTTCAAAAAAAGAGAAAATCGAAGGAATTTTTGCTTGCTGTGTCAACTTCACTTGCGGATGGCGGTCACTTACGTCTGTGTAAGCTCCCTGATCTGCAAGCTCGTTTCCTTGCCTTGCGGACTTTCTCAACCTCTGCCATTCTGTTGACTTTGTCAACAGAATGAAGCGCTCCGCAATTCTGCGAGGCGCTTCAGATGAAATTAATGGTTATACTTTTTCTTCTGGTGATAGCACAGGATCAGGGCAAGACCGGCCGCGCTGACGAGCAGAAGCCCAAGAGACAGCGGCAGATGGCTGTTGTCGCCGGTTTGGGGAATGTCGATCGGCGGTACGGTCGGCGTGGCCGTGGGCTGCACGGTGACAGTGGGAGTCGGCTCCGCGGCGCGGGAGAGCTTGGGCGATTTCATGGTATTTACCGTGATGTCCCCGGCATTGTTCAGGACAGCGCCGCCGGTGCTGTCGTCGTTTACGTCAAAGGTGCCGTTGGGATAAGTGCCGTTCGCCAGCTTTTTCAGCGTCACTTCATAGGTCAGCGTATGCGTCTGGAACGGCATGCCGGTGATTTTCCATTCAATGGCGTTGGTCTTGGCGTTATAAGCGGCGCTGCCGCAGCTGGGGACAATATTGGCAACTGTGCTGCCGTTGTAATCCGCGCCGACGGGAATGGACATCGTATAATGGCCGTAGGCCTCGTTGATGGCCTGGTTGACGGCGTCGCTGAAGCTTTTGGCGTCGTCAGAGTCGAAGTACAGCCCGTCCGAGCAGATCGTCTTCATGGTACTGTCGGCATAAGGCTTATAATCCTCTTCAATGGACATAGTAACACCGAAGATCGCAGCGCCATTGGCTTTGATGCTGTCCGCCGCGGCTTTGGCGCCGTTCAGGATTTCCTCGTAATAGCTGGTTGGCTCGGGGATACCGTCGCTGATGAGGATGATGGAAACATTTCTGCCCTGATCCGCGCCGCTCCGGCTGTCCAGTAATTCTTTAGCCGCTTCAAGTGCGCTGTCGAAGGGGGTATAGCCCATCGGCGGCGTTAGTGTGGAAAGAAAATCCTTTTCCACCGCGGCATAGTCATCATAGAAACCGGTAGTTTCGATGCGCAGATTGCGATTGTAATTTGACCCGGCAAAGGTAACAAAGGCAACCTTGCAGTCAATGTCCGCGCGTTTTTCAAGCAGCGCGCCGGCAACGTCCTGCACTTTGGAATACAGCTCGAAGCATTTGGCGTTCATATCGCTCTCCGCGCCGATATACTGCATGGAGCTGGACATATCCAGCACGAAAACGAAGTCCATCTGCTTTTGCAGCGTGGTATACGCCTGCACCTGGGCCTGAGCGACGGTGGAGTTGGTCCCCTCCTTCCAACGCGCCTGATCGAGAATCTGGGTCTGGTTCTGATAGCTGTTCCAGGCGTTGCTTGCGCCCTTGGTGGTATCGGTCCAGCCGCTTTCCGGCTTGAGCTCCAGAATCTGCTTTGCGGGATCCAGGAAGAATTTGCCCGCCATCGAGGCCCGGATGCGGCCCTGCAGTCCGGAAACCAGGTCGAAGATTTCTTTGATATTGCGGTCGGTGGCAATGTAGCCAAGCCGCGTGGTTCCGTCCACAGTCAGCGTTTTCAGCGCGGTGCAGCCATAGAACGCATCGGCATTGATCGTGCCAATCTGATTGCAGGTCACATGGGTGAGCGCCGGGCAGTAAACAAAGGCGGCGTCGTCCACCATATCGACATTGGTCAGCACAACATCGGTCAGCAGATTGCTGCGGCTGAAGGAACTGCCATATATCAGGCCGGTGTTGGAAATGGTGGCTTTGGTGAGCTTGCTGTAGCTGAAAGAGGTACCCAGCAGCCAGCCGGGCATGGAGGATTCCACGCCGCCGATTTTCTGCACGTTATCAACGACGAGCTCCCTGAAGTTGACATAGCTGAAGGAGGAATCGCTGATCGTTTCAACATCACGGATGGTCAGCACATTGCCCTGTGTGCTGTCGGCGCTGGAGGAGGCAAAGGCATTGCTGCCGATAACGCTGCCGGAGTTTTTGCCGTTGCCCTTGATCGTTGCATCTACCAAACCAACGCAGTTCTGGAACGGGCCGTCGGAGTATTGATACCCGGTGCTTTTGCTCTCGATGGTCATGAAACCGTCAATGGTAAGCGTGGTCAAATTGGCGTTGGCGGAGAACGCGCCGCGGCCGATGGTGGTCACGTCGGTCAGCGCAACGTTGGTCAGCGCGGGATAAGCGGAATGATGGAACAGAGAAACATTGCTTGAGGAAGCAACTTTGTCAACGTGCTCGATTTTTAGATTGGCAATGCTGGCGCGAATCGAATCCAGGGAAAGGGATGCATCGCCATTGATAAGGATGGAGGACAGGGTTTCCTGATTGATGATTTGCGTTCCATCGCCCGTTATCGTCAGGGTAGAGGCATCAGCATCCCAATGAGCGGAAACACTACTTCCTTCGGCTGGTACGTTCTGCATACAAAGGACGAGCAGCAGAACAGCGCAGAGTAGTGAGAGGGATAAGGAGCGTAGAGTTTTCATTCGTTTTTGTCCTTCTTTGCATGTATTTTGAGAAATATTGATACATTATATATTGTAATGGTATTTTTTTCATTTGTCAAACAGAATATTGTCTTTTATGGAATGATTTTATGGATTTTGAAAATAAAAAAGGGACGGCGTTTTGAACGCCGTCCCCGTTTTGTATAGTGCTTTGCGAATTAGTCTACCACGGTCATCGTGCCGGTCAGATCGCCAACCTGGATGGTGTATTCACCAGCGGCCAGGGTCAGATCCATCTGCAGCACGCGCCAGCTGCCGCCGGACACGGTCATGATCTTTTCGGCAACCACTTCGCCGTTGGCCAGAGCCTGCACGGTGGTGATGCCGTCAGCGCCGTTGTTGCGCAGCAGAGCATAGATGGTGAAGGGCTCGCCGGCCTTGGCTTCGGTCTTGTTCACAACGGTGAACACGGCGTTGCCGCGGCTGTCGGTGGATTCTTCTTCAACCTGGCTGATGGGCAGGATCAGGCAGCTGTACTTGAACTCAGGCTGCTTGCCATAGCGCATACCATAGTTGTAGGAGATGAGCGGATCGCCCCAGTTGCTGGGAGAAGCATGGTTCTCGTCATCTTCCATGGTGGCCTGGACCATCAGGCGAACGTAGGGAGAAGCGCCCTGATCGCCAGCCAGATCCTTCCACTGGGCAGCGTCTTCGAAGTTGTTGCGGGCCTGCTCCTTCTGGATGATGCCTTCGGGCTCGCGCACGCCGAACAGCAGGTCGGCGTAGATCCAGGGCTCGGTGCCGTAGATGAAGCCGGCCTCGCCGGAGCCATGGTCAGGCTGCTGGCTGTAGGGCATGTAGATCAGCGCGTTGGAGTTCTTCAGGGTGTACTCGGTGGCCTTGCTGGTCAGGGTCAGGATGACGGGCTTGCCGGCGTCCTGAGCATCCTCGATCATCAGCTCGGCAGCGTCGTTAATGGTGGAGAAGTAACCGATCACAACGTCAGCGTCCGCGATGCTGTCAACCACGGTGCCGAACTGGTTCAGGTACTGCACGTAATGGGGCAGGGTATCGGTGTTGGAGCTTTCGATGTAGATCTTGGTGCCTTCCTTCAGAGGCAGGATGTCGCTGTCGTTCTTGACCAGAACGGCGGACTTGGCCTGAAGCTGCTCAGCCAGTTCCACTTCTTCGGGGAGACGGGCGGCGCGCAGGTCTTCGTTGGTCTTGATTTCGGTGGGGTTGGCGGCGTATTCGGCGCTGGCAACGGTGGCCAGAGCTTCTTCAACCACGCGGTAGGGGTTCTCGAACAGGCCCTTGTTGAACTTGAAGCGCAGCACGCGGGTGGCAGCGCGATCAACATACTGCATTTCGACTTCGCCGGTCTCCATGCCGTGGATCATCACGTCAGGCCAGTTGCCCATGGTGTTGGTCACTTCCAGGCCATGGTTCAGGCTGCCGGCGCCAAACACGTCGGTGCCGTACTCCAGCGCCTTGCCATACAGCCACTCGAAGGACTGCTCGGACAGCTCAACGCCATCGGGGTTCACGCCGGAAACCTTGGTGCGCATACCCAGCGCCCACCAGTCGGTGACGACAACGCCGTCAAAGCCCAGGGTGTCGCGCAGGTAGCTCATGGTCACGCGGTCCCACTTCACGTCAACGGTGTTGGTGATGCCGGTGCCGCCGCAGTTGGTCATGACCCACTCGTTGCCGCCGGACAGAGCGGCCTTCCAGCCGACCATCCAGTTGTCAAAGTTCTGAGCGATGCTGCGGGCATTGCCGAAGTTGCTGTCGCCGCCGCGGCCGATCCAGTGCTTGACGCAGGAGGCGAAACCGGCGTCTTCCAGACCCTTTACTTCCTGGCTGACGATGGCAGCGATATGCTCGGGGTTCTCGCCGTACTGAGCGCCGATCTCGTTGGCGTAGGGCTCGAAGGTCACATGCACGCCGATGGCGACCATGGCCTTGCCGTACAGGTACGCCAGCTTGTAGGCCAGTTCGGGATCATTGGCGGTACCAAAGCCGATGTGCGCCTTGTCGATGTAGCCGGCGAAAGCGTTGTACTCACGGTCGGAGGTGAAGGTCATGGGAATGCTCAGGCGCTCTTCCTCGGCCTTCGCCTGCAGGTTGTTCAGGGTGTTCACAACGGACACGGGAGTGCCGTTGAGGTTGAACAGCATGCAGTTGTTCTTGAAATCGGGGATCAGGGTACGGGCGTCGTCCAGCTTGGCGCTGACGCAGAACAGCAGGCCGGCCTTTTCCTCGTTGGTCATCTGGCTGAGCAGATCGGCCACGCGGGCGTCGGTATCCTGGCGGTAGTCTTCATAAACGTCCAGCTTGCCGTTGCCGTTCATGTCCTTGAATTTCAGGCCGTCAACATCCAGGATGTTGGTCACGCCTTCAATGTAGGTCAGGCGGGGCTGATCGCCATTGGCTTCGATCAGCGCAAAATCACAGTTCTGAGCCAGCAGCTCAGCTTCGGTTGGGCCCTCGGTCGCGGTTTCCGCAAAGGCGGGAACGAGAGCGGTCATCATCATCATGATGGCCAGAAGAAGAGACAGTTTCTTCATATGGGGGTATTCTCCTTTCATATTTTCGCTGTTCTTGTGCAGAAACAGGCGATTGCTCGTTATTATATTATCATAAACCGGATAAAAAATGTTTGTATTTTTAAGCACAAACATTTGTTATATCAAGCACAAAAAATGGGAAAGTATAAATTTCTGACACAGTTATTGTATGCAGCGGCTGCGGAAAGGCCCAATACTGCATGAAAAAGCCGCCTGCGTGAAGGCAGGCGGCAAAGCAAGGGGTTTTTCACAGAATGTCTAGGGAAAACAGGCCAACGCCCTGTTCGCCCCAGGAGGAAAGCGCTTCCAGCGTGACGGCGCGCGTGCCTTCGGGCAGGGAGAAACGCAGCAGCGCCTGTCGGTTGTTGTCAAGGGCGAATTCCCGGGCGTTCCCGTCCGCCAGAACGCAGCGGATACGGACGCTTTTCAGCAGGGGCGCGGGCATATTCAGCGGCGGTTCATCCTTGAAAACATGGGCGCGGTTGGAAAACTGCTGGTATTTCCGGTTCATGGAAATGCTCTCGCGGGAAAAATCGGCATCCAGCGCCAGACGCAGCACGCGCCCGGGGGCGCAGAGCGTGACGGTCAGGGCGCTGCCCTCGGGCAGCAGGAGACGGTTGGGCATGCCGCCGTGCGGACGCTCCCAGCCGTTGCGCAGCACGCTGTCATCCGGCAGCGAAAGCGCGAAATGTCCGCGGATGGGGCGCGTCAGTCCTGGCAGGAAGCAGCCGTCGTCCAGGAGCAGCGTTTGCAGCGCGGCAATATGCTGCTGCCAAACGTCGCGCGGCAGACAGCCGCAGCGGATGCACAGGGCGGCGGCCGTTCCGGCAGCCTGGCCCATCACGGAGCAGGTGGCCATCACGCGCGTGGAGCTCATGGCCATGTGCGAGGCGCTGATGTTGCGGCCCGCGAACATCAGGTTGTCGATATTGCGGGAATACAGACAGCGGTAGGGGATGGCATAGGGCGAGACGACCTGAATATGATGTGAAGAATAGCCCGGATAGCGCAGACCGCGCGGGTCGTGGTTATCCATCGTCCAGCCGCCGAAGGCCACAACGTCGGGGAAGGGACGTCCTTCTTCCAGATCCTGCTGTGTCAGCATGTAATCGCCCTCGTAGCGGCGGCTTTCACGCTTGCCCGGCAGGAAGCTCACCCATTCCAGCTCCCAGTTTTCCGCACCGTGATCGCCGCGGTTCTTGATGTGATCCCATACGCCAAAGGCCACCTTGAGCAGCTCCATGCCGTTTTCCTGCGCGTCCAGGAGGGAGTCCCCCTCGCCGCCCAGCTCGATCCACCAGAAGTTGGTGTGGGTATGGATAAAATCATGATCCTTGCCGTACATGCTTTCGTCGTCGGGATAGACGCAGGCCCATTCCGGCGGGGTAAAGGGGCAGGGATGATCGGTCTGCCGGGCCTGAAGCAGGCAGGAATTGCCCATGGTTTTGCGGTCGGGAAGCGCCGGGGCGGCATATTCGCCAAACGCATCACGCCCTTCGCGCCCGACGCGGAAGGCCGCGCCGGTGAGCGGGGCCAGTACGCTGTCGCCCGAGCAGTCCAGAAATACCGCGGCCTCGACCGTATGGAAGGTATAGGTGTTCAGCTGCCAGCCGGTAACGGAAACAATGCGGCTGCCGTCCATGCGCGCGTCCAGGCAGGAGCAGTTGAGCAGCAGCTCAATGTTCTTTTCCTGCAGCGCCGTTTGCAAAAGGACGCTGTCCCACAAGGAATAATTCATGGTGGGATTGCGGTAGATGTTTTCCAGCTCAATTTCCTGCAAAATGCCCGTTTCCCGGTTTTCCTTGCCCGAAGCGCCGCGGATCCACATGCGGATTTCGCTGCTGGCGTTGCCGCCCAGCACCGGCCGGTCATGCATGAGCAGCACTCTTGCGCCGTGGCGGGCGGCGGAAACGGCGGCAATCAGGCCGGACATGCCGCCGCCGACGACGCATACGTCGGCGGTATGGAGCGAGGCGCTTTTTAAATCGATCATATTCTTTCCCCCTGTGTGCGGCGCAGCGCGCGCAGACGTTTCATCACGTCGTTGCCGCCCCGGCCGAAATAATCGTGCAGCAAAAGATACTCGTGGTACAGGGCATCGTATACGCGGGAATTCTCGGCGTTAGGGCGGTAGCAGGCGTCACTCAGGCAGTTCATGTGCCGGATCGCCTCCGGAATGCCGGGATAGATCCCAGCGGCGACCGCCGCGAAAATAGCCATGCCCACGGCCGGGGTGGATACGGGAAGCGAACCGCGCAGCGTCATGCCGGTCGCATCGCTGATGATTTGCATGAAAAGGGGATTCTTATAGGAGATACCGCCTGCCAGGTGCAGCGTATGCACGTAAATGCCGGCGGCGGCATGGGACTCCAGAATGCGGCGCAGGCCAAAGGCCAGGGATTCCATCAGGGCGCGATAGATTTCCGCTGGGCGGGTTTGCAGCGTCATGCCCAGCATGAGGCCGCTCAGCTCGCTGTCGGCCAATACGGAACGGTTGCCGTTCCACCAGTCCAGGGCGAGCAGACCGCTCTGACCGGGCCGGAGCCGCGCGGCCTCTTCGCTGAGCAATGCATGCACGCTGATGTTTTGGGCATGCGCTTTGGCAGCCGTTTCGGCAGGCGTGCAGTTTTCCACAAACCAGGCCAGCAGGTCGCCCATGCTGGCCTGCCCGGAGGCATAGCCGTACAGGCCGGGAAGCGTGCCTTCGTAAATCACGCCGGTCGTGCCCTGCACGGGGCGGAAATCGGGATGCGCCAGGATCAGCGCCGAAGAGGTGCCCACGCACAGCATTGCCGCGCCTTCCCCGTCGATTCCCAGCGCGGGCACGGCGGCATGCGCGTCAAACTGCGGCGCGCAGACGGGGATCCCGGCGGGCAAATGCAGCCGCGCAGCCATCTGCGGGGTCAGGTGCCCGGCAACCTGACCAATGCCGCAAAGCTTTCCGCGCAGTTTGCTGCGCGCAATACCGTCAAAAGCGGGGTGCGCTTCCCTTAAAAATGCGGGATAGCCGCCGCCGGGCTGATAAAAGGCCTTGTTGGCGGCCATGGAAGCGCTGCGCGCATCCGTGCCGGTCAAGCACTGCGTGATCCAGTCGCCCGCTTCCAGAAAGCGGTCGGCTGCCTCAAACACGGCGGGCGCTTCGTGCAGCACTTGCAAAAGCTTGGCAAAGAAGCATTCCGCATTGATGCGGCCGCCAAAGGTTTCCAGCAGCTGCGGCGCATGCCGGCGGCAAAGCTCGTTGAGCTGCTCTGCCTCCCGGGCGGCGGCATGATGCTTCCAGAGTTTGACGTAGGCATGCGGCTCATGGACAAACTCTGGCAAAAAGCACAGCGGACGGCCGTCTTTGGCCAGAGGCATGGGCGTGCTGCCGGTAAAATCAATGCCGATCCCGGCGATTTGGCTGCCCGGCAGCCCGCTTTTTTCCAACGCGGCGGTCACGCTTTGGGCAAGAGCGTCCAGGTAGTCCTGCGGGTGCTGCAGGGCCCAGTCGGGCGGCAGCTTTTTGCCGCAGGGCAGCGCCTCGCTCATGACGCCGTGCGCATAGGCGGAATCGGCTTCCGCCATGACCTTTCCGTCCGCGGCGCGGCAAATGGCGGCGCGGGCGGAAAGCGAACCAAAATCAATGCCGAGCAGATACGTTTCTTTCATGTTTGCGGCCTTTCTGTTGCTCAGGGCAGAAAAACGTTTTGTGCTTTCAAATTTTCAAGGAGCAGGCGCGTGTCAAGCGCGCGGGGCGAAACGCCTTCCCGCAGCGCCAGCGCGGCAGCCGTTCCGGCGGCCTGGCCCAGCGCCATGCAGGGCGGCATTACGCGGATCGCGCCCGCCGCCTCCGAGGTGGCGGAGACGCTGCGCCCGGCCACCAGTAGGTTTTCCACCCCCAGCGGTACCAGACAGCGATAGGGCACGCCATACCACTGGCCGTTCTGCACGGTCACGTATTCATTGCTCATGGGGCCGAAACGGCCATGCACGTCAATGGAGTTGGCGGCCAGAAGGATGCTGTCCTCCGGCACGCGGCCGCCCAGCACATCGTCGGTGGTCAGGGTGTATTCGCCCTTGATGTGCCGCGTTTCGCGGATGCCGACATGCGCGGGGGTGGACATGAGCACGGCGTTTTCGCAGCCGGGAACGTATTTTTTCAGGAAGCGGAAAATTTCCTGTACCTGGCGGCGGCCTTCGATCTCAGCGGCGGAAACGCTGTCGGGGTCGGTGCCGTCCACGCCCATGATGCGGGAGGTGTTGATGTTCCACTCATCCTCGCGCACGCCGCGGAACATGCCGATGGAAACGCGCTTGAGGTTCCAGTCGCCGTTCTCGCGCGCCTGGGTCACGCGCCAATGGAAGGAGCGGTAGTTTACGCCGTCCTTGCGGTAAAAATTGTCGCGGTTGGCGTCAATGTCGGCTTCGACCTTGGCCGAATCCACATTGCCGATGCGGAAGAACATCGTGGCGGGCTGGATGCGGCCGCTGGCCTCGTCGCCCATTTCACAGGGCACGCCGCAGCGGTACGCCACGTCTGCGTCGCCCGTGCAGTCAATGACCATCCTTGCTTCCGCCAGGCGCAGTCCTGCCTTGGTCGCCAATATCAGGCCGCGCACGGCGCTGCCTTCCATGACAGGGGAGACAAAGGAGGCATGAAACAGCACCTGCACGCCATCTTCCTGGCACATTTCGTCCAGCACGACCTTGAGCAGCTCCGGGTCAAACGGCGTTACATGCTTATGGCCTACGATAATATAGGAAGTAAAAGCCGATCCGGCGGGGATGGAGCCGGGATGCAGCGCGCCGCCGCGGGCGATCAGACGCTCGACGATCTCCTCGAACAGCCCTTTCAGGATCATCTGTTCCCCGTCCTTGTCATAGCAGGTCATGAAAGGGTTGACCTGCCCCAGCGTGGCCATGCCGCCCAGGCAGTTGCCGCTTTCGATCAGCAGCGTTTTTGCGCCCGAGCGGGCGGCTGCCAGCGCGGCGCACACGCCGGCGGGACCGCCGCCAACAACGGCAACGTCCGCGCGGTACGAGCAGGGAATATTGCATTGCAGTTGGTAAGAATCCATAATAAACGCTCCTTTATAGTCGGTTTATACCGGTCTAAATCATAAAAACGCAGCTTATGTGCTGCTGCGCATGACGGTATAGTGCGGCATGACAAACTCCTGCGCCGCCTGTCCGGGATTTTCCAGACGGCTGAGCAGCATTTCAGCCGCCTGCACGCCCATTTTTTCTTTTTGGATGTTGATGGCCGTCAGCGGGGGAATGGCATAGCCGCACAGCGCGTTATCCTCATAGGCGATGATAGAAATGTCCTGGGGGATGCGCACGTGCTGCTCGGAAAGATAGCGCATGATGCCAAGCGCCGCCTGCGGGTTGGCGGCGACCAGCCCGTCAAACCGAAGGCCCTTTTCCCAAACGTCCCGGATGGCGTTGTAGGCGCTTTCCCCGTTGTTGTGCAGGGCATAGAGCACGTTTGCTTCATCAAAGGGCAGGCGGTACTCGGCGCAGAAACGCCGCATGCCTGCCAGACGCATGGCCGAGGAGCCGAAAAGGCGCGGGCAGTTCATCAGCGCCAGACGGCGGCGGCCGCGCTCATAGAGAAGCCTGAATGCGTCGTAGGTGGCGTTTTCAGAGTCCGAAATCACAGTATCGCACGCCGCTTCCGGCGGGTTCACGCCGACCGCGACCAGCGGAATGCCCGTGTCCAGGCAGGAACGGAGAAAGCCGTCCTCACAGTAGCCGCCGACAATGAAAGCGCCGTCCACCTTGCGTTCCCGCAGCAGCTTTGGCAGGCGCATGCTTTGCGGGGTATGGATGCCGCATACCTCTTCACTGGGCGCGTCATGCGAAAAATATTCAATAATCACGCTGTATTCGGTATCCGCCAGACGGCTGGAGATGCCGTCCATAACGTTGAGGGAAAACAGCCCCACGGAATTGGAAAAATTGTATTCGTTTGTGCGCTGCTGGTCAGAAAGGATCACAATGCCAAGGCTCCTGGTGGTGTGCCAGTTGAGGTTGCGGGCATTATTGTTGGGCACATAGCCGGTATCTCGGATGACCTGCAGCACCCGTTCGCGCGTTTCCGGCTTGACCAGCGGGCTGTTGTTGATGACCAGGGACACGGTGCTTCTGGATACGCCCGCAATGGCGGCGATTTCCCGGATGGTAATCATCGGCATGTCCTTTCCGCTTTGATAAGAAATGTTGCGCAGCCGGCCTTGAACCGAATGCGCAACATTCGTTATAACCTGTTTGTAATATATAGTAGAATGCGGGATTTGTCAATCGCTTTTTACAGCACGGCGCCCAACGTCTTGAGGCGTTCGATCAGCGCGGCGACGTCGGCCTGCTGTACGGGCTTGCCGCTGCGGGCACACTGGGCGGCGGCGACGCCGGCGGCCTGCCCCATGCCCATGCAGCTGGCCTGCACGCGCAGGGAGGCAAAGGCCTGTCTGTCGGCGGAGATGCAGCGCCCGGCTACCAGCAGGTTGGGGAAGTCTGCGGCAATCAGGGCGCGATAGGGCACATAAGCGGCCTTTTCCAGGAAGCGGACGGCCTGTTCGCCCTGATTGGAGGAATGGATATCGATGGGATGCGCGCCGCGGGATACGCTGTCCTCATAGTGATACGCGCCCAGATACTCTTCCGCCGTGATGGTATGCACGCCCAGGATCCGGCGGGTCTCGCGCGGGCCGGCCTGCGTGGCTATCGAAGCCACAAAGCAGTTGGCAAATTCCTTGAATTCGCGGCGCAGCAGCTCGGTCAGGCGGTACACATCCTCGCGCATCTGGCATTCGGCATGCGTGAAATCGCGGTTGTCGCACGCATCGGCAGGCGAGCGGGTGATGTTGATGGCGATGCAGCCGTCATGCAGCGTGGTGCTGAACCAGGGGCCGCCGAAGTTGGGCAGCTTTTCCTGGATGGACAGCGCCAGCAGCCGTTCGCGCATGGGCATGCACTGGCAGTTTACGCCCTGACGGTTGTGGTGCATGGCGGTCTTGATCATTTCCGAATCGGTATCCACGCCCGCAAGGATGAAATACATCGAGGCCGGCTGGAGCGGATCGCCGTTTTGCGGCTGCATGGGTACGCCGGCCATGGCGGCCAGATCGCCGTCGCCGGTCGCGTCGATGAACAGCTTGCCCTCGACGGCCTCCGTGCCGTTTTTGTTTTCGATGATGACCTGGCGGAGCGTGCCGTTTTCCATCGCGCAGCCCGACAGGTAGGAATGCATGTACAGGTCTACGCCTGCTTCCAGCGCCATGCGCTGGGCGCAAAGTTTGTACAGCTCGGGATCAAAGGCGATGTTGCCCAGGGGTTTTTCGATGTGAGCGCCGCCCAGGGCTTCCAGCTTTTTGACAAAGTTCCAGGGCGTGCCGCCGATCACCAGCGCATTATTATAGGTAAAAACGCTGATGGGGGCTACGTAGCCCGCCGTGGCCATGCCGCCAAGAAAACCGTAACGCTCGATCAGGGCGGTTTTGGCGCCCTCCTGGGCCGCCGTTGCCGCGGCAATAAAGCCCGCCGGGCCGCCGCCGCAGACCACCACGTCATAGCTGCCCACGATAGGCGCGTTCTTCTGAACGGATACTGTACGCATAGTTATCCCTCTTTCTTAAAACAGTATTTTATTTTTTGTCAAATAGCTCGCAGCCCTGCGCCTCAAGCGCAGCCTGCACGGCGTGATAGTCCAACTCGCGCGGCTGCACGCCATGCCTGACGCACAGCGCCGCCGCCGTGCCGGCGGCCTGACCGGTGGCCAGGCAAATGGCCATCACGCGGTAGGAACCGTGCGCGCGGTGCGTGCCGCTGATGCAGCGTCCCGCTGTATAGATGCCATCCAGCCCCTTGGGGACAAGCGCGCCGTAGGGGATGTCGTAGGGAATGGCGGGCTGGGCGCGCTTTTCGGCCTGGCCGCCGCCGGTCGGATTATGAATATCGATCAGGAACCAGGCTTTGTGAACGACCACGTCCTCGCGGCGCGCGCCCGTTTCCACATCGCTGTCCTCCACGCGGGAGAGACCGGTGATGCGGCGGGTTTCGCGCACACCCAGGGTCGAGGCGGAGGACTTGACGCGGCAGTTTTCATAGCCGGGAATATTGCGGCGCAGGAAGGCGACGATCTTGTCGATCTGCGCGCGCAGCAGCAGCTCGGCCTCCACCACGCCCTTGGCGCTCAGCGTGTCAAAACCGTTGGCCTGGGTGGCGTTGACGTTGCGTTCGCCCTCGTAGAAGGTTTTGTGCAGACGCACAATGGTCACGTTCTCGGGCAGCTCGCCCCGGGCGCTGGCTTCCTTGCAAAGCTCGGAATACTTTTTGCCGTTCGGCAGCGTGACCGGATCGCTGCCGCCATAGCAGGAGAGGGCGCGGCTTTCATCCAGCTGATCGATCAGAAATTCAATGGTAGCCGGCTGGCAGCGGCCGTCGGAACCGCGGCCGATCTCAAATTCCGCGCCCGCGCGGGCCGCGGCAAAGCCGTCTCCGGTCGCGTCGATGACGATGCTTGCGGTAAAACGGCAGGGGCCGTGCGCCGTGCCGGCAATCACGCCGGTTACGCGCCCGTTTTCGACAATAACGTCGATCACGGGTGTATGCAGATAGATTTCGGCCCCGCTGTCATAAACCAGGCGCAGCAGGCGTTCCTTGGCCTCTTCCACGTCCACATGGATTTCGCGCCCGTTGTGGGTTGTGAGCCCCGGCACATCCTCGTGACCGCGGTTGAGCAGGCTGACGACCTCGTCATAGACGGTGCCGCGCGCTACGCTGCCCAGGATGGGCTGCACCTGACCGGCGGTCAGCATGCCGCCCAGTATGCCGCCGCGTTCCAGTACCGCCGTGCGCGCGCCCTGGCGGGCCGCTGCCACCGTCGCGCCGATGCCGGCAGGGCCGCCGCCCACGACCAGCACGTCATAATGAATGGATTGCGTATAATTCATGAAAACGCTCACGCTCCTTACATGCATTTGCTGCTATCAATATAGCAGATGATGTTGTCCGTGTCAATAAGACCGGTCTAATATTTCAAAAAATCAATTATACAACGCAGTTATACCGTTAATTGCGGCCGAGCAGCAGGCGGGCGGCGTCAACCAGGTAGCGGGCGTGATCCTCGCGCAGTGCCAGGGGGAGCTTGCCGGCGCTGACCTCATAGTTGAAGGTGCCGTCATAGCCGAAATCGCGCAGCGCGCGCATCACGCCCTGCCAGTCCACCGTGCCCAGATAAGGCAGGCTGTGGTCGTCGCGCGTGCCGTAATTGTCATGCAGGTGCAGCACCTTGATGCGGCTGCCCAGCAGCATCATTCCCTCATACTGGTCATGCTTGCCGAAGTTGGCGTGTCCCGCGTCCCAGCAGGCGGCGCAGCCCAGACGGTCCACGATCTCCGCCAGCTCCTGAGGATAGGTGGTATACATATTTTCCACGCACAGTGTCACGTTCAGCTTCTTGGCAAAATCGTTAAAGGGAGTCAGTACGGCGACGGTGCCGTCTATCAGGGTATGCTTTTCCTCGTCGCGCAGGGGATGGATGACCGCGTATTTAGCGCCGATGTAAGCCGTGGCCTCAATGGCGCGGTACATCATTTCATCGTTGAAGGCGCGGCGGCCGCCCTCTTCCACATAGTTATAGAAGGGAACGTGGGTATGGGAGATGACCAGGTGATTGCGGCGGATGGCGGCAAGCACCCCGTCGAGATTCTTTTTCCAATCGCCGTCAAGAATGGGCTCATGGCGTTCGGGCTCGGGGTAGATGGTGGCGCAGAAGTTCACGTCAACCGCTTCAAAGCCCATTCGGCCAAAAAAGTCCATGGCCTCGGCCATGGGGATCCGGGTGGAGCCGGGTACTGCGCTGTACAGGCCGGAATTGGTGGAAATCAGCATGGATGGTTTCTCCTTCAATAATATATATGGGATCACGCGCGGATGGCGTGGATCACAACCTCATAATCGGCGTCTTCCAGCGGCTGGCCGAAAACGTCAAACCCCGAATGCGAGAAACGGCGGATGCGCACGCTGTCGCGGTCAATGGCGGTAATGGAAAACGCGCCTCGGCGCAGTACGCTTCGCGCCGCGCGGAGCAATAGCGCCGCCCGGGTGATGGAAAGAATTTCGGCATCCTCCGCGCCCCAGGGAAAGGTTCCGCGGCAGAAGGGATCGGCCGCGCCTTCAAGCCCGGCCTCGTCGCCATAATACAGGCTGGGCATGCCCGGCATGGCGGCGTAGAGCTTCCACATTTCCCGCAGGCGGCGTACCGCCAGCGCGCGCTGATCGGGACTTAAGCGGCAGGAGCCGCGTTCCAGGGGATCCACGCTTTCCCAGGTCTCCCCGCACAGAACGTTCAGCAGGCGCGGCCGGTCGTGACTGCCCATCAGGTTCATCAGCGAATAGAAAAAGGGCATGGGATAGTTTTCCCGCAGGCTTTCGATCTGCCGCGCCAGCGTATACGCGTCGCTTTTGCCGGTGACAAAATCAATGGCGGCGGCGCGCAGGGGATAGTTCATCACGCTGTCCAGCGTGTCGCCCAGGCAATAGCAGCGCATTTGCTCATAGGCGATCTTGTGGCTGGCGTCCTCCCATACCTCGCCCAGCAGGGCGGCGCCGGGATTTTCCGCCTTGACGCTTTGCCGCAGCGCGCGCAGGAAGGACATGGGCAGCTCGTCCGCCACATCCAGCCGCCAGCCGGACGTGCCGCAGCGCACCCAGCGGCGGGCCACGCCGTCCTCGCCCAGAATGAAGGCGCGGTAGCTCGGAGCATTCTTGTTGACTTCCGGCAGGGTGACAACGTCCCACCAGCATTTGTAATCGTCTGGAAAGCGTTTGAAAATGAACCAGGAGGCATACGGCGAAGCCGGGCTTTGATACGCGCCCAGCGCAGGGTAGCGTCCGTAGCGGTTGAAATACAGGCTGTCGTCCCCGGTATGGCTGAAAACGCCGTCCAGCAGCACATGCATGCCGCGCTTTTCGGCTTCGCGGCACAGCGTGCGCAGATCCTCCTCGCTGCCCAGCATGGGGTCGATTTGCGTATAATCGCCGGTGTCATAACGGTGATTGCTGCGGGCCAGAAAAATGGGGTTCAGGTACAGCACGGTCACGTGCAGGGAGGCCAGGTAGTCGAGTTTTTCCGTGACGCCGCTGAGCGTGCCGCCAAAAAAGTCGCTGGAATGCGTATCCCCGTTGCGGGGATCGTACAGCGCCAGCGGCGGCTCCTGCCAGGCGTCATGCAGGTAAATATCCTCCCGGGTGCGGCGAATGGGCCGGTCGCGGAAAAAGCGGTCGGGAAAAATCTGGTACATGATCCCCTCGTGCAGAAAGGCGGGCGGCATGTAATCGCGGGCATAGACCGTTACCTGAAAGGCGGGGGGGATATGCGTATAGACCTGCCCCGCGCCGCCCAGTCCGTCGGCGGCGTTGCCGTAATAGACGGGCGTGCCGTCCGCGTCCGCCGCCATAAAATAATACCAGCACAGGCAGGGGGAGGAGGGCATCGGCAGACGCAATTCATATGCGCCGCCGTCCAGCGCTGCCATGGCATGGCTACGCGCGCCTTCGCCATCGGTAAATACAACGCTGACAGCGCCGCACGCACCCTCGCAGTAGAGACGCAGACGCAGGATATCACCGCAGCGCAGCGCGCCGAAAGGCGCGCGGCAGTCAAGCGAGCGGGAGTCGTGGTACATTTGCATAGATAACCTCAGCTTTGCAGGCGCACGCGCAGCAGGCGGGATAGGAGCAGGCTCAGCGCGTAGCAGACGGCGGCGCACAGCACCACCGCCGCGCCCACGCTGGTACCCAGCGGCAGGGAGACGGCCAGCCCGGCAACGCCGCTGAAAAGTGAAATCAGCACGCTGAAAAGCGCGTGCTGGGCGGCGCTGCGGGCAATATTGCGCGCGGCGGCCGCGGGCAGGATCAGCAGAGCGTTGATGAGCAGCACGCCCACCCAGCGGATGGAGAGCATCACCGCCACCGCCACCAGGATCACGAAGCTGTACTCCACCCATTTGGCGGCAATGCCGCGGCTTTGCGCGAGCTGCGGGTTGACGGCGGTGAGCAGCAGACGGTTATAAATCACCATCCACAGGATGACGCCGCCGACGAGCGCCAGCGCCAGATAGCCAAGGTCGGTCGTGGTAACGGCCAGCACATCTCCGACCAGGATGGAGGAATACTTGTTGTATTGCCCGCTGCCTGAAAGCAGCAGCAGCCCCAGCGCAATCCCCGCGGAGGAAAAAACGCTGATGTTGGTATCCGCCGACGCGCCGCCCGTGCGGTTGATGCGGGTAATCAGCAGCGCGTAAACAATGCCGAAGACCACCAGGATGGCCGTGATGTTGGTCACGCCCAGCAGCGCGCCGACGCCGACCCCGGCCAGGGCGCTGTGCCCCAGCGCGTCGGAGAAGAAGGCCATGCTTTTGTTGACGGCCATCGTACCCAGCAGCGCCAGCAGCGGGGTGAGCAGCAGCAGCGCCAGCAGGGCGTTTTTCATAAAGGCATAGCGAAAGACGGAAAAGGGCAAGATCGCATCCATGATGCGGTAAATCGTTTCCATTTAATCCTCCCGTACCACCGCGGGAAAGGCCTCGCGGAAGGTTTCACAGCCAAATACGGTATCCGGCGTGCCCTCGCACAACACGGTTTTGTTGAGCAGCACCATTTCGTCGGCATACTGGCGCACCAGCGACCAGTCATGCGAGATCAGGAGGATGGCCATGTGGTGGCGGCGCTTGAGCGCGGCCACGGTGTCCAGAAACAGGCATAGCCCGTTCTGATCCATGCCGGAGACCGGTTCGTCCAGGATCAAAAGGTCGGGCGTGGGCGTGAGCGCCATGGCCAGCAGCACGCGCTGCAATTCTCCGCCGCTGAGCTGCCCCAGCATGCGGGATTGCAGGTGGGCGGCCTGCGCGAGCGACAACGCTTCCGCCACGGTCTGGCGCGTTTTTTTGCCAACGCCCGTCCATACCGGGCGGCGCGTAAGCGCGCTGGCAAGAAAATCATTTACGGTGACGGGCATTTGCCGGTCGAACAGCAGGTGCTGGGGCACATAGCCCGTGCGTACCGAGCGCAGGACGCGCTCGTGCTCGTCCATGTGCCGGATCGTGCCGGTATAGGGAATCTGCGATAAAAGCGCGCGCACCAGCGTGGTTTTGCCTGCGCCGTTGGGGCCGACCAGCGCGGTGAGCTGTCCGCAGTGCAGGTGCAAAGAAACGTCCTGCAGCAGCGTATCGCCTCCCGCGGCGACGGTAACATGCTCCAGCTCAATGCGGCACAGACCACAATGGCTGTGGTGCATATGCTCGCTGTGCTTGTGCGTGGGATCATAGGGATGCGGTATTTGACTCATGGTTTTCTGCCTTTAACGGTTGATTTTGCAGCTGATAGGTTTTGCACAGGGCATTTAGCGGGCAAATATCGCATTTTGGCGCGCGGGCGCTGCAAATGCGGCGGCCATGCCAGATCAGCCAGTGGTGCGCGTCGCTCCAGTCCTTACGGGGGATGGCGCGGCGCAGCTGCATTTCGGTATCGAGCACGTTGTCCGCGTCGGCCAGCCCCAGCCGGTTGGAAACGCGGAAAACGTGCGTATCCACAGCGATGCTGGGTACGCCAAAGGCGTTGGCCAGCACGACGTTGGCGGTTTTGCGGCCTACGCCGGGCAGCGCGGTCAGCGCCTCCATGGTGGCGGGCACCTCGCCGCCGTGCTTTTCGCAGATGAGGCGGCAGGCGGCGACGATATTGCCGGCCTTGGTCTTGAAGCCGCAGCTTTTGACATAAGGATAGAGCGTGTCGGCGTCAATGGCGGCCATGGCGCGCGCGTCGGGAAAATCGCGGAACACGGCGGGGGTGACCTTGTTGACCTGCCTGTCGGTACACTGGGCGGAAAGCATGGTGGCCACCAGCGTTTCGTAGGGGTTGGTAAAATTCAGCTCAGGCTTGGCTTCAGGATAGGTTTCACGCAGAACGCGCAGGATCTCTCCCTTGCGGACTCTCATTTTTTCAGCGCTCCTTCAATGGTTTTGCGGTATTTGCGCAGGATCAGCAAAAAGATCAGGTATACCGGGTAGGTAATGGGCTGGAACATGAGCCGTGTGCCGATGTATTTTCCCGCGGCGGCGGAGGATACCCAGTTGAGCGCCCAAATGGAATTGAGCAGGGCAAAGCACACGATGGATACCAGCGCCTGGCACAAGGCCACTCGGGCGACGGACAGATTCTTTTTGTGCAGGAACAGGCCGTAGAAAAGCCCTGTCAGAAAAGCGGTCAGCGTGTAGCCAAAGTAGAACGAGCCGGCACTGAACAAAAGCGCGCCGATGATATCGGCCACGACCGCCACGGTCACGGCGGGCACCACGCCAAAGAGCATGCCGCTCACGGCCAGCGGCAAAAAGCCCAGCGACAGCACCAGCACATTGGGGATGATGGTGATTTTGCACACCTCCGCCATGACCACATTGAGGGCCGTCAGCATGCCCATGACGGCAATGTCGCGGGGCGTGAGCCTGCGCCGGTCGAAGATAAAGCACAGCGCCATGCCGACGACCAGCAGCGCCAGTACGATGATAAGCAGAACGGCGGAATGCTCCCCGATAAAATCAAGCGTCAGATGCAGCAGTTTTTCCATTGAATTACACTCCTTGCTGTCAGTCCCAGTCCTCGTCGTCGCGCACGGTATAGCTGTCAAAAAGAAAGCTTTGCAGCGCTTCGCGGTTCTGGGGCACGTCAATTTGCTG